>JABDDQ010000102.1:251-2561 GCA_013287545.1 Bacteroidota bacterium | reverse complement strand
AGTATCATTAGTAGCAATAGGCACAGTTTCACCATATCCCTTAGCTTCTAAACGGGCAGCTGCTATGCCTTTGCCAATTAGATAGTTTACTACAGATTGCGAACGTTGTTGCGATAGTTTCATATTATAATCATCGCTACCCTTACTATCTGTATGGCTTCCTAATTCTATGCGTAAGGTCGGGTTATCGGTAAGTAATTTTATTAAGCGGTCTAACTCATTAGCCGATTCAGGGCGAATGGTTGCTTTATCAAAATCAAAAAATATGTTGCGTAACACAATTGATTTACCCACATCAATTTTCTTAAGCTCAATATTTTTTTCTACTTCTTGAAAATCGGCAGTGGCAGGTAAATCAAAATTTTCTGAATGGAATAAATAACCATCTTTTTTAACTGCTATACCATAATTTTTTCCGGATGGTAAGGATACCAAATATTTACCCGTTACACTATTTGAATTAAAGGTTGCCAGCACTTCATTTTTTTCGTTATCAATTAAATCTATCTGTGCTTCTAAAGGTATTTTGGTTTGTTCATCGCTTATAATTCCTTTTAGCATAGTCATTTTGGGGCCTTTGCTTACAATTTTTTCTGCTTTAAAATCGCTGATAGGTGCGCCCACACCTGCCAATAAATTATCTTCGTTCATTAGCATAGGTTGTTTTTCGGGGCCCAAAAATGTAATTCTATATATATCAGTCTTGCCATAACCGCCTTGTTTAGCTGATGCAAAGTAACCATGGTAACCGCTTCCGCTAATTACAAAAAACACATCATCCTCAGGTCCGTTAATCGGATAACCTAAATTTTCGGGCGCACTCCATTTACCGTTTTCAAATACCGATTTAAAAATATCGTAACCACCCATGGTGTTATACCCTTTTGAACTGAAATAAATTGTTTTACCATCCGGGTGCATAAACACCCCTTCTTCTGAATATTTGGTATTTAATGATGGACCCACATTTTGGGCCATTTGCCAACCACCTTTACCATCGGTTTGACAAACATATAAATCGCCATCGCCAATGCCACCCTCGCGGTTGCTTATAAAATAAAGTTGCTTGCCATCATATGATACGCTCACCGATGTTTCGTGTGCTTTTGAGTTTACATTTTTACCCATGTGTTCGGGTTTAGACCAAGCACTACCTTGCAAATGACTCACGTATAAATCGCCACCATCTTTTTCTTTAAATCGGTAAATAAACATCGTAGTTCCATCAGCCGATAAACCTGCCGTGGCATCATGGTCTTCTGTATTAATAGTTGGCCCCATGTTTAATGCCGGCGTCCATTGTCCGTTAACTTTATTCGACAAATAAATGTCTTCATAGTAACCACCATTTTCAGGGTCTTTTTTTCCTCCCGTAGAATTATCTCGGCACGAAGTAAAAATAACCATAGACTCATCGGCATTAATAAAGGCACTATACTCAGGGTACGCCGTGTTTATAGCCGGTCCCAAATTATCTACAAAGGTGCGTACGGGGTGTGCCACTAACTCTTTTCCACTTTTGCACTCCCCAATTTTTTTAGCTACTTCTTCTGCAAATGAAAGGTTGTCTTTGCTTTTTGTGTTTACATAATTTTGCGTAAGTGCATAATATTTAATGGCTTCATCCCAATTTAAATTTAGTTGGTTTGCCCAGGCCAAAGCATACACATCATCGGGTTCATTAGCAGTTGGGTTTAATTTGTAGGCGGTTTCTAAACATTTAAGTGCTTTTTCCGACCGAGGTTCAAACACAAAATAAATAAAGCCTAACATAAAATTAAGCTGGTCGTTATTAGGATTAAAGGCTTGTGCTTTTTCTAACAAAGGCAGTGCTTGCTGAAAATAAATATCGCCCGAGTGCGCGTAATCATGTCGGCTTACCGGATAGTATTTGTGTATGGCAACATACTGTTCCAATAAAAAATCGTACTCTTTTTTACCAATATCAAAAGCATCTTTACCATCATCGTAAGCCTTTTTGGCTTCTTTCAGTTGGTCTTTTTGATTGGGAAAATGCGCTTTATCAAAAGGTACACTTTGCGCATTGGCTAAAAAACCAAAGGCTGTTATGCAAATAAACGACCCAATTATTTTTTTAAAATTTTTCATACTGTGTGTTATAAAAATAAATTAATCGCACAAACCACTCGAATAATTTTTACCAACCGCCATACCAAGTTTAGCAGCCTCTTTCCAATCGGCACAAGCACCTGCTTCGTTTTTTAGCATTTGGCGCGCAATGCCTCTGTTTATATAAACAGCCGCGGCATTTTCATCAATAAACAAAGCTTTGGTACACCAGTCTTCAGC
>JABDDQ010000102.1:0-241 GCA_013287545.1 Bacteroidota bacterium | reverse complement strand
TTTTTTTATGTAAGCAGATGCCATATTGTTCATAGCCAACACATAATCGGCTTTTATTTTTAAGGCTGCATTAAAATCGCCTATAGCCCCCGGAATATCGCCTGTGTTTAATTTAGCTGCCCCACGGTTATTTAATGCCATGTAATAATCTGCCTTTAAAGCAATGGCTTTGTTATAAGCATCAATAGCGCCCGCGTTATCACCTTTATTGCGCTTAGCCGAACCCAAATTATTGTAAGCC
>JABDDQ010000101.1 GCA_013287545.1 Bacteroidota bacterium | reverse complement strand
TGTTCAAAATAATCACGTTCATATGTGATTAAGATGTTTTAATTATATTACATTTGTGTATAATATTAATTAATTTAAAACTGTAAAAGATATGTTTTCAATAAAATTAGACGAGTTCACACATACCAAAAGCCTTGATAAAGTAGCAGAACTGCATGAAGTGCTTAATGAACAAAGGCTAAGCGCAAAAGATACCGGAGTAAATTATAGGGTTATCAACCATTGGGATGAGAAAGGTATTATACGCTTTACACGTGCTACTAAAGATAGTAACCGCAAATTCAGTTTCATTGATTTTATTTGGATTAAAATAGTAAATGAGTTGCGCTCCTTTGGCGTTAAACTTCCTGTCATTCAAAAAATAGCAACAGATATTTATCAGCCCTTGCCTATGAGAACGGTATTTGATAATTTATCAAATAACCTCGATGTTTTAAAAGATTATGAAGGAAGCGATAAAGAAGGTTTCATAAACTTTCTTAAATCGGGAGAATATAAAAATGCGGATGTTGATTCACTTAATTTTGGTTTTACCTATTTACATCTCTTAATAGCAGAAGCTGTTACCACACGTAATTCCGTCTCCTTAATTGTATTTAATGATGGCGAATGGTTTCCTTATCTGAGAGATAGTGACTATTTATATAGCGATAAATTACTTTATAAAAAGGAATTCAGTTCTCAAGTAAGGGTCAATATCACAGAGTTAATCTTTCAATTTATTTTAGATGATTACCTTATAGAGTATTGTAATGGCTTACATTTATTTACTCCTCAAGAAATAAAGTTGCTTTACTACGTTAAAGAAGGTGATTATAAAAAGATAATGGTGTTATTCAAATCTAAAAAGAATGAGCCGGTAGAAATAGTCAAAAGCAAAACATCTCAGGAAGCAATCATGCAAGTTCTGAGAGAGAAAGAGTACAGAGAATTTATTGTAACCGATAAGAAAGGCAGAGAGTTCAGAATAAGAGAAGAAGAGCCAAAAGCGGAGGAAGATAAAAACAGCACAGAAAGGAAAACATATAAAGAGCGTAAAGAAATTTTAAGAGCTGCACAAGCAAAGGAATAAGAAGATGGCGGACAAGATAGAGAAAGTACAAAAGCGATTAAGCCTTGCTGAATTAAAGAACTGCAAAGGATTTGAAAACTATTCAGATGAGGAAGCGGAAGAAACCATAAAGTCCTTAGAAAAAATAAAAAATGAAAGTAGTAACATTGAGCGGTTCGCCCCGTGCGAACGTAGGAAAAGTAAACGCAACCAGTTTGCGTAACACTGGTAAAGTACCTTGCGTACTTTATGGTGGTAAAGAACAAACACACTTTAGTGCTGATGAAACAGCTTTTAGGCATATCATCTACACACCTGAAGTTTGTTTTGTTGAAATTGACATTAACGGTACAAAAACTAAAGCTGTTTTACAAGAAGCTCAGTACCATAAAATAACTGATAAATTAATTCACGTAGATTTTTTAGAAATTGTTAATGGCAAACCAGTTGTAATGAATGTACCTGTAAAATTACACGGACAAAGTGAAGGTGTTAAAGCAGGTGGTAAATTAAACTTTAAACAACGTATGCTTAAAGTAAAAGGTTTAGCTGATAAACTTCCTGGGCAAATTGATATTGACATTACAAACCTTACAGTTGGTAAAGGCGTATCGGTTGGCGATATTAAAATTGATGGTGTTGAGTTATTAAATCCTAAAAACATTAGTGTGGTTAGTGTTAACATGTCTCGTGCCGTAGTTGAAGAAACTCCTGCCGCTGCTCCGGCTGCTGCTGCTGCAAAACCAGCCGCTGCTGCCGCTCCGGCTGCTGCTGCTGCAAAACCGGCTGCAAAAAAATAATATGTAATTTACCTAATGCAAAAAAACCGTTCGTAAAAAAAACGGTTTTTTTGTTTTAGGTTTGTTATGTTTTTGTCCGGATGTTGGAATTGGTATACAAGTACGTTTGAGGGGCGTATGCCGTAAGGCGTGAGGGTTCAAGTCCCTCTCCGGATACAGAGCCGGACTTTTCTAACAAATTTAGAGAGTCCGGTTTTTTTATTTTATCTGAATCCTTAGATAAATCAGCAATACAGGCAATAATAGAATTCACAACAGGAGTTCGATAATGCTCTATTTTCACATCATATAGTAAACCTTTAGGAAACAAGACATTTTGAAACATCTGTTTTTGATAATAATCCCCAGAATCCCAAACAGGTGCGAGATTGGTGGCAAGTTTGCAAGCAAAATGAATCAACTCTTTAGGGTTCGATAATTTTTGATTGAGCTTTTCGAGTTCTTCCAGAACGGCTTCTTTTTGAATAATCATTTCATTTGAAAATTGCTCGTAAACGTCCAAACTTACCGTTCCAATTGCATGTCGTTTTCTTAAATTATAGAGTCCTTCTTCCACCTCATTTAATTTCATAGAAAGTGTTTTTTTCTCGCTTGAGTTGCTTTCTGTTAGATTTTCCCATGTGAACTGCAACTGAATTTTTAAAGGTTCTATATGGCTTGAATCTATTGTGTAATTGGCAAGCAGCTCTTTAAATTTATTGTGCATGATAGTTGTACTACGATTAATTTTAATTCCGATCTTATTTGCTTTGTAGTAATAAAGCCCTTTCTTTTTAATTAAATAACCTGTAAAAGATGCATTACTATCTGCATCCTTTACGAAACCTTTAAGCGGTAAATAATCATTCTCTTTTTTAGATTTAAACCCATCTGTTTTCTTTAATTCATTGGCACGCAAAAATAATTTCTCATCAATTAAAGCAGGATGATTTCCTTTAATTACTTCCCCATTTAATAAGTTATGTGACATAAATCCACAATAAAACGGATTACGAAAAATAGTTGTTAAG
>JABDDQ010000100.1 GCA_013287545.1 Bacteroidota bacterium | reverse complement strand
AATAAAGAAAATATTTACGCCAATGTTTACTAAAATGTTGGCAATTTTAATGACGGCAAATTTTATGGCTTTTTGTTCGGCACGCAGGCGGGCAAATGGTATAGCCATAACGGCATCGCTAACAATAATTAAAACCATCCATTGTATAAAGTTTACATTGTTAGCGTAATTAAGTTCAACGGCAATAAAGTTTGAAGAAAATAATCCGATTAAAAGAAACAGTGTTGATGTGCTTAGTAGCGAAAGTAATGCCGTGCTATAAACTATATTCTTATTTTCATTTTTATTTACAAAATTGAAAAAAGCGGTTTCCATGCCGTAGGTAAGAATTACGTTTAGGAAAGAGATGTAAGCGTATATCTCTGTATTTATACCAAAATCTGCCGGATTAGTAAATTTGTATGTGAAGAAAGGAACCAGCCAGTAATTTAAAAACCTGGGTAAAATGGTACTTAAACCATATACCGCAGTTTGTGAAGCTAATTTTTTTAACGGGTTTGCCACAGTGGCTTTAATTTTCTTTTGTGTCCGAAAATTACGATTTAATTTTATTGATGAGTGCCGTTGTTGAAAACCCCTGCGTAAGTTCAACGGTGGCAACTTCTCCGCCACGGGCTTTAACAATATCGTAGCCAACAATTTCTTCGGCTTTGTAATCGGCACCTTTTACTAACACATCAGGTTGTATAGCTTTAATTAAATCGTAAGGGGTGTCTTCATCAAATAGTACAACAGCATCAACTATAACTAAAGCGGCTAAAATAAACGCGCGGCTTTGCTCATTATTTATAGGGCGTTCTGGCGATTTGTTTTGGCGTTTTACCGAGGCATCGGTGTTTAAACCAATAATAAGTTTGTGCCCAAAATCTTTGGCCTTGCATAAATAATCTACATGGCCTTGGTGCAAAATATCAAAGCAACCGTTGGTAAAAACAATTTTTTGGTTAAACATGCGCCACACGTTTGCACGTTTTTCAATCTCTGCACGAGTTAAAATTCTATGCTGTAATATCTGCTGGTACGTTGTCATTCTTACTGCGGTTTAGTAAAGGTAAAAATAAAAAACAAAGCCCGCCAATTATAATAATGGCAATAAATTGTACACCCCACACAATCCACGGAAACGCAACCGCCACCCCATTAACAACCTGATAGTATAACAATATTTGTGTGCCAATTAGCTGATAAGCCCCAATGCCACCCGGACTAACCATTACACCAATAGATGTAAACAACATAAAAGCCAAAGCGGGTTTTACGCCCAGCGTTTTAGTTTCGTTAAAGCAAAACAGACAAACATATAAGCTTAAAAAATACATAAGCCATATTAAAAAACTTTGCAGTATAAATAAGCCCGGTTTTTCAAGGTCTTTTATAGATTTTAAACCATCGCCAAAACTTTTAAGTAGTCCGCCAATTTTACCTGTAAAAAGCGATTTTATTTTATTTCTCAACACAAACAACGCTCCCACAAAAGCAAGCAAACCAACAATAAGAATAACAAGATACATAGTGTTGTGCAACAAACCGCCAAACTTGACAGTTAAAGGTTGTACTACATATATGTTGGTTAAGCCAATTAGCTCGTTAAACTGAACGGCAAGCGTAATAAAAAATAACAGCATCAGTAAAATTAAATCTATAATGCGCTCGGTAATTACAGTACCCAACGCGGCCGCAAACGGAATTTTTTCGTACTTGGCTGCCACACCACATCGGCTAAGCTCTCCGGCACGAGGCACGGCGTAGTTTACCATGTAACCAATCATAACTCCGGCAAACGAGTTTTTAAACGATATGTTATGCCCAATAGGTTTCATAAGCATATCCCAACGCCAGGCACGAATTACATGCGCCAAAATGCTGATAAGCGCAGAAATAATTACAATAGTATAATCGGCATCTTTAAACGATTGCTTGGTGGTTTCAATGTCTTTATCCGGTATGTTGTGTATCGATAACCAAACCAAACCAACACCAATGCCGGCAAATAAAATAAGTTGTAAGGCGGATTTTAATTTTGGACTCAAGTAACTTATTTTTTTAAACGATTAGTAGCTGTGTCCGGAAAAATAACCCAAGGGGTAAATGTTTTTGCTTTCTCAAAATCCATCATGGCGTACGAAATAATAATTACCACATCGCCTTTGGTTACTTTTAATGCCGCAGGTCCGTTCATGCAAATAACTCCTGAACCACGTTTGCCTTTAATTACGTACGTGATTAAACGCTCGCCGTTCATTTTATTAAGCACATGCACTTGCTCATTTTCAATAAGGTTGGCGGCATCCATTAAATCTTCATCAATAGTAATGCTGCCAATGTAGTCTAACTCGGCCTGAGTAACCGTTACCAAGTGCAATTTCGATTTTAAAACCTTGATTTCCATGAGTGCGCAAAGGTAAAAATTATTATGGTTTTTAACTGTTTAATTGATTTTAGCCGTGTCAATAATTTAAAATTGCATAAACTCTTTTTCTTTATAAATTTGGCCGTTAACCAACTAAACTCGTGCGTATGAAAAAAGTGTTTGCTCTATCGGTGTCTTTACTCGTGTGTATGCTAATTACGTTTGCATGTACAAAGAAAACAACAACAACTACCACTACACCGGCACCATCATCTACAAGCTCGGTACCAAGCAACACCCTTACCACTAACTTTACGGTAGATGGCACTGCCATCAGCAACCCCCTTACATATACTGCTACCAGCGGCGGCAATTATGCAGTTACGGGTGAAGATGGAAATAACTCAAAGCCTCAAATTTTATTAGTGTTTCCCGGCACATCAATTCCGGCATCGGGTACTTATCCTATTGTAAACACCTACGGAGCTTCTCCTTCAGCAGGACATTGCGAACTTAT
>JABDDQ010000099.1 GCA_013287545.1 Bacteroidota bacterium | reverse complement strand
TTACGCTTACATTATAGATACTAAAAGCGATGTAAGAGCAAACCCTAAAATTTCAGGTACTGGGCATAATGTGTTTGGCATACAAACTGGGGTTGCCATTATGATTTTAGTAAAGAAATTAAAACGAGATAACACCACTTGCAAAATACAGTACGTCACTTTAGATGACTTTTGGCGAAAAGAAGAAAAACTGCAATGGTTTACTGAAAACCCTTTATCAAAAATTTCTTTTGAAAATGTAAAACCCGATAAAAATAATAATTGGATAAATTTATCTGATAATGATTTTGAAAATCTTTTACCATTGATTGATAAAAATGTCAAAACGGGCAAGAGTAAAAATGCTTTGTTTGAGTTGTTCTCTTTAGGCATAGCTTCCCATAGAGATAGCTGGGTATATGATTTTTCAAAAGAAGAACTTGGACGAAAAATGAAATATTTTATTGCTACATATCAAAATGCTATTAAAAAAACCAACACTAATAAGGATAAAATTGCTTGGGATAGAGAACTAAATAAATATTTAGAAAGAGGGATAAATAAATCTTTTGAAAAGCAGCAAATCACAGAATCTCTTTTTAGACCATTCACAAAAAAATATCATTATTTCGACAAACATTTAAACGGTATGTTATACCAGTTCGCAAATATTTATAATAGTGAACAACCAAATTTAACAATTGCAATTTCTGGATTTAGTTCGCCTAAAGATTTTCAATGTATTTCAACTAATCATAATTTAGATTTAAACTGTTTATCTGCGGGTGCGCAATGTATGCCCATGTATCGTTTTGACACAGAGGGTAACAGGATAGAAAATATTACCGATTGGGGATTGAATCAATTTGTAAACCAATATGGCAAAAAAGGGGTTACTAAGGAGTCAATATTTAATTACGTTTATGCTGTACTGCATAATTCTACTTATTTTAAAAAATATGAACTTAATTTAAAACGTGAGTTTCCACGTATTCCGTTTTATAAAGATTTTAAAAAGTGGAGCGATTGGGGCAAGGTTTTAATGGATTTACACATTAACTACGAAACCGTAAAACCATTTGCTTTAAAAGAAACTACCGTTAAAGATATTAAAGAGCCTAAATGCAAGTTAAAAGCCGATAAAGAAAACGGCACAATTATTTTAGATGAGGCAACCACCTTAACTGGCATACCAAAAATGGCGTGGGATTATAAATTGGGCAATCGTAGTGCCTTAGAGTGGATTTTAGACCAGTACAAAGAAAAAAAGCCAAGCGACCCCACCATTTTAGAAAAATTCAACACCTACAAATTTGCCGACTATAAAGCTGAGGTTATAAACCTGCTAAAACGTGTTTGCACCGTAAGCGTTGAAACTATGGATATTATAAACCAAATGAACGAATAAATCTCCCTTTGCACCGTCGGGCTGGAGTGAAAAAACGCCAGGTCGTCTGGCCATGTGCGGCAGCAATCGTTTTTTCTTGGCTAACACACAAGCTGGCTCAAATGTGTACTACACACTTGCCCTGTTTCTTTTTCGTCAAGGAAAAAGAAATATGAAAAAATAAAACTTTAGATTAATCAACCCTTAGCAAAAAAAACAACCTAATTAATCGCGCAATTAATAGGAGGAGTAAGACTCGTATTACTCATATCCGAGCATTTTTTACTCGCACTTGATTTTGTATCATCAATAGTAGTTTGCGAAACAGTTGTTGTTGAATATGTAGTGACCGTTTGCGTAGTAGTTGATGTTCCGTTAGGGTTTGTTTTGGTTACCGAGGTAGTTGTACAAGTGCAGGTATAATTCTTTTTGCAGGCGCAAAACACCACAACAAAAACTATCAGTATGCTAATTAAACCTTTCATGGCTTTAAATTAAAATCTGTTTACCGCCTAACGCAATAGATTCTTCCACCTTAAAGGTACAAAACATCGAGTGATAAATCTCATCAAACCCAACCGGGCTTTCTTTCCCTTTAGCAATAGCATCTAAAAACAAGGCTACTTCCTGTTTATGCCCTTTATCTTGTTTGCTAAGGCTATCCGTTTTTTTGCTGCTGCCGTAGGTTAGCATGTCTTTAAAATCATCAATCACAATAACCTGTCCTGCACCAAAAATCTCTAAATATTCTTTATCTAAATTTTTATTCCCGTTAGAGAAGTAAGAAATGGTACCAATACTACCATTCTCAAACTGAAAATTAATAGTAAGCGTATCCGTTAAATGCTTCGCATCCTTCATTGCATTCGCCGACAATGATTTCACTTTCGAGCCTGTAATAAACGTAAGCAAATCAATAAAATGACAAACCTCTCCTATAATTCTTCCCCCGCCTACATTCTTATCATGCACCCAATGGTCGGCCGCAATAGTACCGGCATTAATTCTGTAGTTTATAGATAGAGGTACATTTAGTTTATCAAAAAACGCTTTCGCTTTTATAATTTGTGGAGCAAACCGTCTGTTAAACCCCAACATCACCACCGATTTCGATTTTTGATACAAGTCTTTTATCTCTTCAAGCTCCCCTTCATGCAAACACAAAGGCTTTTCAGTAAATACATTTTTGTTATGCTTCAAAGCATCCATCACATATCCTGCATGCGAGTCATGCCTGGTAGCAATAAAAATGGTGTTAATGGTTTTATCTTCCATCAACTCATTTACATTGCCTGTACAATAATTAAAATCGTACTTATCAGCAATGTTGCGCGCGTTATTGGGTCTGTTTGTAGCAATGCCTACAAAGCTGCAATTATCTTTAAGAGCAGGCAACAACACATTCCCTGCAAACGACCCGGCCCCAATAAACCCAATAGCAGCTTTACCAGCCACAGCTTGCGTGTTTTTCAACTGAACAGTTGCACTTATTTTTTTCTCGGTATCGTACTT
>JABDDQ010000098.1 GCA_013287545.1 Bacteroidota bacterium | reverse complement strand
TTGTAACCGCCAGCGAAAAAAAAGTAAAAGGTAAAACCGTTACCGTTACTATTGAGCAGGATGATGATAACAGCTTTTTGGATGAAGATGATATTTTAAAATTTCTGAAAGACAGAAATGATACCCTTATCAATCAGCCTATGAAGGATATAAATGTGTATCGCTTAGAAAAAGCATTAAACACTCATCCATCTATTGCCAGTTCAGAAGTTGCGGTTACCGTAAGTGGTGATGTTAGCATTAATGTAAAACAACGCAAACCGGTTGTGCGCATCATTAACACACACGGCGAAAGTTTTTATATAGATAACAAAGCAACCATTATGCCTTTGGCAGATCATTATACGGCACGCGTGTTAATTGTAAATGGTTTCATCCCTGAAAAATATTCTCAGTTTTATAATTTCTCTATCCCTCAAATAGAAAAAGATTCAGCCTTTAAAGCCATCACCGTAATAGATGATATATATGAAATAGCCAACTACATTAAAAATGATTCGCTTTTAAACGGATTAATAACACAAGCTTACGTAAATAGTGAAAGAGAAATTGAACTATATCCTGCAATTGGAAATCAGAAAATAATTTTTGGCAGCGGTACAGACATCGCAGATAAATTTGAGAAACTTAAAATATTTTACACCCAAGGATTAAACAGTGTAAACGGTTGGAACAAATATTCAATCATTAATTTAAAATATAAGAACCAAGTGGTTTGCATTAAAAAATAAACAATATGGAAGCATCAGACTTTGTAGTAGGCTTAGACATCGGAACAACAAAAATTGCAGCAATTGTTGGTCGTAAAAACGAATATGGTAAAATTGAAATTCTTGCCATAGGTAAAGCACCTTCATTAGGTGTTAAGCGCGGCGTTGTGTCTAATATCGAAGACACCATTCGTTCGATTAAAGCAGCCGTAGCTGATGCGCTTACTAAAGACATTACGCTTAAAAACGAAAAAGGCGAAATGCAAACTTTTAAATTGGAACAAGTTTGCGAGTTAAACGAAGTTGTAGTTGGCATAGCAGGTCAGCACATTAAAAGTTTGCAACACCGTGGCATGATTACACGTCAGCAAATTGAGGAAGAAGTTGCTCAACGCGATGTAGATAATTTAATTGATAACATGCATCGTTTGGTTATGCAACCGGGCGAAGAAATTATACATGTAATTCCGCAAGATTATATTGTAGACCACGAGCAAGGCATCCGTAACCCAATTGGTATGGCGGGTGTTCGCTTAGAAGGCAATTTCCATATTATTACCGGGCAAGTTTCTGCCGTTAAAAACATTTACAAATGTGTTGACCGTAGCAATTTAAAAGTAGTTGATTTAAATTTAGAACCACTTGCATCGGCTGATGCTTGCTTAAGCGAAGAAGAAAAAGAAGCCGGTGTTGTGTTGGTTGATATTGGTGGTGGTACAAGCGACGTGGCTATTTTTTACGATGGCATAATTCGTCATACCGCTGTTATTCCATTAGGTGGAAACATTATTACTGAAGACATTAAAGTGGGTTGTTCTATCATAACTAACCAAGCTGAGTTGCTAAAAACAAAATTTGGTTCAGCTTTAGCAATAGAAAACCATGAGAACGAAGTAATCTCTATTCCCGGTTTACGTGGTCGTCCGCATAAAGAAATTTCAGTGAAAAATTTAGCTCATATTATACAAGCCCGCATGGAAGAAATTCTTGCCTTTGTATTGTATGAAATAAAAAACTCAGGTTACGAAAAGAAATTAGCAGCGGGAATTGTTGTTACAGGCGGAGGTTCTCAATTAAAACATTTACCTCAGTTGGTAGAGTATTTTACCGGCATTGATTGCCGTATAGGTACACCAAACGAGCATCTTGCAAAAAGCTCCGAAAATGTTACTAACCCTATGTTCTCAACAGGTGTAGGTTTGGTTATGATGGGCATTAAAAAGATGGAAGACGAAATGCGTAAAACAAACAAAACGTTTGAAAACAAAATTGAAGTGAAGCCCGAAGAGCAAGAAAAAGAAAAGAAAAAACCAGCCAATCACTCAAACAAAGTACGCGGCAAATTTTTCGAAACCTTTGGTAATAAAGTAGCCGATTGGTTGCGCGATGATGTTGAATAAGCTAAACAATTAACACCAAGCAGTTTAAAAGTAAGTAGATAGAACATAAAAACAAGGGCTAACAATCGAGAAATTAGCAAATCGGTAACAAGACCTTATCATTTAAAATACAAAACAACATGATGCAATTTGAAATACAACAAGAACCAGGCTCTATCATCAAAGTAATTGGTGTAGGCGGTGGTGGCAGCAATGCAGTTAATCACATGTTTAAGCTTGGCATTAAAGGTGTAGATTTTATTGTTTGTAATACAGATAAGCAAGCACTTGAAGTTAGTCCGGTACCTAATAAAATACAATTAGGCATTGCGCTAACAAAAGGTTTAGGTGCAGGTTCAATTCCTGAAATGGGAAAAAATTCTGCTTTAGAAACTATTGAAGAAATACGCAGATATTTATCTGACGGAACACAAATGGTGTTTATTACAGCAGGTTTAGGCGGTGGTACCGGTACAGGTGCAGCTCCTATTATAGCTTCGGTAGCACGCGAAATGGGCATTCTTTCAGTTGGTATCGTTACTATGCCTTTTGTGTTTGAAGGTAAAAAACGTAAAATGCAAGCCGAACAAGGTTTAGAAGAAATGAAAAAATATGTTGATACTTTACTTGTTATTGGCAACGATAAATTACGCGACATATACGGCAACTTAAAAATGAGCGAAGCATTTGCTCATGCAGATAATGTACTTACAGGTGCAGCAAAATCTATTGCAGAAATTATAAGCATTAATTTACATATAAACGTAGATTTTAACGACGTTAAAACGGTAATGAAAGATAGCGGTGTGGCTATTATGGGTACGGCTTCTGCATCAGGTGAAAG
>JABDDQ010000097.1 GCA_013287545.1 Bacteroidota bacterium | reverse complement strand
ATAAATTGGTTTAACCTTAGCGCTACGTAACGATGAACCAGGTGTTAAAATGTAAACTTTGTTAGGGGTAAGGGCTTGCCCATTTAGTACCAATTCCTGACTACCAACCAATTTAAGGGCATACATGCCCACACTTGGTATAGATATAACCCATACTTCTACACCTTCATTAAACTGGTCGCAAAAAATATGTTTAAAGGCTTTTGTGTTTTTTTCGTTATCATTTATTACTAATAACTCATGCGCACTAATATCGGCTTGCTTGCCTTCTACAAAATATTTTAAATTATTAAACTCTTCAGTAGCAATGTTAAATGTTTCAGCAACGGTGGTAACAAATTCATTTTCTTGTTCCGATATTTCGTTCGATGAGTGTATAAACTCCAACAAACGTATAAGCACTACTATTTTTTGATTTTGCTCAAGCTCCTTGTTTATCTCTGTACAAATTTTTAAAACCTTTACCGAGTTAAGCGAAGTACGTTTGGCTGAGCCGTCTTTCTTTTTGGCTACCTGGTGGTGAGATTCTAAAAACTCGTCAAATACAGCTAAATATTGGTCAACTAACTCCTGATTTAATTGTTGTTTTAAAAATAGTTGTACAATATTTCTGCCTGTGTTTGTTACGCCATCAACTTTTGCAATGATGGCAAAGAGCTGCATTAAGGCACGGAGTATTTGTTCACTCATATATCAATGATTAGTTAATCAACCCGCAATTTAAAAAATATTGGCATAAAATGCGTTAAAAACATATTATTTAATCTGCCTTGTTGAGGTAAGGTTCTATCCAGTCAACAGCCTCGTTAATGGTAGAAAACAACTTGGTAGGAGTAATTGGTTTAAAGAAATTTATAAAGTTTTTTCCATCTAAACGAGCTGCCGGATTTGTAGTTACAATGGCACGTGCCATTAGCCTGTCTTTTTCGGGGCTACGCTGACTAAGTATAAACTTAAAAAACTCTTTAGATGGAGTATATAAGTTAGCTGCATTTATAATAATGGCATGAGGCTCACTACCCACCAAAGACCGGATAGTTTCTATTATTTTAATGCCTCTTTCTACGCTAATTAGTTCCTCTAACACGCAATCAACACAAACAATGTTGGCTTTTATTAGATGAATAGATACAAAACCAAGGTCTACTCTATTCGACATTTCTTCCTGTGCAGACATAAATTCAGATGTTTTCGTCGCCTAAAACTACTTCTTTATCTGCAATTATCAAAATTTCATCTGTAATTTTATATTTAACTGCCTGCCTGTAAGGTAGTTGGGTACAGCATATTGTCCTCCAGTGGCAGCTGTTATCCAAGTATAGGATACGACATTGTTTGCCCCCAATAGATTCCATACTTCTAAGCTTACCCACGATGATTTTATGTAATGGAACATATTTTTTTTAGGTAAAGGCTTGTTTTCTTTTATTAACTGGTACGAAAACCCAATATCTACACGCTTATAGGCGGGGTACCTAAAATTATTAGCCATTAGCCATTTTTTGCCTAAAATAGTAACGGGTAAGCCTGTTCCGTATATAAAATTAAGACTCATTTTTGCGGCAGGAATTTTGGGTAAATGGTCTTGAAAAAACATATTAAATGTTACTAATTGGTCGGTAGGGCGGGGTATATAGCCCTTTTTGTTAAAGACACTGTCTTTTTTTTGCGTAACCGATATGCCTGGATAGTAAGGTTGCCCGTTTTGATCGGTATAGGTGTAGAACCCTAAGCCATCTATTTTTTCGGCGGTGTGCATAACGCTCATGCTAATCCACGATTCTACCGTTTTAATAAATTCACCGTTTAAGCGTAAATCTATTCCGGTAGCATAACCATTAGAATTATTTGTACCATAGTAACGAATCAGCACATTATCTACATCATAAGGGATAATGTTTTTAAGTTGTTTGTAATACATGGCACCCATAAATTTAAAGGGGCGGTTCCATATTTTAAAATTCACATCGCTTGATAACACATAGTGTATAGATTCCTGTGCTTTAATATCAGGATTAATTTGCCCTTGCAGGTTAAGCATTTCTCTAAATAAAGGCGGCTGATAATAATAGCCGTATGATGCACGAAAAACCCAGTCCTTTTTCCAGTGTGGGATGTAAGCTAATGTAACCCGCGGACTAATTACGTTTTGGTTATTATACGTCCAGTAATTACTACGCAATCCACCTGTAATGGTGATAGTTGATGTATCTTTAAACTGCTTATCCAATATATATTCGGCATAAGCCATACCGCGTACTGTATTTAAATTAGTTTCAGATTTTAGTACATATGGTAAATTTATAGCTTGTTGGTTACCTTGCGGGGTACTATATCCGGCAGAATCTAAATAGTTCCACTCACTCATTTGGTTTGAAATAATTTCTTTTTGTATGCGTGCGCCCCATAAAAAAGTTTGATGACGTTTTAAAAACTTGCCTTTATGTTCAGCATTTAAAATAGTAGCGTTTAAATAATCTCTTCCATTATTTATGTAAGTGCCAACACCTAAATTATAGGCAGAACCACCAAAACTCGAACTACCAAAATCGTTATTTAATTGGTTTATGTAATACTGCCCTTGTATGGTAAATGTTTGGTCTTCATTATCGCGATAAGCAGATGTAATGAATTTTAGTGTAAGACTATCCTTCGGTTTATAAGTAGCTGAAAGAGAACTGAAATAGGTTTTGTAATCGCTAATCTCCTGCCCGTCAAAATACACATCAAAACTAAGCGCATCCTGAAATGTACCAAAAGTTGTTTGTTGGGTAGTTGGTACAACTAAATATTTATTGTCAGACATCATGGCCAAACACTCTATCATAAATTTGGGTGAAATGTCAAACGTAAGATGTGCTTGTACATCATAAAAACTTGGTTTGTATTCACCCTTTGTATCTAACGATTTCAATACATATTGCGTGTTACGGTAACGCGCACCTATTTGCCACGAGAAGAGTTTATTTTTAGTTACATCTTCCACACTAACGCTTCCGCCCAAT
>JABDDQ010000096.1 GCA_013287545.1 Bacteroidota bacterium | reverse complement strand
TGGAACACAATTTAGTCACGAAAATGATAAGTACGGTCTTTTAGGGATACCTATACATTTGAGTATAGAAAAATAATACGAAAAATATTGCCCAATTAATATAAAAGAAATCATTTAATTAAAGTAATAAAACCCTTTAAATTTTTGTTTTGTGTTTCGGTACCGCAATTAATTTGATAATTGGCGCTATAAAAATAAGTTCCGTCTTCGTCGGTGGATTTCCAAATACAACTTGGGTCTTCACTTTCAAAAACTTTATGTCCCCAGCGGTTGTATATTTCTAACTGCAATTTAGAAAATTCATATTTTCCAAAATCAATAAAATCGTTTATACCATCATTATTAGGTGTGATAATATTGGGTAAAGTAAAATCAAATGAGCTATAAGTGGGATATACAGTTAAAGAATCATACGTTTTACAACCCATGTAGTTAACTGCTACCCAATATACTTGTGCGTTTGTAGCAGTTATGGATGGACTAGTTTCGCCTGTGTTCCAAAAATAGGTGCAATTAGGTGTATAAGCGTTTAATTGTTTTTTACCCAAGCAAAAAGCGGTATCATCTCCTAAACTAATATGTTTTGGCGCGGCATATTCTCCAAAACTAAAGTTATCTCTGCTAACGCATGAGTTAGGAAAAGTATAATCTACCCAATAATTGCCGGAAGCGGTAAACGTTCTAACGGGAGTTGTAAAGCCATCGTACCAGTTATAAGCAATAACTCCCGTATCGGTTGCATTAACGTTAAGCGGCACAAGCGAATCGGTACAAATTAATGTATCGCGCAATAAATTTATTGGTGGCGGATTTATATGTAGTACATTAAAAGTGTCAACCTCTTTACACCCACTGCTATTAAAATACGATACCCAATAATTCCCAAAATTATTGATTACTTTATTTTGTGTCGTATCTCCGGTAGACCATGTATAATTGCCCGTACCTTGTACCGATAAATTGTAATTTGTTAACGAACATTGCGTTATTTTCGTGAATTTATGCAATGGCTTAACCACATTGGCATCGATAAAATTAGGAAGCCCGAAAAAACACACGGCCGAACCTCCAGGCGATGGCAAAATACCGGTTTGATATTGGCAATTAACTCCCGTATCATTTGGATTATTAATAACCGACATAAAAGAGTAATTAAAATTTGGAGCATATATTTTATTATCAGGCCCTAACTGTAAAGCGATCGGTAAAAAATACTTGGCTGTTGGGTAATTAAAAGGGAGAAAAATACGCGAAGCCATTATACTTGCTGCCGAATTGTTGTTGGCTAAATCATACTCGTAAAGCTTGCCCGTAAAGGCGTAAGTTGCAAGTGAATCTGACGCCGAAACAAATAACTTCGAGTTGTTTGGCGAAAAAGCTACTCCGTAGGGGTAAAATGTTTTTGGTGTAGCTGTTATTTTAATGGGGTTGCTTAGTATGCCGCTCGAGTTATCAAAATCAAACAACTCTAAAAATTGCAAGTAGGTAACAGCACTGGCTAATTTTTTTCCGTTAGGCGACGCTTTTAAATATCCAATTGCTTCTAAACCTGTTCCGCTAATATTATTTATTAAAGTACCAACGGTTGAAACAACAGGTGTTGTATTTATTCCGTTAGGTGTAAGCAAATAGACATAAAATGTATTTGTATTAAAAGTGTGGTCTATTATCCAATAGTCTCTATCATTGCAGTGTTTAACAGCAGTTAGTTTTTCGGTAGTAGGGGCGTGTGTTAGTGGTATATTTTTATAACCTGTAACAACATCTCCTAAGCCATTATTTAAAGTTAAATCAACAAGCGAATAACAAACACCATGTGATCCCCCTTGTTCATCACAAGTTACAATATAATAAATAGTAGGGTTATTTGGTTTAGGAACAATAAGTGCTGATTGCGTACTTGTAAAATTGCCATACAAACCTTGTCCATTTGGCATTTGGTTGTTGTTTTTATCCCACACATAAGTTCCATCTGTATAAAACAATAAAGCCCCGGTATTTGGGTCGCTTATAGATGCCGAGCCCTCATCTGTATTTATAGATCTAACAATGCCACTTACAGGCACACCAGAACTAAAATCTAAAGAGTAGCTGTATCCAAATTGCCAATGCCAAGCTTCTTTACCAAGTTGTGCTTTTGCTAAATTTAAACTCAGCAAAAAAGAAAGTAAAATAAAATATTTTTTAAAAATAGTGTAAGGCATTATTAGGTTTTAAAGGTAGAAAAATTGGTTAAATGAATATTGAAATATTAATTCTATTTCAATAATAAGATAGTATAAATCTTATTTTCCTGAAAACAGATTCTGCTATATTCTAGTATTTTATAAATTAATAATTAATATGTAATACAATGGAAAATCAATTTAAGATATTTTGCAATGGAATAGAATGTACCCCTGAACAATTAGAGTCAATTTCCATTCCAGTAAGTGATGAACAAATTTTGCATGACGAACCTAAAATTAAAGCAGGATGGGGAAAAATGAGTGTGGCAACAGCGAGTCAAGGGGATACAGGTTTTCAAGAGCAACGAGATACTTTAACCATAGTAAATGGTCGAATTGAAATTATTTTTCAGACAACAGGTAGGGCAAAAATTGTATCAAGTATGATTTCCAATTCAAGTCATAATTTATATTTAAACTATGGAATCAATAATGTACCTCCTGGTACTTACACTCATTTAGTTGGAGATGGTCAAGTCCAAAATTTAGTTACTTATCCTCCAGGTTCAAGTATTAAAAGTATTTTATATCATGATTGATGTGAAAAAATCCCACCAATAATGAACTTGCGGTTTTCTAAATAGGGATTTTTGCTCATTATATTGGGGATATAAAATTATCATTTTAAATACCAGTTTTAACAAAATCAGCCTACTTTATTTTAAGGTATCTTATTAAAATATTTCAACTTTAGACAAATTTGTCTAAGGTTAGGAGTTTTGCTAAAATTGTCTTACAGATAAAAAATATTGCATCCCATTATTGCACCCCAGCCAAAAATTAAAGGAAATAAAAAAAGCCTTTCGATTATGAAAGGCTTGATTTTGCTGGTACCCGGGACGGGACTTGAACCCGTACGACTGTTAAGGTCACAGGATTTTAAGCACT
>JABDDQ010000095.1 GCA_013287545.1 Bacteroidota bacterium | reverse complement strand
AAGATTCGGTGCCGTTTACGATAGATTTGAGTGGTTCGAAATTTAAGTTTAATAGTTCGGCGTTTTCGGAGGCATTTTTTTATACGGTTGATGGGCTTGGAAACATTAACGATACCATTTTTAAAAACATGTTTATTATTACGCCTATGCCTAAAGTAGAAAACAACTTTAATGCAAGGAAAGCTTATGTGCAAACCATTATTAAACATTATAAAGACAAAAACCCCAGTACTGTTTTTGAAGAGAAGGAAATACAAATTAATAACGACCGTGCGTACGAAGTTTGTTTTGTAGATGCTACGAGTAATGTGCCTGTTAAGGCGTATCAGGTTATTTTAGGGGATGATAAAACTACGTTGTGTTTTTATGGCATGGCGGTAAACCAGTTTAATGCGATGACGCAGGAGTTTAAACGTGTTGTACAAACTTTACGAGTGAAACAATAATATGAAAAAGTTTACTGTAGCATTATTAGTTTTTACTTTACTTGTTTTCTGTAGGTTTAGCAAACCTACGTTAACGTTATGATTTAGAAAACACCACCGTGCAACACGGTGCAGGGAGTTTGAGTTAGAATTTATCTCAAATATATCGTAGCGCAATGCTCATTCATCCAATCAGAAGTAGCATCATACTCAAAATTTCCAATTCCTATTGATGTTCCTACTACTCTTAGATTATATCTGTTAGATGTTGCCGCATCATCGTGTATATAAAAATGACCTGACGCATCGGTTTGTGCTTGCCCAACTATATAGCCATCACATTGGTCCTTTTGGTAACCAGCATCGCAAGCCCACAAAATTACCCATATACCACTAACGGGTTTTCCGCCTAAGGAATCGTACACGTAACCTTGGAGGGTTATTTTTTCAATCGCTTTTTTATTGCAGGTTGTATGTAATAATATAACACCTAAAAGGATTGCAGCCAAAATTATACGAGGGATTTTTTTCATCGGTTATATGAAGCTACAAATTATTCAAATATATTTTAGAGAAGTTTGCCTTTAGCCAATTGTTATTAGTACCAAAATTAAAGCTGCCTTTTAGGGTGTGTTTGTTTACAACGAGTCCGTAGCGTTGTGAGCGTGCTGCATCATCATGCAAATAAAACCGACCCGACACATCGGTTACGGCTTGTCCGATAATGAATGGTGTATATTGTTGTTGATCCTTATCATCATAACTACAACCGTATAAATATATCCACACGCCTTCAACGGGTTTACCACCCAGGGAATCGTACACGTAACCCTCGAGCGTTACTTTGGCCACCATGCTGCTATCGTTACAACTTGTAATTAAAAACACCATGCTTAAAGCAATGGCACATATAATTAAGCCGGGCAATTTTTTCATGACCGTAAATGTACAGGTTACCGATAAATAATTTGAGTTAATTTTTTAGTTACTTTAGTAGATACAAAAAACGTAATATGAAATTTTTATACGCGCTTATAGTAACCGGCTTATTAGCTTTTACAGAGGATGATAAAAAAGACCTTATACTTTGGAACTCGGCTTACAAAATACAATGGCAAGATTTTAAGGGTAGTCCGCAAGGCGGCGTAACACTTAAGGCAATGACGTATAGCACGATACAATTAGAAACATCGAAAATTGATGCGAGTGGCGTAGCGTTAACTGTAACGGCATCATTTATTAAGAGTAAATCGTGGAGGAAAAAGGAGGCCGATGCCAACAGTAATTTACTTACGCACGAGCAAAAGCATTTTGACATTACTGAAATTTACGCACGCAAAATGCGCAAAAAATTAAGCGAAACTAAATTTACCAACCCCAAGCAAGCGCAACAAGTAATACAGCGTTTGTATAGCGAAACGTTTAACGAATCGGCTGCGGAACAAAAAAAATACGATACTGAAACAAACCACTCTATTAACACAGCGGCGCAAGAAAAATGGAATGCCAGCATAGAAGCTGAACTACAAAGTTTAAGTGCTTTTAGTGATGTAGAGGTTAGTGTGGGGATGGGGAAATAGATTTTGATATTCTATTTGGAATATCAAACTTCAATCTCTACAAATGCTTTTTAATTAGTCAATAAGATTGGAGGTACCAAATTGGCACCTCCAATTTATAAATATAAATTTGTGAAATAAAAAAAATAAAATGAGTAAGAAAGATGCTGCTCCATTACTTCCTGATGAAATTATAATGAATCAGATTTATTATATTAGAGAACATAAAGTAATGTTGGATAGAGATTTGGCTGCCCTATATGAAGTAGATACAAAACAACTGAAAAGGCAAGTTAAAAGAAACATAGACAGATTTCCTGAAGACTTTATGTTTGAATTAACAAAAGAAGAATTTGAAAATTGGAGGAGCCAATTTGGCACCTCCAATTTATCGGATAAAATGGGGTTACGTTATGCTCCTTATGCATTTACCGAACAAGGAGTTGCCATGCTATCGAGTGTTTTAAACAGCAAAAAAGCTATTTCTGTAAACATCCAAATTATCCGCATCTTTACTCGTATACGAAGGATGCTGATTGATAACACAGAACTACGTCTAATAATTGAAAAATTAGAAAAGAAAACAGATAACAATGCTAAAAATATAGAATTAGTTTTTCAGTACTTAGATGAGTTATTGGAGAAAAAAGAAAAACCTAAACCACGCACACTTATTGGGTATAAAACGGCAAAGAAAAAATAAATCTTTAATTATTTTAGCGGCGATGAAAAATATATTATACACAACAATATTTATGTTAATGCTTGTATGTACTATAAGCGCCCAAACCGATACGGTTTTTTATAACGCGAATAGCGATACCGTAAAATCGTTACGATTGGCAACTACCTACGAAATTATAAGCCGAAGTGGCGCAGCACCAAGTGAAGAGCTTAAAGAAAAATATACCAAAGCCGGACAGAAAATTGCTGAAGACCATTATTATATAAATGGCAAGAAAAAAGAACGAATAGGGCAATCGCGTAGGTGGTACGATGATGGTAAAATTAAGAGCTTAATTGCTTACAGCGATGATAAAATGAATGGCGGCTGCAAAACTTACTGGGAAAACGGGCAGCTAAAACGAAACGATGCTTATGAAGATGGAAAATTTAGAACAGGCAACTGTTATACAGCAAAGGGTGCAGATACCATACATTACGATTATGAAATAACGCCTGAATTTAAAGGAGGAGCAAGTGAAATGATGAAGTATCTGCAAAAAAACATTAAAATTTCTG
>JABDDQ010000094.1 GCA_013287545.1 Bacteroidota bacterium | reverse complement strand
GTAAAGAAGCCTGCGAAAAAACGCCTGTTATAATTAAGCAGAAAATAGTGAGTGCAGAAACTACCCAATATACCGTTTGAATTGTAACTTTACGCTGTTGCGGAAAATCTTTTATGATGGTTTGCACCCCGGTAAAAAAATACCAATCGATTAAAATAAAAATGAGAGGCAAAAGAAATTTAAACATTGTTTTACTAATTAGCTTGATTAACTTTTTAAGTCTGTCGCTTTGTGCGGTAAACGGCTACAAAATTAAATGGCTGAAAAAAGCCCATAGAGCGGGTATATTTATTATTCATTAATTCTTCGGGGTTAGCACCTGCTACAAACAGCATCGATTCTGTTGGCACATTAGACCCTGTACCATATTGTACAAATACACGTGTATGTAAACCTATTTTACCAAAGTAGGTTTTGTTTACCGATGTAAGTGTTGCAGCAGAAAAATTATAATCGCCCAAAAAAGGTGCACGCACATTCAAATTTAAAAAACCGGCGCCTCTTCTATAGTTATAATTATGGTCTATGCCAAACGAAGCTGAACTATTTAATGTACCCACAGTACTCCACTCATCTTTATAAATAAGATAATTTAAAGAGGAGGAATTAAAACGCGACATGCCTTTTAACTGAACATAGAAACGGGTTTTTTCGTTATTGCTTTTTTTATCGAAACCAAAAAGTGCCGAACCAAGTCCATCAAGGCCTTTAAGCGTAGTATAAAAGCCCGATTTTTTCATAAACTTATCGGTAGCAGTTCGGTAATTAAATAAAAACGAAAATGGGTCGTGGCCATTTACAGAAATATTTTTAGCTAAATCGGTTTGTCCAATCTGGGTGTTTATCCAAACGGTTAAATCAAAAATATTTTTATAGTTCATATAATTCCCATTAAAATGAACCCCTGCTTTTACGCCATCATAACCATTATACCAAAGCGACGGACGTGCATATAATTCATATTTATTGCGGTTAGGTGGGTTAGCCACTTTAGAATCGAAAGCAAAAGTATAGCTACGTGGTTTTGAGTTGTTAAACGGGTTTACATCAGGCATAATATGTGCCGTATCAATTATCACATTTTTAATTTCACCTGACGGAATGGTAACAGTTGCCGTGTAAGTTGGTTTTACTTTATCCCAACCAATCCAACGAGGTAAAATAGTTGCACTGGTTTTCTTTTCGTACCAGGTGTTCGGTATATAAAAGTTATAACTATCACGCGTAGTTGTTTCAACCGTAAAATCTAAAGGCATTTGCATGCGTCCGCTGCGTTTAAACGTAATGGCATATTGGTTATCTGAGCCTTTAATTTTTTTTACTTTTTTAATTCCGTAGTCAATAGTTTTAGCGGTTTCTAACCACTCATCAAAAAACCAATTCAAATCGTTTTTGGTAAACTGTATAATAGAGGTTCTAAAATCTTCCGGATACGGATGACAGAATTTCCATTGGTTAAAATAGTTTTGCATGGCCGCTTTAAATAAATCATCACCCAACACATAACGCAGGTTATAAAGCATAACGGTAGTTTTCATGTACACCATGCCATAACCACCACCATGCAACAAGGCTCCATTAAAATTATCGCTATGGGTGTTTAACGTAGTTTCATCGCCACGCAGTGCATCATTAAAAAATCGCAAGTAAGCATTGCTTTCGCGATAAGGAACCGAATCGGTATGATTACGGATAAACGAATTTTTTATTTTAGGATAGAGGTTATATTTTCCTTCTATGTTTTCCCAACCGTCGCAGGTATAAAACTGTGTAAAGCCTTCATCCATAAAAGCACGATAGGTTTCGTTACTGCCTACCATGCCAAAAAACCAGTTATGCGAAAGCTCGTGTATAAATAACCCTCTGTAACCCGGGTCTGACCCACCATTAAGCGCTATCATCGGATACTCCATGCCATCTTCCGCATCAGCCGATATCATTTTTGGATAAGCATACTGCCCAATATTTTTAGAATTATTTTCTATAATCTTGGCCACATACTTGGCCGCGTTTTGCCAAGCGCCTGCATGTTGTTCCTGCACCAAAGCAATGCAACGCACACTGCCAGCCATGGCTTCTCCTATACGATACGTAGGGTCAAATGTATAAGCGGCATCGTGTACATTAATAGCATTAAAAATCCAGGTTTTATAAGTGCCATCAGGTTTAATCATTTCTGATGGAGCCGAATTAAACGGTTTTTTAGCAAAATTGGCTATATCCAATTTCTGACGAAGGTCGGCTGGCAACATTTCTTTTTCATTTTGCAAAGTGCCCGTGCCATCACAAATATATTGGTTAGGTAAGCTAAGCTCCACATGAAAGGAGCCATAGTCTCCATAAAATTCATGATCCATGTGTTGGTCGGTATCCCAACCTTGCTTAGCATCGTACACCGAAATACGCGGATACCAGTGCACTAAATTATAATGCTTGTAACCAAAATACCCAAATAATTTCATGCGGTTACGCATCAACACATCATTATCGAAATAGGTTTTAAATTTTATATTGAAAGTGATAGATTCTCCTGACTTTAAAGAGGTTTTTAACCACACTTTCATTACCGTGTTATCTATTTCGGTTTTTAAAGCCTGGCCATCTATCGTTATACTTTCTACATTGGTTCCTAAACCTGCATTGCGGTATCTGCCATATCTCAACTTCACTCCATTGTTCTTATACAAATCTGCCATGTAAGAGCCTTTGGTTTGCGCATTACTGTATAAATGAAAAAACACAAAAGGTAATTCATCAGGCGAGTTGTTATAATAAGTGAGTGTTTCATCGCCACTCACAATATTTAATGTATCAATTAATTTAGCTTTAATGCTGTAGTTTACATCCTGCTGCCAATAAGCGGCATTGGGTTTTCGGTTTTTCCAATAGAGGCTGTTAGAGGCCGAGCGATATTCTTCCGATTCGGTTTGGGCTTGCAACACAAAAGGTAAAAACGCCAGCAAAAAATATTTTTTAATCATAGGTGTCCAAAGATAAAATATTTTAAATAATAGGTTAAAGAACAGTTAGTTAAAATAAAACTTAATAAAATTGATAGAATTACTTAATTCAAAATATATTTGCGTGAAATTTTAACACCTACCAAATATGGTTTTACCTGTTGTTGTATATGGCGACCCCGTTTTAAGAAAAATGAGTGTTGACATTGATAAAAATTACGAGGGGCTCGATGCTCTTATTGCCAATATGTTTGAAACTATGTATGCGGCAA
>JABDDQ010000093.1 GCA_013287545.1 Bacteroidota bacterium | reverse complement strand
GATAACTTAAATAAGTAATTCTTTTGCAAAATCCCGATGATTAATAGATTTGACAAAACTTGTCAAATCCATATGCAAAACCTAGGCAACGTAATAAGGAAATTAAGGGATGACAGAAAATTACCTTTAAAAATCGTTGCCCTAAGTATAAACATCGATCAGGCAATTCTTAGCAAAATAGAACGAGGACAGCGTAATGCTACCAGAGACCAAGTCATAAAGCTTTCAGATTATTTTAAGGCAAATCAAAACGAATTATTAACCATATGGCTTTCCGAAAAGCTGGTTTTGGAAGTGCGAGGAGAGGATATTGCACTAAGTGCGTTAAAGCAAGCAGAAGAAATAATCAAACAGGACTACAAAATTAAATAAAAATAAGTAAGCAATAGATGAGTAATATTATTGGGTTAGATAGGAAAACCTTTTTAATGGACGAAGAAATACGATCTCCAACATATGAAAGTGATTTCTTAAATATGAATAAGAATTTAAATGAAGTGATTCCCAACTCAAGAGGGTATAGTATAAATGATAAGATTGAGGAAGTAGAAAGTTCAAAGATCAGTGCCATCGGATTATTTTCTGGTGCCGGTGGTTTAGATATTGGAACCCAATTGGCTGGCGCAAAAATTATATCGAGTTTGGATCTTGATAAAGATAGTGTGGCAACTATCCGCGCAAATAACTTTTGGTTGAAGTTTCAGACAACTATATGCTGAAGCTTTATAAATGTTTTACGACTGTATTATGGAAATAAAACTAATGATTATATCTTAGCTAAATAGTCCAAAATGTTAAATTATCAACTCTTTCCTCGTTCTTTTGGCATTACTTCTGAAGTTGAAGATGTAATCAATTGCTTCGCTTTAAACTATGAAAAAATTAAATCACCAATTAATAATTTAAATAGTGACGGGGTACTAAAATGTATTGCAGATGAATTAAAAATTCTAAAATTTAAAGTTGAAATTAGTAAAGCGAAAGATGATAAAATAAGAGTTCCTGTTCTATTTAGTTTGAATAATAGAATTGATAAATATTTTGACGCGGATGCGGTAAGTCAAGATGGAAAAATCATCCTAGAGGTGGAAGCAGGAAGAGCATATGCGAATAATCAGTTTTTAAAAGATGTGTTTCAAGCATGTATGATGCCAGAAGTTGAATATTTGATTTTGGCCGTTAGGAATGATTATCGTGGGGTACAAGACTTTAGTAAAATTTTTAATTTTTTTGAAACTCTTTATATAAATGGGAGGCTTCAACTTCCATTAAAAGGAATTGTATTAATTGGGTATTAAAGCATTTGTAAAAGGGGCCGATCAGCATTTTCGTGTAGATTATAGAAAATTATTATAGCAAATTATTAAATGAAGTTTGCATCTAATAGAAATAGTAGATCACAATTAGATATACCATATCAATTGATTCATTTGGACGTTAAAAACCCAAGGCTTGCTCCTTATCTTATCGATGTTGCCAATCTTTCATCTATAGATTTATTATCAATTATCTACGAAAATTTTGATACTGAAACAATTGCTTTATCAATGACCGCAAACGGGTATTTTGATGAGGAGCCAATCATTGTAGTTCCAAGTAAGATTCCGGATGGCTTTAAATTCTCTAATTATAGTGATGTGAAGTTATTAGCTGAAAAGCTACAGCAACTGGTTATCGACAATGAAATTGAATTTACTGTGGTTGAAGGCAATCGACGTATTTCTACTATAAACTTACTATTAGACGATAAGTTAAGAGAACAAGTTGACATCTATCCAGGCTACCCTTCCGTAAAATCAACTCAAATTAGGCAAGACCTAAGTATGGTTCCTTGCATTATTTATGAGCACCGTGAAGATGTATCATCCTATCTAGGCGTTCGGCATATTGCTGGCCTATTAAAATGGGAAGCTTATGCGAAAGCCGCCTATATCGCCGATATTATAGCTGAAGAACATCGAAAAGGAAAGACGTTTAATGAGGCTATTCAGAAAGTTCAACAGGTTTATGGAGACCGTTCAGATTCATTAAAGAAACAATATATCGCCTATAAAATTTATTTGGAGGCAAAGGATGATTTACAATTTAATGTTAAACCAATCCTAAATAAATTTGCTTTACTTATTGTATTATATAACTCGCCAGCTATCCGCGACTATATCGGCATTCCAGGGCATAATAATATTGATTTTGAAAAACGCCTTGTCCCGCCTGAAAAGTATGTTGAGTTTCGAAATATATTAAACTGGATTTATGGAGATGAAGATAATGGGTTTAAACCCGTATTGACTGATTCCCGTGAGATCACCAATTTCTTAAGTTTCGTAGTTCAGAAAGAAGAAGCGGTCATTTTTCTTAATAAATACAAAGATTTGGGGGGCGCATTTGATCGCATCAATAGTGAAAGTGAGTACTTGTCAAAAACCCTTGGACGCGCTTTCAAAGCAATACAGGCATCACTTTCATTTGCTTACAAATACAAAGGAGATGAGGCGTTATTAAAACAAGCCGCTAATTTGGAAGAACTAACTTACGTTTTGAAACAAAATCTTAAAGAATCAAAACCAGCTTCAATTACCACCCCAAATAGTTAATACGTTCTAATTCCATTTTATTAATCTTATCGCGGTCAGCATTCCCTTGTAATTTAATCGGCCAATAATCCGGTCTGCTTTTAGGCATTCTATTATACTTACACCCTTCATGCAAATGCCAAAAGCATCCATTTATAAAAATTATGGTTTTATATTTCGGCAATACAATATCTGGATTACCCGGAAGGTTTTTGTTATAAAGCCTGTATCTGAATCCATTTTTAAATAAAAATCGTCTGACAATCAATTCAGGCTTAGTATTAGTTTTCTTAATTTTAGCCATCATCCGGCTTCGCTTTACACTATCCATCAACTATTAACCAATAGAACTATTTCTTGTTATTCAAATATTTATATCTTTTGTTTGCTCAGTTTAATACTAACAGTATCTTCCTATTTCCATTAAAATTTTTACCATGATACACATGCCCACTAAATCTTATTTATTTAATTTTTCTTATGCCAGAAGGACAGAAGAAATTCCGTTTATTACTGACATACTCAATCATTTCGGAAATGAAGACTTAACAGGTATTACGATGTTTATCAACAATAACCCTTATCATTTAGAATTTTTATTGCTGTTGATTTTTGAGAAAAAAGATATTGATTTCGATAAATGGATGGTCACACATTATCCTAATAAAAAAATAGACT
>JABDDQ010000092.1:3184-3426 GCA_013287545.1 Bacteroidota bacterium | reverse complement strand
AAAGATGCTTCTAAAAAAGATTTAGATAAGCCTAAAAATTTTGATGAAATAATGGGGAACGCTGAGGTAAGTTATAAAAAAGCTACCGAATTAGACCCAAAACTATACGAAGCTTGGTTTAACTTAGGACTTGTATATAACAACTGGAGCATAGAACAACAAAAACGTTGCGACGACTTAATAAAGCAAGCAACTAAATTAAAAGAATGTGATGCGAAAACACAAGACATGCTTTTGAAAGC
>JABDDQ010000092.1:66-3174 GCA_013287545.1 Bacteroidota bacterium | reverse complement strand
AAAGCTATTGAAATAAACCCAAGCGATACAGGTACTAAAAAAGTCCTTAAACGACTTTATTTGATGACTAATCAACCTGAAAAAGCAGAGAAACTAAACGCTACTAAATAAGGGTTATAGAATAAAAATAGCGGCAATTATCATTATAATAATGATAATTAAGTACTGCCAAATATCAACAAAATAAGGGTGGTACTTTTTGAGTGTGTCTTTTAATGCCATTTAGGAGCCAAAGTTATAGTAATTTAGTGTTCTAAAAATGTAAAAAGCAGGCAGTTAATTATTTTTACTATTTTCGCATAACCAAATTGTAAACTATTTTTATGGATAATAACAACGAATTAAAAGATGTAATTATAATTCCGCTTGATTTTACCGAGCAAAGTGTATATGCTATAAGCCAATCGTATAACTTGGCCAGATATACAAACTCTAAATTGCTTCTTTTACATGTATACGAAAAACAAGGCGAAGAGCGTTTTGATGAAATTACACAACTAACTAAAAAAACACAGGAAGAATCACACGTTCCGTGCGATTTTATGAATATAAAAGGTAATATTTATAAAGAGACTATACGTGTTGCAGAAGAAGTTAAAGCAAAAATGATTGTTGTGGGGGTTGAATCTCACATTAAGACAAAAGATATTTTATCAGACAGCGCATCAGAAATGGTTCGTAAAAGTCCTTGCCCAATAGTTACTATTAGGGGCAAAGAGCAACGCGATGGTTGCGAAAACATTTTATTACCTATTGATTTATCGCGCGATTCTCGCGAAAAAGTAGATGTGGCTATTGAATTTGCCCGTTACTTTGGTGCGGCTATACGCATTTTAGGTCTTTTTTCTTTAAAAGATGAAAAATACGAAAACCAATTGCATGCCTATGTTCATCAAGTAAAACAATATATTAAAGCTAAAGGGGTTACTTGTAGCAACAAAACTATGCCAAGTGAAAACATTGCAGAAACAGTTGTAGAGTATGCTAATAAAATTGAAACTGACTTAATTGTTATTATGAATAAGCCGGGCCTATCTGTACGAGAAATGTTTTTAGGTACAATGGCTCAAAAAGTAATTGATATTTCAAATATTCCTGTAATGACCATTAATCCAAGAGAGCGCGATTCACGCTATTCTTCATCGGCTATGTAAGCCGGGTTAAACCCATTTTCTTGCCAAATAAATTTAAGGGTGTTTACATTAAAGTAAGCACCTTTTTCTTTACGTTCTATATAAAAAATGTTTGGCTCATGCGTAGGTGTTATTTCATCAAAAAATGCTTCTAATACTATGATTCCGGCTTTGGTTACGATGCCAGAACCATCATCAGTTGAATAAATGAAAAACTTATCGTTAAGCAATTTAACTTCATCTGCTTGAAGGGTGAAAAGTTTCTCTTTTAAACTAAAATCAAAAACACTAAGCCCTTTATCATTACTACAGTACCAGTATTTTTTATCAGTATATATTTTGTTATATATGGTTTTTGGAAGTGTTGTTTTGGCTACGCTATAAAACTGCGTTTTATTTTTTTTAAGCGCTGCCACTATATCATTTTCACCTAATTGTATTTGCGAAATTTTTTCCGGCGCAAAATATTTCACTCCGTTTTTATCCTGCAGCTCTTCTTTATTATCTTTTATTAGGCGCATAAAAGTTCCATTTGTTAAATCAGTAATCCTTAAAGCAGGGTTATAGCTGTATTTTATTTCAGATAGATAACACCCAGAAGAGTCTATAAAACCATACAAATTATTTTTAACAACCATGTAAATCCCTTTATAAAGCTCATCAATAACGTCATACTTTGGTTCTATAATAAAATCTCCATGCTTATTTATAACACCTAAACGGTTATCAATTTTTACACGACATTGGTTATTTTTAAACCCGGATACCCAAGTAAAAACAGGTACTATAGCAGTAAAACCCTGCTTATTAATAAAACCATACTTGTTATTTTGCATAAATGCAGCCATATTTTCAGCAAAATCACTTAAGCTGCTAAAGCTTGGCTTAATAATTTCTTCACCATTATGATTAATTACCCCGTATAAATTATTTTTTTTCACAATGGCCATATTATCTACAAAATCAGCTATTTCATCATAACCGGCAGATATTTTTTTACCGGCATGGTCAATTAAAAAGCTTGTTTTATTTTGCTGCGCAATGGCTGTTTGCTGAGAGAAAGAATTTGCATCGGTATACTGAAAATCAATTTTCACCCTTCCTGCTTTATTAATATATCCATACAAGTTGTTTTTTTCTGCCAGTGCATAACCCTCCTTAAAATCTTCAACTTCATTGTATATAGGCTCTATACAAATTTTGCCTATACTATCAACAAAACCATATTTGCCTCCATTTTTAATAATAAATAAAGGTGTCTGCCAATAAGCAAACTCTTCCTCCAATTGTTTTTTATCGGGGTAATCAGGATATTTTTTCAAAAACGCTTGAAGATTTTTTTCAGAATAATTTTTTACTTCTAAACTAAAAAGTGCATTCCATGCATAATACGATGCGTTTATATTTTTTATACAATAATAAATTCCGGTAGCATTTTTGGTTTGTATATAATAGGCCAACAACTCTTCTTTAGCTTGCTGGGTATATTTTGTGTGGCTGTATTGTTTTATATAATTTAAATAAGCAACATCATTTTTAGGAATAGTTATCTCTTGATAAATGGCGTAATCAAGCAACTGGCAAGCATTTTGAAGATAGCAGCTTTGTGGATACATTTTTATGTGACCTGCGATAATTACAGATTGTAAACTGCTTTTTATTTCGTTAAAAGCCAAACTATCTCTCATGCATAAAACACTTTCTGTGTATTTTGACTTATAGAAAGTTGTTGCATATTTTTCAGCCGACTGAATAGTTATATTTTTCAAAAAAATAGCATAAGCCCTTTGAGAAATAGAGTCATGTAAAGCAATTATAACACTGTCACTAAGATGATAAGTCGTTTTTAATTTTTCTTTTTTTTCGGCAGATAAATTGGTGAAATTATTTCCGCAAATAGCAATGTATTTATAGGCACTATCTAATTTATAAAACGGATTATCATTTCTATAATAAATAGTAGCTAACCCAAATG
>JABDDQ010000091.1 GCA_013287545.1 Bacteroidota bacterium | reverse complement strand
AAAGAAATTAATGCCCACTACCCTACTCACATACTTGAAGAGAAAGATTTAAAAGGCATTTTGCACAACCACAGCACCTATAGTGATGGAGCTAACACCTTGGCAGAAATGGCAGGTTATTGTAAAGAACTGGGTTACGAATATTTTGGCATTGCCGACCATTCTAAAAGTGCCGTGTATGCAAATGGGTTAAAAGAAGACCGCATTATTTTACAACACAAAGAAATTGATGAGTTAAATAAAAAACTGGCTCCGTTTAAAATTTTAAAAGGAACTGAGTGCGATATTTTATATGATGGTTCTCTTGATTATTCAAATGAAGTTTTAGCAAGCTTTGATTATGTAGTTACATCTATTCATCAGCATTTTAAAATGGATGAAGACAAAGCAAGTGACCGATTAATTAAAGCCATTGAAAATCCATACACTACTATTTTAGGTCACCCTACGGGGCGTTTGCTATTGGGCAGACCGGGATATCCTGTTAATCACAAAAAAATAATTGATGCCTGTGCGGCTAATAATGTGGTGATAGAATTAAACGCGCACCCCTATCGTTTAGACATTGACTGGCGCTGGATTCCTTATTGCATGGAGCGTGATGTGAAAATTTCTATTAACCCCGATGCGCATGAAAAACAAGGTTTTCATGATATGCATTTTGGAACCTGTGTTGCACGCAAAGGTTTACTAACAAAAGATTTTTGTTTTAACGTGCTTAGCTTAACAGAAATTGAAAGCTTTTTGAAAGCGAAAAAGTAAGTTTAGCTTGTCTTTATTATAAAAGATTTCTAATTTTCACCTACTGCATATCTTTGTTCACCGATTTTTACAAGTAATTAACCTATTTGCTATTTATAGAAAAAAGGCACTTAAATACATTTGCGATAATAAAATTAAAACGCAGAAAATACTATGATGAACTTTTTTAAACGTTTCAAAGATTTAGGAATTGAAGGCGCACAAGCTAAATATTACGACAAGATGACTCGTGAACATCGTATTAGTGAAATGAAGAGACAAGCAAAGGAAATTGCTATCTATATTAAAGAAGGAGATTATGTGCTTGAGATCGCACCTGGTGCCGGTTATCTTTCAATTGAACTCGCCAAACTTGGAAAATATAAAATAATCGGAATGGACATTAGTAAAGACCTTGTAGAAATTTGCACTAAAAACGCAAAGGAAGCTGGTGTTGAAATTGATTTTAAACAAGGAAATGTTTCTAATATACCTTTTAATGAAAACATGTTCAACTTAATTATTTGCGTGCTTGCATTTAAAAACTTTAAAGAACCACTTAAGGCATTAAACGAAATGTATCGAGTTTTAAAACCAGGCGGAACAGCCCTGATTATGGATTTAAATAAACAGGCTACAATGAAAATGACAAAAAAGGTTGCAGAAAATATGGGGCTTAAAGGACTAAAGGCATATTTAGCCGGTGCAATCCAAAGGAGTGGCGCATACAGCAGAAAAGAATTTGAAACTTTTATCTCTGAGACAGAATTTAAAGATTATGAGATTAGGAACAGCGATATGGGATTTTCAATATTCTTAAAAAAGACACAATAACTAAAAAAATCTACATTAAATGTTTGCATTAGAGTTTGCAACGAAAGCCCAGTTGCAGTAAATGAAATCATAGTAAATTTTACTTCTCCCACTTATCTACAATAGCAGAAGCTACTGCATTACCAACCACGTTAGTGGCAGAGCGTCCCATATCAAGCAATTGGTCTACCGCCAGTAGTAAAAGTAAACCTTCGGTTGGTATATGAAACATGCTTAACATGCCAGCAATTACTACTAACGATGCGCGTGGTACACCTGCCATGCCTTTGCTGGTAACCAATAAAATAAGCATCATTTTTATTTGGTCGGCAAACGAAACATCAATGCCATACATTTGCGCAATGAACATGGTTGCAAAAGTCATGTACATAATTGAGCCATCTAAATTAAACGAGTAGCCCAAAGGCAATACAAAACTTACGGTGCGGTTACGCAAACCAAAGTCTTCTAAACGCTCGATGGTTTTAGGCATAGCCGCTTCTGAACTGGCAGTACTAAAAGCAAGCAACACAGGTTCTTTTATATAGGAGAAAAGTTTGAAAAAATTAATTTTAAATACGGTGCAAATACCCATTAACACCACAAAAACAAAAAACAATAAACCACCATAAAAACAAGCAATTAAATACGTATAACTTTTTAGCACGCCCGGGCCTTGCTGAATAACTACGGCTGTTACTGCACCAAAAACTCCTATGGGCGCAGCTTTCATAACATAGTTGGTAACCTTAAACATGGCATGCGAAACCGCATCAATAAACTCAATAATAATTTTGCCTTTGCTACCAAGCGATGCAGATGCCACACCAAAAAACAAAGCAAAAACTACAATGGGTAGTATTTCGTTATGTGCCATGCTATCAATAACACTTTCGGGGATGATGTGGGCAATGAAATTTTTGGCGGTTTGTGCCTGCGCTTTAACTCCGTTATCGGCACCTGCTTCGGGCATATCAATATGGATTTTTTTGCCGGGCTCAAACACATTTACAATTACCAAACCAATGCTTAATGCAATTAGAGTTGCCGTAGTAAAATAAACAAGCGTTTTAATACCCATACGCCCCACGGTTTTAAAATCGCCAATTTTAGCTACGCCCACCACCAGTACAGAAAACACCAATGGCGCTATAATCATTTTAATGAGTCGTAAAAAAATATCGCTTAATATGGAATAAGGAGAAGAAGCTTCTTTTTTTTGCAACTTTTCTTCTTTATCTAATTGCTTGGCTATAAGCTGTTGCTGTTTTTGAGGCAGCGAAGCATTAGCTGTAACAACACTTTGTTTTATATCGACAAATGCACTTGTATAGTTTTTATTGATAACTGCGCCAACCAAAACACCCAATAACATAGCAATAAGGATAGAAAAAATAAGGGCATTTTTTTTTATCATGGGCGCTTCACTTTAGTTTCCTTCATGCCTAATTTTTTTCTATTCTTACGCATTTGTTTTCTGGCTTCTTTTTTTTGCTTTTTTATAAGTGCCTTATCTTCTTCGGCTAATTTTTTACTGGTTTCGTGTGTGGCTTTATTGGTTTTAGAATCTACGTTTGGGTTAAAAGCATCGCGGTGTTTTTTTCTGCCAAATTTTTTCCACATCCGTTTATGTTCGGGCGTTTCGCTAAAATTTTGAGCAAGCACAGGTTTTGCAGCTATACCACACAAAATAAACAAAATCCAAAAAATATGTTTCTTCCCTAAATTCATTCTTATTTCATATTGATAAACTGTAGTGGTTGCTCATAATCTTTACTACGCAAAAGCGCAATTACGGCTTGCAGGTCGTCAATTTTTTTAGCCGTTACGCGTATAATGTCGTCCATTATTTGCGAAGTAACTTTAAGTTTCGCCGCTTTTATATCGGCATTTATTTTACGGCAAGTTTCTTTTTCCAAGCCATTTTTTACTTTTAACTCTTTATCGCAGCCTGATACTACTTTTAAAATTTTTGTAATGGTGTGTTCTCTATCACCCGGATTT
>JABDDQ010000090.1 GCA_013287545.1 Bacteroidota bacterium | reverse complement strand
CAATATTGCCCTAAGTTGTTTTCAGGCGGAAAATTTGCACCATTCGTTGAATAATTCTGTGCCGATGATACTTTCAAGGCTGGTATGCTGAATCAAATCAAGCGTTCTCACAATTTCAATGGATGGAGAATTAAATTTTATAAATACTTCAAATATTCTATCCACATCTTTATTCTTTGACGCAATAGATGTATATCCGTTCTTTATTATGAAATCAACTATCTCTTTTCTTGTATATGCTGCCTTTCTCACAGATGTCAAAATAAATTTTCAGGTTCGAAATATAGAAATAAAATTTAATCTAAATCACTCTATAGAAACAAACAACAATAAAACACTTTCTATTCTTATATTTCAAAAAGCGGTCACATAATACATACTACCCCCCTCTACACTTTTTGTTAATCAATAAAAATATTTTCTAAAATTGTTCTCAAATTGAGAACTTTTTGGTATCTTTGCTCTGTGAATTAGTGATCATCTAATTTTTTTATAGAATGCATGTTATATCAAGGCCAAAGCTTATAGAGTTCTGGAAAAAACATAAAGATGCCGAAGTTCCGCTCAGTCTTTGGTTCTCTAAGGTCAGGAAAGCAAAATGGAGCAGCATCAATGAGCTTAAGCGGGATTTTCCCACGGCTGATTATGTAGGTAATAATAGAGTTGTTTTTGATGTAAAAGGAAACCATTATCGTTTGATTGTGATTGTTTTCTTTGATGGTCAAAAAGTGTATATCAGGTTTGTAGGCACGCATGCAGAATATGACAAGGTGAACGCTAAAAATATATAAGAAGAGAATATTATAAAATAACAATCGTAAAATGAAAACCGTTAAGCCAATCCGTACAAAAACAGATTATAAAGCTGCTCTTAAAAGAACAGATGAGATAATCGCCATGAATCCCAAAAAAGGAACAGCGATTTATGATGAGCTTGATGTGCTTGGAACACTTGTATCTGCATATGAGGATATTCACTATCCTATTAATGCGCCTGATCCTGTTGAAGCTGTGAAATACGTTATGGAAGAACAGGGATTAAAACCAAAAGACCTTGTTGCTTATTTTGGCAGCAAAGGTATTGTGTCAGAGTTTCTTAATCACAAAAGAAGTCTGTCAACGCGCTCCATTAAGGCACTCCATGATGGTTTAGGGCTCCCGTATGAAGTTTTATTTGCCTGAGTAGCGCAAACTATTCTATTGAGATAGAAAGTCATATAATGTGTCCAGAACAATTTCATCTTATTAGCTGGAATAATCGCACTTCATGAGTGATGATGCCTTAAAAAGGACGTACATAATACATATTATATGCACCCCCATGTACACTTTTAGCTTTCGTCCAATTTAAAGCACAATTTCTTTGTGTAAACAAAAAGGTTGCACATAATACATATAACACTACCCACTATACTCTATTGAAACAAACAACAAATTATAAATTTTTATGGTGATAGCTTAAAAAAGGTTAGACATAATACATATACATGCCCCACTCCATATTTTACATCAACTCATAACAACTTCAGTCAATGTTGACCGAAGTTGATTTTCTTTACATGAGGAAAGAGACTATAACTGATTATTGTACCATTAAACGAGTTCTATCTACCCGCGATAAGTATGAACTTAACAAATCTAAAAATGCACGTGAAGCTAAAACGGAAGCCATACATCAACATTTATTGAACATGGAGCTAACTATACGTTTTGATATTTCCACAGCCGAGAATTGGATTAAACAACTTCAGGATGGTATTATAGTGGTTGATGATCTAAAACTGAGAGATTTGAAAAATTCCGGCATGGAACTGGAACTTCTTAACTCCATAAATGAAGGTATTTCTTTTAATAGTAAGGTTGACCAGTTTGGTGAAAGGCTCTACACACCATTAAAACGTGTTGCCAGATACATGCGCCGGTTTATGTATTTTGAAAATAGTCCAGATACAGAACTTGCCTGTCTTGATATAAGCAATAGCCAGTTATACTTTTCTACTCTAATAAGAAAGTAAGAAAAGCTAAAAAATAAAGATACTGCTGAGAAAATTGTTATTTTAGAGAAACCAGCAGTAATATTTATCTATATTGACAATAGAAAGCAAATAATTATTCAGTCTGTTTCGATGGGCATTTATGACTACCGTAGCTACAAAACACACAACAATCTCCGTTTTTAGGATGTAAAACCACTTGGCAATTTTTGCAGGTATATGAAAGTAAGCAACATCAGTCGGTAAAACCTCTATCCTCTTATACCCACATTTAGGGCAAGTAATTTCTGATTGAAGTGCGATTTTTGTAGAATCTGTTTTAATGCTTATTTTCTCTTTATTACAACACGAATCCTTTTTAGGTATGTTGTCAAATGAACTATTTTCTTGTTGTTCTGGACTGCTGCATTGAACTAAAAACAACATTGCGAGTAGGAATAAAAAACCTACATGAGATAATTTTATCATTACTTTTTTAAAGTTTCCCGTTTTTAAAACTGCAAAACAAAAAATTCTGAATAGTGTTAAATGGCGTCTTATGGTCTTCCGTAATACATTTAATGCGTTTAAATATCACTTCAAAACGAGCAGACATAGATGCTTCATTATATTGTTTAATTTCTAAGCCACTACATTTTGTTGGGCCTTGCTCTGAAAATGTACCCAATATCAAATAGCCATTTGGATTAATGGAATTTTCGGCAATAGAAACATATCTGTTAATCTTATCTTCTGATGTCAAAAAATGAAATGCTGCCCTATCATGCCAAAAATCAAACTTTACTGTCGGTTCAAAATCAGTAATATCACTTACTATCCAATTTACTTTGTCGGCTTTACCTCCTAATCGTTTTTTTGCCCGTTCAATTGCATTGGCAGAAATATCAAGCACATAGATGTTTTTGTAACCTTTATCCAATAGTGCATCTACAAAGTGGCTGTCACCGCCACCAACATCTATTATATTTGCATCCAAAGGCAGGTTAAATAATTCCAAAAATTCAATGGATGTTTTTGGATAGGTTTGAAACCAACTTACTTCTGTTTCTGCTTTGGTGGCAAAAACATTCTCCCAATGCTCTTTCTTGTTTTCCATAACTATTTCGTTATAACTATTATCTACTTACTATTTGCCAAATTAGGAGCTTTCATTACTTCTTTAGGTAGTTTTCCTGTAAGTGTTTTTAGGAATATTACAATTGAATTAATTTGTTCTTCTGTTAGCTCTTTATTCAGTTGTAACTTAGCCATTATTTTAACTGCTTCAGGTAAATTTGCTATGCTACCGTTATGGAAATAGGGCCCTGTCTTTTCAATATTACGCAGACTGGGAACTTTAAATACATCTTTATCCGCCTCATCTTTTGTAACTTTTTTTCTCCCTTCATCATCTTTTAGATTTTGAACGAGACTCCGATAATCAGCATATTTCCCAAATTTCTGAAACATGCTTCCTCCCAAAGTAGCTCCTAAATGACATTGAGTGCAACCAGTTTCTATAAAAGTGTTCATTCCCTCACGTTCTTCATTACTAAGAGCAAATACATCACCATTTAGATAATCGTCAAATTTTGAAGGTGTCATTAATGTGCGCTCAAAAGCTGCAATACTTTTACGAAGTGTTCCGTATGTTATTGGATTTTTTTCATTGGGAAAAGCCTCTTTAAACAGCTTTTTATATAAGTCAATTTCTTTTAAACGACTTACTAAAAATGCTTCGTTTGGAATTGCCATTTCTACCCGGTTTAAAATAGGCATCCCAGCTTGCTCTTCTACA
>JABDDQ010000089.1 GCA_013287545.1 Bacteroidota bacterium | reverse complement strand
TATCCTTTAGTTAATTCACGTATAGTATTTTCAATGCCCTCTGTATTTCTTTCAATGGAGTAACTCGCTCCAAGCTCCTGAGCTAGTCTCACCATATTTTTATCAATATCAATTCCTATACTTTTTACTCCTGCTGCATTTAGCATTTGTACGGTAAGCTGCCCAATTAAACCTAACCCAATTACAGCGCAGCTTTCTCCCAGTCTTAAATCAGCCTGCCTAATTCCTTGTAAAGCAATAGCACCAAGGGTTGTAAAAGCAGCTTCATTTAACGGCACATCATCTTCTAGTTTAACACAAAGGTTTTTTGCCACAGCAACTATTTCTGCATGCACAGCGCCTGCTCCGGCACAGGCAACTTTATCTCCAATTTTAAATTCACTAACATCATCAGCTACCGTAATAACTTCACCGGCACAACTATATCCCAAAGCAGATGGAGCATCCAGCTTGTTCATCATCAGCTTATACGTATCTACTAAACCAATTGTTTTAGCTGTATTTATTACTTTTTTAACTTCATCTTTTCGGGCCATGGCTTTGCCCACGTAGCCCAAACGAGCATCCTTCACAGTTTTTCCTTCTGTTCCGGCACTAATAATCGAGTAATGGTTTTTAACCAACACACAGCCTTTACCCAGCATTGGGTAAGGCACTTCAAGAATTTTCATCTCTCCGCTTTTTAAATTTTGTGTTAGTTGTTCCATTTACAAGATAATGAAGAAATAAAAATTTAAGCTGTTTGCTCTTTTTTGTAACCGTAAAACAAGCCACCAAAAGAAATAAGCAACACTAAAATAGATCCTGCCATCGATATTTTTTCTCCAACCACATACACAGCCGGTTTAAAACTAAATTCTACCGTGTGTTTGCCTTCAGGTATCACCATGGCACGTAAAACGTAATCTGCATTTACATACGGACTTTCTTTCCCATCAATAGTAGCCACCCAACCTTTCGGGTAATAAATCTCAGAAAACACAGCTAATTGACTTGTTTTTGCATTAGTTTCATACACCAGTTTATTTGCCTGATACGAGTTTAATTTTATCGTACCAGTTTCATCAAACTGAGGTTTAAAACCTTTTAGCTCCTCATTAAATTTATCATTAATAATGGCAGTTTCTTTGGTGTTAATGTCCGATAGTTTTAAAATCTCATCATTAGCAGAGTTTACCGACAGTATATTTTTTACAAACCAGGCATTACCATTCGCTAACGGATTAATTAACGGCGGCGCATCATCATTTATAATAACATATTTTGTGTTCAGCATGTTAAGCACCTGCGTTCTACTAAAAGCAACTTTAATTGATGAGTCAGAAACACCAGCACTTCTCAAGGTTTGCATCATGGCAGCCATATTTGGCTCTAATTGAAAAGACATAAGCTCATGGTAACGCTTTAATTTAGCTCCATGATATCCCCCAATCGATTTATGCCAGTACGATGTAGAAGCATCATTAAAAGGATTACCTGTTTTAAGCACCCGATAATCTAACGATTTATCCTGTAAAATAAATTCATCTGCCTTCGATTTTGGAAACGGACTTTCCATTTGTGCCTTCGGCACATAGTTACTGCTGTTTAGGTAACGCGCCGCCACTGGCCACATATCTGCCAACACAAAAACCCCTAAGGCTGCAAATAGCATTTGCTCGTTTAATTTTTTCGATAAATAAAACCACAAAGCACCAAAAGATAGTAAAATGAAAATAAAAGTGCGCATAGCATCTGCTTTAAAAATAGCTTTACGAGCCAACTCCGCCTGTTCTAAAACCGGCGTATAAGCGCTTTCTATTTGAGCTACTTGCACATTTGGGTCTTGCTGCTTTGCCTGAGCTACCAATTGTTTTAACTCATTATCTGCCTGAAATTTATTAAACATATCAGGTGCTATATAACACAACAACGCAAAACCTCCGGTAATTGAGGCTGCAATAATTAACACACGGCTGGTAGTCATTGTTTTTTTACCAATGTTTACTGTTGTAGTGGCCGTCGATTCATATAGCTTTTGCAACGCAAGCACAGCTAATAAGGGTATCGTTAACTCTGCAATAACCAATATCATGGTTATCGAACGGAATTTATTATATCCCGGAAAGTAGTCAAAGAATATGTTGGTAAACCACATCAGGTTTTTACCCCAGGCAAGCATAATGCTTATAATGGTAATAACAAGCAAAGCCCATTTAATTCTGTCTTTAATTAAAAACAAACCCAGTATGGCTAAAAATATCATAATGGCTCCAATATAAACCGGACCCGATGTAAAATATTGATTTCCGTAATAAGCACTCATGCCACCTGCATACTGACGCATTTGAGGGTCTTGTATAGCTTCTAAAGCATTTTTATTATGCGCTCCTATCGATTCCGATGCACCACCTTTAAAATTTGGAATTAACAGCGTAAAAGTTTCATCAATCCCATAACTCCACATAGTAGCATAATCCCTATCAAGTCCACTTGTTTTATTACCATTATTGCTCTGTTTATTTTCATTTATCGTTAAGTCCGATGTGCCACGCGTAGTGTATTTACCATATTCGTATGTAGCCCACAGGTTCGATATATTAGGAAGCACCGCAATCATAATAGCTATAACCATTATAGCGCTACGCTTAATAAAATCAGGCAGGCGCTTTTCTTTTATGGCACCGTAAAACTCAACCAACATAATGGCCGCCACAACCATAAAAAAGTAATAGGTAATCTGCACGTGGTTCGAGTACAATTCCAACGAAGCAAACAAAGTAGTTAATGCCCCACCCACAATAAAGTTTTTACGAAGCGTAAGTATAATGCCTCCCAGCAAAGGTGCTATATATGCAATAGCATGCGCTTGTGTATTGTGCCCTACTTCTAATATAATAAAAAAGAAAGATGAGAAGCCATAAGCTAAAGCCCCTACAGCAGCAATCCACGGGTTAATGCGCAAACACAAAAGCAAAATATAAAATCCAAAAAAGTATAAAAACACCATGCCAACCGGATGCGGTAACCATAACTGAAAAGCATTATCTACATATTTCATTAAATTAGCATGGTACTGTACCGATATTTGGTACGCAGGCATCCCGCCAAACATGCTATTAGTCCATAAAGGTTCCTCGCCATTGTGTTCTTTTCTAAAGTCCGATATTTCTTGCGCAGTGCCTTTATAGTGCATTATATCACTTTGTTGGATTTGTTTTTTTCCATCCAACAGTGGGCTAAAATAAAACAACGAAATAGCTAAAAACGCACCTATAGCAATAAGGTGCGGCAGAAATTTTTTAATATTCATACAATTTTAATTATGTGTGCGAATGTACTAACGAATAACCATTCAGGTTATTTCAATTAATAAATTTTGATAAAATTAATTTTTTATCTCTTCAAAATCTATGTACTCGCCTCCCTTGTCCGAATTTGGTTTCCTTTCGGAATGATGCTCCTGGTTTTTTGCATCAATCTTCACTTCACCTTCTCGTTGAGATGATGTATTATAATTATGTTCATGTTTCTGGTAAATATAAACCCTCGATGATTTAATCGCCTCCCAAATCCTATACACAACCCAAATAGTTATTATAGTCCAAATTACGTCTCTCATTTTGTGCTAAATAATATACAAATATACGTAAACAAATAGTATCACTAAAAAATCCTACCTACTGGTACAGGTATTTCGCCTATTTGTCATTACTAATATAGTGCGTTGTCATTTCGAACGAATGTGAGAAATCTATATTTGGGCGTTCCGGCGATTACGCCGTCGGGCTTTTCGCGCTGCATGGCAGCTTACTACAATCCCTAACGTGTAGTAACAAGCAAATTGCCACAATAACGTAAGCTATGTTTTTGTGAATCCTTCAAGTAGTTCTTTATAATAAAAGTCTTTATAGGGATAGTCTGATATAAATTCTTCCGTACTAAATTCGGCCGCCGCAATA
>JABDDQ010000088.1 GCA_013287545.1 Bacteroidota bacterium | reverse complement strand
CACGGTATAAAAATACCACTAAAAGAAATAGCTAAAATTTATACCATAACAGGGCCTCTGCTTATTTTTCATGATGATACCAAACGTTTTTGCGCGGTTAAATTTTCGGTACGCGGACGCGATATGGGGGGTACCATTGCCGAAGCTCAGCAAAAAGTGAATGCACAAATAAAAACGTTACCAAAAGGGCAATCGCTTTTATGGTGTGGTGATTTTGAAAACCAACAACGTGCCCAAAATCGTTTAGCGCATGTGGTACCAATAACTATACTATTAATATTTATTATTTTGTTTGGGTTATTTGGCAACTTTAGTGATGCAAGCTTACTGTTATTAAATATACCGTTTGGGTTAGTAGGTGGTATTTTAGCTTTAATGATGACCGGAGTAAACTTTAGTATATCGGCTGGTATAGGATTTATTGCCTTGATGGGTGTTTGTATACAGAATGGAGTTATACTTATGTCGGTGTTTAAAAAGCATATTACCGACGATAATATGACAGTAACCGACGCCGTAAAACAAGGAGTAGCGGCAAGGGTGCGCCCTGTTGTAATGACAGCTACTATTGCTATTATTGGTTTATTACCCGCGGCTACCTCAACGGGTATAGGTTCAGAATCGAGTAAGCCATTAGCCATTGTGGTAATTGGCGGTTTATCGTTAGCAACCATTTCTACCCTGCTTATATTTCCGTTGATATTTGAAAGCATTTACCAACGCAAGTATCACAGAAAAAATAAGAAAGCAGCGGCTGGCGGTAATAAATAAAAGCTGAAGGTTTTATAGCATTATCTTATAAACTGGCGTAGCTTTGTCACCCGCAATATGTTTTTTTCTAAGTTAGATTATAATCAGTTTATTGAACACATTAAAACCATTAATAGAGTGGAAGGAGATGTTTTGCTGATAGATAAGCCCTACCACGTTACCTCGTTTGAAGTAGCTAACAAAATAAAAATTGCGCTTAAAAAAACGTTTCCCGATAAAATAAAAGTAGGGCATGCCGGTACCTTAGACCCCCTTGCCACAGGTTTACTTATTATTTGTACCGGAAAAAAAACCAAGCAAATAGAACAGATACAAGCTTTAGAAAAAGAGTATACAGGTACTTTTTTTGTGGGGGCTACGACACCTTGTTTTGACAAAGAGAAAGAAATTGATTTTACATTTCCAACGCAGCACATTACAGAAGAACTGATTACGGAAACAGTTAAAAAATTTGTGGGTAAGCAAATGCAAACACCACCTATTTATTCGGCTGTACACATAGATGGTAAACGTGCCTATGATTTAGCACGCGAGGGTGTAGCGGAAATAAAAATAAACCCGAAAGAAATTTATATAAAGCTTTTTGAAATTACCCGCATTGCCTTACCCGAAATTGATTTTAAGGTGGTTTGCAGCAAAGGAACTTATATACGCTCGTTGGCACGCGATTTTGGTTTAGCCTTAAGTAGTGGCGCTTATCTTACCGCATTGCGAAGAACACGCATTGGCGATTATAAAGTCGAAAATGCCATTACAGCTATTGTTAATTAATAAGCTGATATTTTTTTTCATTCTTATTTATAAACCATTATTTACAAGGTAACTTTGTTTAACGTGAAAAGAAACGACACATATAATCCGTTTGCCAATATTGATAAGCTTTGTGTTTTGTTCTATTTTATTTTAGTGTTAATGGGTTGGCTAAATATTTATGCCGCCGTTTATAACGAGGAACACAAAAATATTTTTGATATGAGTCAGAAATATGGTAAGCAGCTTATGTGGATTGGCACTGCTGCTGTTTTAGCTACTATTATTTTATTTATTGACGCCGATTTTTATACGGTGTTTGCCTATATGTTTTATGGCATATTGTTAGTGCTTTGTATAGCCGTGCCATTTGTTGGCAGAGAGATAAAGGGTAGTAAATCGTGGTTTGGGTTTGGAGGCTTTGGTATACAGCCCGCTGAGTTCATGAAATTTGCCACCAACCTGGCACTCGCCAAATTTTTAAGTAACGCTAATTTAGAAGTTGATAATGTAAGACGCGGCATATCAAACTTTTTTAAGAAATATAGAAACACAATTATAGCGCTTATTATTATTGGGTTTCCGCTTATCATCATAAAAAAACTGCAAGATGAAACAGGTTTGGCTATTGTGTTTGCTGCTTTTGTGTTTACGTTGTATAGAGAGGGTTTATCGGTAAATTTTTTGCTGGTAGGTTTTGTTGCAGCCGTGTTGTTTGTATTGGCTTTGTTGGTTGACAATATATATCTTTTTGTAATTATAGGTTCGTTATGCGGTTTATCGTTACTATTTATACAACGTACCAGAGGAAATATTTTTATTGTGATACTAATTGGGATTGCCGCTTGTGGAATGGTAAAGGGAACATCGACCATGTATGAAAAACTGGAAGAGCATCAAAAAGTAAGGATTGATGTGTTGTTAGGCAGAGGAACAATTAACCTTAAAAAAGAGGGTTATAATGTAAACTAAGCTAAAATAGCCATTGGTAGTGGTGGTTTTTTAGGTAAAGGTTATTTGCAAGGCACGCAAACTAAATATGATTTTGTACCTGAACAAGACACCGATTTTATTTTTTGTACTGTAGGCGAAGAGTGGGGTTTTGTAGGAACATCAGTAGTTATTTTATTACAGCTTGCTTTAATTTTAAAAATTATTACAATGGCTGAAAGACAACGGTCGGATTTTAGTAGGATTTATGGTTATGGTGTGGCATCGGTTTTGTTTTTTCACTTGGCTATAAATGTTGGTATGACTATTGGGCTTGCACCCGTAATTGGTATACCGCTGCCTTTTTTTAGTTACGGTGGCTCATCGTTATGGTCGTTTACCATTTTGCTTTTTATTTTTATTAAACTTGATGCAAACAGGTTGAGTATTTTGAGGTAAAATTTATTTGTTACGGTAAAGCCTAAGCTTGTAAACAAACAGAACACCCAAGTGGTTAACTGTATAGTTATGGTTTGTATTCGGTTTTTGGGTTTCCCAAACTATCGTAGGTTATTTTGTAAATTGTTTGGTTGGCACTAAACACTTCTTTGGTTTGTATTTTTTGGTTTTGGTAGTAGCTTATAAAAGTATCTTGGGCTAAGCCATTTATATAATTGCCACTGGTATGCAGTCTTTGGTTTTTGTAAAAGGTTTGGGTAAGACCATGCTTGAGGCCATTTTTGTAATTGGTTTTTTCCCAGAGGTTACCATCTTTATAGTAGGTAATAAAGGAACCGTTTAGGGTATCGTTGTGGTAAATTTCGGTATGGTTTATTATGCCGTCTTTATAATAAATAATAAGAGTATCTTGTTTTTGGTTGTTGGCATCTACATTTACGATTTCTTTTAACTGACCTGTGTCGTAAAATTCTTTACGCTGGTGTATATTTTTACAAGCTGTTAGTGCAAAAAGTAATAATAATGTATTGCCTATTTTTTTCATTGCACTAAAATAGAAAAATGTTTTTGGTTTAATTTTTACTGTACATTTTTACGTTTGTTTTTTCTTAACAAAAAAAACTTGGGCATATAGTGCTAAGGATGTTTGTACAAGTAATATAATTTCCCCTCTTTCTCGTCATCTTCGTCGTCGTCATCTTCATCGTCGTCGTCATCAAGATCTTTAATTAATGGTGAAAAGAGTGTTACTGTACCAATAAATGCAGGTTGGAGTTTATTATCGCCTTTATATACTAATGCGGTATCGATTGATAATGAAGTTGGTTTTTTATTTTGCTGAGTTGTTTTACTGCTATCTGCGCCTAAGGCACTATTAATAGTTGTAGCTGCTGATGGAACCGGGTCTTGATCGCATGAAACGATTAAAAATAAACTTATAATAAATAACGCTACTCTTACCATTGAATTTTAATGCAGCTAATTTACTTATTTTTTCTATCGTACTGGCAGCAAGGAGCCAGTTCGGCATAGGCTTTATCGTTACCTGTGTAGCCCATGTTATCGTAACCCGCATCTGCAATGGCTTTTTGTATGGCAT
>JABDDQ010000087.1 GCA_013287545.1 Bacteroidota bacterium | reverse complement strand
AAGCGTGTTTTTGAAACAGCTCCTCTAATTTATTTTTTTCAGTAATATCACAATGCAAAATGTAATTTTCGGGTATATCATCTAACCTCCAAGGAATAAAAGGTTTGCTGGTAATTGCATATACATCTTTACGTTGTTCTAATATATATCGTGTAAGATTGGCTCCAATGAATCCTCCTGCGCCAAAAACTACAATAGGACCTTCTAGCTTTTTTATTTCTTCTTTTATTTTTTCTGAAAGCATTACTTTAAATAAGCTAAAATTTTATTTTTTAAATTCTCTCCGTGCAAATTATTTTCAGCTTGGTGCCAAGTTTGGTTACCATATTTTCCACTGGGGTAACCATTGCTGTATAAACCATGATATTTTACGTTGCCACAATTGTTAGAAAGTAATTGAGCGGCTAATGTTTCGTATAAACTACATTGTCCGCTATGTTCTTCCATAGTTATAACAACCTGTTTTTCTTTTAAAGAGTCTACTAATTCTTTGGGTAAATTAATAATTGGGAAGGTGCTTACTAACCATATTTCAAGTTGGTTTAAAATTTCAGGATCCAATTGAAATAAGTTTGCTACAACGGGCCCTGTGCCTATAACAATTGTTTTACCTCCTTTTTTTAACCTACGCCATTGACTAAAACTTTCTACTTCTGTATTTATTTTAGCAGCTAAGTTTAAGCGTAAATAATTAGGCGATTTATCTGCTAACATTTGCTTAACGCAATGTTCTACATCATTTCCGTTAAAAGGCACATATACTTTCATACCGGGCAATAAACGCATGGATCCTATATCTTCTAAGTTATGATGCGTGGCTCCCATTATACCATAACCATAACCTCCGCCGTTACCTACAACTTTTACGGGTAAGTTGTGATGACAAACATCGTTACGCAATTGCTCGTAGGGGCGAAGCGTTGTAAAGGGAGATATACTATAAACCCAAGGAATAAAACCTTCGGCAGCTAATCCGGCTGATACAGTAACCATATTTTGTTCGGCTACGCCGGCATTAATAAAATATTTTCCAAAGCTTTCTCTTACCTGTTCTAATGCCATAAAGCCTAAATCGCCGGTAATAAAAACCTGGTTAGCAACAGTTTTGTGGTATTTTATTATAGCATTGGCAAATTCTACTCTCATAACTACGAAATGGCTTTTATTTCGTTATCAATAGCATCTAAAAATTCTTTATACTCTGTTTCATTAAATGGTAAATAATGGCTACTTAACTGATTTTGTTTTTGCATCCAACCATTGCCCTTTACTGTATTACAAATAACAGCTATGGGTTTATTGGCATCTTTTTGTTTTTGTTTTATGGTATAAAATGCTTCAAAATCATGGCCATCTATTATATGCACATCAAAACCAAAAGACTCTAATTTCTTATCCAACGGATTTAATTTCATCACATCTTCTGTTCTACCAAAACCCTGTAATTCATTTCTATCTATAAACCAACAAACATTTTTTAATTGATGGTGAGATATAAATAAAGCTGCTTCCCAAGTACTGCCTTCATTTAGCTCTCCGTCAGATGTTACACACATAATAGTTTTACTTGAATTTTTAAGCTTAGCAGCTAAGCCTAATCCGGCAGCAAGACTTAAACCGTGTCCAAGGCTTCCGGTAGCAAAACGAATTTTATCAATTTTATTAGCAGGTGGGTGAGCTGAAAGATAGGTGTCGTTTTTATAAAAACTATCAATGTCTTTAGGTGATAAAATATCAGCTTCTGCCAACACGCTATATAAAGCAGCTGCAGCATGACCTTTAGATAAAATTAACTCGTCTGTTTTTTGCATCCAATTAAAATAAACAAACGTAAGTATATCTGCACATGATAATGCACTGCCTATATGGCCTGCATTAGCTTTAAAGTACATATTTATAAATCGCTTTTTTATCGAAAGCGATTTTAAAATAAGATATTTTTTTTCCTCAAGCGATAACATAATTTATACAGTTTCTTCTTTTTGATTTTTCTTTTGATGCAAGAAGAAAAATAACCCAATAAATATACAAAACGAAATTACACTTATGTAGAGGCCTTTTTTAAAGTTAAGAGAAGTATATGTAAGTTCTAATACGTGATTTCCTTTGTTTAACAAAAAACCTGTCATGCCGCCGCTTAAAATTAATTTATCTATTTTATTTCCATTATCAGTAATTGCCCAACCTTTATCAAACGGAATTGATGCATAAATTACCTCATCTTTAGATAAGTTAACCGACGCTTTAATATTTGTAGGTTTAAAATCAGAGATTTGAATTGCGTTTTTTTGTAAAGTATCTATGTTTTTCTTTAATAAATCAAATGTAAGTGAATTAGGAGCTATGGTATCTTTTAGTTCAAATTCTTTTAGTGAAGAGACTTTATTAAGATCTTCATCATTTATTACGCAAGTTTTCGTGCTTACAAAATCTTTTTGAGATAGAGATAGTTTTTCAAAAACTGAAAATTTTATGTAGCTATCGTATCCATAACCCAAAGGAAGATTAAATTTATTTTTAAGAACCAACACATCGCCAAACTTTGCAATACTATCATGACTTATGCGCCAACTTGGTTGGGAGTATCCTTGTTTTGTTAAGATATATTTTACATCATTTAACGATTCTAAAATAAAACGGTTAATTAATCCGGGCGACCAACGAGACTCATATTCGTTTACTTTGCTAATAACTCCCATTACTTTTAAATAATCAATATAATATTTTTGATTAAAAGCATTGTATGAGGATGTACCGTAATAATTTTGGGCCATGCCATCATTTAAGCTACCGTGTATAGCAGGTGTAGAAGAGTAATTTTTATCAACCCGATAAAAAGAGTGATCTATTTTATTTAAATAACTTATGGCTTGGTTAGAATAATCGTTATAACCAATTGGTTGTTTTAAGTCGGCTACTTTAACATTATCTCTACGATTAACAGTGCACCACGAAAAGTATATCAATTCTATAAATAAGCCAGCTAAAAAGGCATATTTGTAGCTGATGTTATTTTGCTTTTTAGATATGCTATAAAATAAAATAGCATAAAAAATTAAAAACAGTTCAGCAAAAAAACGAATACTGCTATCAACTGTTTTTTTGTCTTGAAAAAACGGATAGTTAATTAAAATAAGCAAAATAACTAATGTTATAATAAGGCTAATTATGTTTAGTTTATGTTGTTTAATTATTTTGTCGAAAGAATTTATGCTGAAAAAAATTAAAACTAAACCAACAAAAAAAGAATAAGTACGGTAATAATCTCCACTAAATAACCATATAGCTTGGCGGAAGTAAGGGAAAATAATAGGTAACAACCATATTGCAAGTAAAACCAAAGCCGCTCTTTTTACGGGTTTGCTTAAAAACTGAAATAATTGAGGGAATAATAATAAACAAGGCAACCCACAATAAAAAATAGGGGCTTCTAATAAGTTTTGCCACCCTTTAAAATTAATTCCACTTCCTAAAATATCGCTTGAGAAAAAACGCATAATTGCCGTACCAAATTCTAATTTATCCGCAGTGTGAAACATGGGCGCAGATGATAGCACATGGAAGTAAGAGTCTGGCCCCGAACCACGTGGACTTTCTATCATCATCTGTAGGTGTTCTAAAAAAAGAGGAGCACTTAAACCAATACCAATAATCGAAACTCCAATAATTTTTGCGAATAGAAGCGAAGTTTTTTTAATATCGAATTTCTCCTCAGTTTGTATAACCCTAAATACAATATAAAAGAAAAGAAATAGGGCATATGGCCAAAAGTTAAATGGCCTTGATATGCCAATTAAAAATATAGGCAAAACAAACCAATACCATTTATTTTTTTGATAAAGTAATTCAAAACTCAATAACAATAACGCCGCATTAAACACCTCAAAAGAAAAAAGAAACCACCCGCTACCCACTATCATATAACCAGAAAAGGCATATAACATAGCGCCAATTGTAGCTGTGTAGTTGCTTACGTTTAATAATTTTAAATATTTAAAAAACAGAAATCCGGTAA
>JABDDQ010000086.1:1783-4065 GCA_013287545.1 Bacteroidota bacterium | reverse complement strand
TGGTGTTATGCCAACCCCTATTAATTCATGCCTTATTATCAAATAGTTAAGTGCAGTAAAAACAAAAATTTACCCTATCGGTCTCATATACATTGATTAGAAATGTAATGTTTCAATAGGTTTTAAAGAACGATTTTATTGGTACAAAGTTAATCATAAAAGTCATTCGGTTGCAAAATGAATTAAAAAGATATTTCGGTAATAAATCTGTAAATTTTGTACCTAATATATTAAACGACTGAAAGCAGAGATATATTAAATTCTAGTTATATAGTGATACCAACTCAATTGTGCAAGGGACACTTGCACAATTGCTTTTGGATCTAGTAATTATATGCTTTTACATATATTATAGATAAAACACCTTTTATTATATGTAAAAGCATATAATTATAAAGTGAAAATTGGAGGGGACAATTTGGCATCCTCAATTTATTAGTAGTTGTGATTTAGCAGGTAAAGAATTAAAGGAAAGCTAATAATCTTAAAACTTTTGTTTTGAATAATCTGCTAAACCGATTGTTTTATAATTTATAGATTGTCACATTTATGTGCGTATTTGTGACAATCTTATACCTACTTAGCGTGTTATGAATCCCCTTATTTGTACCTTTATTCGAGTATTTACCATTCTTCAGGATTTAACCATTTAAAAAGCGCCGATGGTTTTATACTTTCTTCTACACCAAGATCGATTAATTCCTGTTTTATATTTAAATACTCTATCTTACTTAATAATGGGTTAATTAATATGTCAAAATCTTTTATTGATAAATGCCTTAAATTATATTTATACCCCAAGTCACTATGCTCCATTACTAACTTTATGACAAACCTATATTCACTTTCATATCCAAAAGCTCCTTCTTTTCGGAAGGCAGGATGTTTGATCCTATAATTAATTAAAACATCTTTGTGGGGGTTGATTAAATCACCGTATCTAACTCTTCCATGAATAAACTCTGATTTTATATAAAATGAATTATTCATGTAAAACCAATCTCGGAATAATTGAATTAATATATCTTTTTTAAATCTTAATGCAACGATTCTCCTTTCTTCACTATTTTTTGAATGTGTATCCCAAAAAGCTAATGTTTCACGATCAGCATGATGCCAACAACTAATTAGGTATTTTCTTTTTCTTTTTTCTATTTCTGAATAGTTGGGTTTGTCTAGTAATAAATCTGAAATGTGAACACATTCCATTTTATCACCAAATTGATCCGCTCGTGAAAACCAAATATCATTATTCCCAATAAAATCAACTAAATGTTTTTTAGATAAAAACTTAAATAAATATTTTTCTTTGTGCTTAAGTGAGTTGTAAGGTTTCCACATTAAAAAATTGAATTATTTGTTTTTTAAAAGTTTTTCTATTCGTTTAGCTATTTCAGGGTCAATTGCTTCCGAAAGCTCTTCACCTTTTTTAATTCCTTGTGCTGTATTTATAGTGTCAATTTCAAGTTCTGAAAGTTTAAAGTAATTGTATGTAAACTGTCCTTTTGAACTGTCTGCAATAACTTTATACTTAATAATTTTTTGCTGATTTACAGTTTGAGTATAATATTCTATATGAGAAAAATAATCATCTAAATTTGGATGTATCAGTTTGTATAAAGCACCATTGTTACCGTCAATTGTTGCGGCATCAATATCTTTTACAAAAACTAAAATCTTCCCTTTTTATATTCATATTACATCTTTTACACGACACACTTAAATTGTATGTATGAAACATAAAATGTCTAAACTTGCTTTTAGGTAAAATATGCTCAATATCCAAGACCATTTTAAATTCGCCATGCGTATTCTTTCTACAATAACAACATTGCTCATTTAATTTCTCGCGATAATATTCTTTTACTTTCGATTTCAAATCACTAAGTAATTCATTTTCCCAAATGTTCCCTCCAGCATTTATAGCTGTTTCAATCGCGGTAAGATGTTCGCTAATATCTAAACTCATAATTATACTATTTAATTTTGGGAAGAAATTTCTAATGCAAGGTCTTGAATGGATTTAAGAACATCTAATTGTTTAGGGTCATAAGAATTAGATTCAATCTTTTTAATTTCGTTTCTAAATGCAGAAAGAGTTATTTTATTATTGGCCAATAGATTTAAAAGACGAATCAGTCTATCAGATAGAAAACGATTTTGCGGAGTTGTAATATCAAAAAATCTAAAATAAAGTTCTTCTAGATTTAAAGGTTCTTTTTTCTGTAATTGGAAAGTGAAGTTTTCGGCTTTATATATTTTAGGATTCTCAATAAATAATT
>JABDDQ010000086.1:566-1773 GCA_013287545.1 Bacteroidota bacterium | reverse complement strand
ATTCAGCTCCGCTAATCACTAAAGGCGAATGCGTTGCAATAATGACTTTTGGTTGATAACGATAAAAAATGTCTAAAATGATCTTAGCATATTGTTTCTGCCATTTTGGATGCAAACTATTTTCAGGTTCATCAATTAGAATTACCGTTTTTTCAGTAATAGCAGTAGACAAATAAACTATAGATGTAATTAAAACTAGTTCACCAGAACTAGCATCAAGCATAGAAATAATACTATTGTTTTTACGCAAAAAAAACTTCAATGCGATCAATTATTTTAAGTTCCTTTAATCTGCTTTCCCATAGAATAAGTTCAGTTAATGTGGATTTTTCAAGTTCACTAAAACTAAAGCTATCAATCTCTAACCATATAATGCTGTCAGCGGCATCAGCTTCTCTTAAAGTTTTTTCAAGAAGATAATTAATTTGTTCCTTATCGTTTTCCGGGAAATTGGAGGTGCGAATTATCTCGTTAAATGATTTATGCAATTCTTCTAGTTTAAAACCTATTACCGGATCAAAGCCCACATACTTCAATGCCTGTGAAGCATTTTTCAGCCTTTGTATTTCACTTTCTGCAATATTTTGCAAAGCATTTTTAATGGTTGATCTAGCTTGCCGTCTACCGGAACGCCCTCGCAACGTTTTGAAATTCCTATGGTTATTATCAAATTTATCATGTATAGATGTAGCTATCGCAACAACATCCTTATCCCTTTCTAAAAAATATTTAGATAAATTATTTAGTAAGGTGCTTTTTCCACTACCGTTTTCTCCAATTAGAATGCTTACATCATCGGTATAGTGATCAAGCCTTAATATTTCTTCGGGGATATTATTTAGTTTGTCAACCATGCAATTCTTTGAAATTGTTAAAATTTGAATTATTGAAAATACTAAAAATCTTTATATATGTAGTAAAAGCACCTATAGCTGGCGTGGCTCAAATAGGTGGTATTTTTTTTGATGAAGTGAACTGCGGTGTTAACTTGAACGCCAATCTATTAATTCAAGATTAAGTACATTAATGGTATATTATTTACATTAAGTGATACAATAAATACGAATAACGAGTAAATATTACGTTATTTTAAATAAATATTACGTTTTATTGTTTTTGTATTACATTATTACGTATATTTGTATCGAAACTAAAAATTAAATATATGTATACCGAAATAATTAAAATAATCGAAGGAGGTCTTAAG
>JABDDQ010000086.1:0-503 GCA_013287545.1 Bacteroidota bacterium | reverse complement strand
AGTTACTTGCTGAAAAAATTACTTAATGACGGAGAAGATAAAATGGCTGCAACCATCCAATCTTTAATTAATCAAAAAATGGTGAATACTGTTTCTATGGATGAATTATTAGCCACTCCTGTTGATCAAGAAAGTGGAATGGGTATTGCAGATGTATTTATTCCAACTGAAACAACTTCTATTATTTTACCTGAATTATTAAATACTAAAGTAAATGGGTTTATAAATTCAATTCAACATAGAAAATTATTAGATAGTCATGGTGTTACATCATCAAATACTTTATTACTATATGGTATGCCCGGTGTGGGGAAAACAAAAATCGCCCAATATATTTCTGAAAAAACAGGCCTACCTCTAGTTGTTGCAAGGTTAGACGGAATAGTTTCCTCTTTGTTAGGTAATACAGCAAAAAATGTGAGAAAGATATTTGATTTTGCTGATAGCAAACCTTGCATTTTATTTTTAGATGAGTTTGATGCAATTGCAAAAGCAAGAGATGA
>JABDDQ010000085.1 GCA_013287545.1 Bacteroidota bacterium | reverse complement strand
GTCTGACAAATTTGATGGCAATAATAAACCGAATTATCCGAAATTCAAAATATTTAATGTAGAAATTTAGAACTATATGAACATAACTCTTCAATAAAATGTATTTGTTATCTTTAACCGCTTTTGAAACATTTTAAGTTTATACTTTTATTTTGTATTGCTCTTGGCGCACATGCACAACAGTATCCTTTTTGGACTCAGTACCGAAGCGATTTATTTATGATGAACCCCGCCGTAGCAGGAACCCGCAACGATATTGATTTACGCACATCGTACCGCGACCAATGGGTTGGTTTTACAGGTGCTCCAAAAACAATAGGGGTAAGTCTTAACGGTAAATTATATAAAAACATGATGGGTGTAGGCGGCTATATTTTTCAAGATAAAATTGGCCCTTTTGCTTACACAAGTGCTGCGCTGGCTTATGCTTTTAAAGTTAAGTTCGATGATGTATTTCTTTCCATAGGCGCTAACGGCAGTTACAATAGCATGGGCGTTAATGGCAACTTGCTTACGTATCAAAATACGCAGGATGAAGCCATAGCCAACGTTATATCTACACAAAAAGCAAAAGCTTTTAATGCGGCGGCCGGAGCCATGTTATACAACGATCGGTTTTTTATTTCCATATCTATGAACAACTTGGCGGGCACCACCTACAACTTTGATAAAACAATGGAAATTGTTAAGCGTGGCATTTACAAAACAGTACCGCACTATTGTGTATCTCTTGGTTATAAATGGAGCGAGAATAAAGATTTTATTTGGGAAAACAATTTAATGGCGGTGTTTGTTGCCGGCACACCTATTTTAGTCGATTATTATTTACGTTTGCACATAAAACAATCCTTTTTTGTGGGCGCCGGCCTCCGTTTGGGTGTTGCAGTTGTGGGGCAAGTTGGTTACACCTTTCCCGAATGGGGGCAAATTAGTTATTCCTACGATTATAGTACCAATGGTTTAAGCGGCACCAATAGTGGTTCGCACGAAATTAAACTGGCGTTTTGGTACTCTAAGAAAAAAGTAAACCGCGGGCGTGCTACGGGCGAGTTTAAAAATCAACGTTACCAATATATGCTATAAATGTCGGGCAATTCGTTTGGAAATATTTTCACCCTTACCACCTTTGGCGAATCGCATGGAGAAGCAATTGGCGGCATTATTGATGGATGTCCCTCGGACTTAAAAATAGATTTTGATTTTATACAGCACGAATCAGACAGACGTAAGCCCGGACAATCACACATCGTTACCCAGCGTAAAGAAAATGATGCCGTACATTTTCTGTCGGGCATTTTCGAAGGCCTTACAACAGGCGCACCTATTGGTTTTGTTATTAATAATGAAAATCCAAAAAGTAAAGATTACTCGCATCTTAAAGACACTTATCGTCCTTCTCATGCCGATTTTACTTATCAGCAAAAATATGGCCATCGCGATTATCGTGGTGGTGGGCGCTCTTCAGCACGAGAAACTGCATGTCGTGTAGTAGCAGGAGCTGTTGCAAAGCTTTTATTAAACCATTATAATGTTCAGCTTTTTGCTTACGTATCGCAAGTTCATAACATCAAATTAAATAAATCGCATACCGAAATCAATGCAGCTGATATCGAGAAAAACATCATTCGTTGCCCTGATGAAAACACAGCGCAGCAAATGATTGAGCATATCGAAAACATACGCAAACAAGGTGATACTGTTGGTGGCACAATTACCTGTGTAGTAAAAAACACACCCATTGGTTTAGGCGAACCTGTATTTAATAAACTACATGCCGAGCTTGCAAAAGCTATGCTAAGCATAAACGCCGTTAAAGGTTTTGAGTATGGTGCAGGTTTTAATTCTATTAATTACAAAGGCTCCGAACTGAACGATATTTTTGAAAACAAAGGCGGCATACACACCAAAACCAACCACAGCGGTGGCATACAAGGTGGCATTAGTAATGGCGAGGATATTTATTTTAACGTAGCTTTTAAACCTGTAGCAACTTTAATGCAACCGCAACAAAGTGTAAACTCCGCTGGAGATGAAATTATTTTAGAAGGTCGCGGTCGCCACGACCCATGTGTTTTACCACGCGCTGTGCCAATTGTAGAAGCTATGGCAGCCTTAGTGTTAGCCGATTATTTATTACTGAATAAAACTACCAAGCTGTAAAATACCATGTCTGTTTTTATACGCACGGCAAAAAAAGAAGAAGCCGAAGCCATTGGCAAACTTGCTGCCGAAACTTTTACCGAAACATTTGAGTGGTACAACACCGCACAGAATATGCGCGAGTATAACAACTCACATTTTAAACCCAATCATATTTTAACGGAGATTGAAGATAAAAATTCCATCCTATACGTAGCACTTATTGATGAGGTTATTATTGGTTATGCAAAACTTAAAAGCTCCGAAGCGCCAGAAGAATTAGGTACTTTGTCACATATCGAAATTGAAAGATTATATGTAAGCAAAAATTTTCACGATAAAAAAGTAGGACTTGCCTTAATGAACACCTGTATAGAAACCGCCAAACAAAAAAACCTCGATGTTATTTGGCTGGGTGTATGGGAGCATAACCCGCGCGCCATTAATTTTTATACCCGCATGGGTTTTCAAAAATTCGGCTCACATATTTTTCAATTAGGTGATGATGCCCAAACAGATTATTTAATGAAATTAAATTTAAAATAAAACCTACCGCACCACAGTAATAAACCCTTTTAACGATTTACTTTGCTCTTGGTAACTACACTTAATAGCGTACTGTGCTGTATAAAAATAAGTTCCGTCATCTTCCGTAGGTTTCCAAACACAAGTAGGGCTGCTACTCTCAAAAATTTTAGTCCCCCATCGGTTATATATTTCTAATTGCAAGGTCGAAAATTCGTATTTACCAAAATCTATATAATCGTTAATGTCATCATTATTAGGTGTAACAATATTGGGCAAAGTAAAATTAAACCAGTTGTTAACTGTAATACTTATACTATCCTTAGTGCTGCATAAACCTGTGGTACCAATAACAGTATAGCCGGTATCTTTTGTCGGACTTACAGTTAAACTCCCTAAACTATCTCCCGTACTCCAGGTATACGTTTTTGCTCCGCTTGCTGTAAGCGTTGTATGTTGCCCAATACATATAGCGCTAACCCCACTAATTGAAACCATTGGGTAAGGGGTTACCGTTATGGCACCAACAGTTGGCGCACCCACGCAACTGGCTGCGCTTGTTCCAACAACAGTATAAGTTGATGATACCGAAGGACTAACCACAATTGAATTTGTATCCGCTCCAGTACTCCATGTATAAGTGCTTGCGCCGGTAGCCGTAAGCGTACCTGTATTTCCTACACAAATGGTTGGTGTACTTACGGTTATAGTTGGCAACGGATTTATAGTTATTGATGACGTAGCCGAATTATGACAACTACCTAATGTACTCATTACCGTATAATTTATACTTGCTGTGCTGGTAGCAATCACTGTGCTGCCCAAATTAGTATTTAAGTTAATGTTAGGTGTCCACGTATAATTAGCCGCACCACTGGCTGTTAAGGTAAAGGTGGTGGTGTCTCCCACACAAACCGATGGTGAGTTTACCAATATCGTTACTTCTGCATTAGTTACCAGACGGATGCGGTCGTTATATAAATCAGCTATGTATAAATTACATAAACTCGAGTCAAGCGCTACCCCACCCGGATAATTTAATGCTGCTGCAAGGGCAGGCCCGCCATCGCCGCTATAACCTGCTATTCCGTTTCCAGCTATCGTACTTATAATGCCTGCTGTATTCACTTTGCGTATGCGGTTGTTTAATGCATCGGGTATATAAAAATTACCCAGCGCGTCAAAAACTATCCCATCATTTGGCCCATGTAATTGTGCTGCTGTAGCAGGTCCTCCGTCACCGCTAAAACCGGCAACTCCTGTTCCAACTATGGTAGTTATAATGCCTGCCGTGTTCACCATTCGTATACGGTTGTTACTATAATCAGCTATATATAAATTACCGCTTGCATCAAGAGTAACTCCATCGGGTCCGTTTAATTGTGCATTGGTAGCTTGTCCGCCATCGCCACCATAACCTGCCGTTCCTGTTCCGGCTATGGTGCTAATAATCCCTCCCGTATTTACTTTGCGTATGCGGTT
>JABDDQ010000084.1 GCA_013287545.1 Bacteroidota bacterium | reverse complement strand
ATTTTCTCACTCGTCAATTTCTACTACAAGAAAGCATATCGGAATTACCCAAGAAGCTATTGCAGATATGTACATGAGTTTGTAAAAAATCGTTGTTTTTACTTTTTCTTTAAAAATTGTTCAGGGGTTTCTCCAGTAAAGGATTTAAAGTCTTTAATAAAATGAGCCTGATCAAAGTAGCCTGAGTCCAGTCCTAATTCTGTCAGATTGCTTCCTGTTGATGTAGAACTATGAATTATATGTTTCAAACGTACAATAGAGGCAAATTTCTTAGGAGAAGCCCCCACTGTTTTGCGAAATCGTTTTTCAAACTGGCTTTGGCTGATGTTCAGTTTCTCTGCTAAAAGAGTAATCTTGATGTTTCCTGTATATTGTTTAATAAGATTTACAGCCATATTTACAAGCTCATCTTTGGCTTTATACTTTAAACGAGAGATCAGGAATTTCTCAACTGTATTAATTCTTTCAATATCTGTTTTTGCTTCACCAAGTTGTTCAGCAACCACGTCCATTTGGGAGCGTAATACCAGATCATCTAACGAAAGACTTTGTCCAAATATCTCGTGCATGCCTTGATTAAAGAATGCTGCTGCGCCTGTTTCTGAAAACATAACCAATACTGTACTAATGTTTTCAGAATTATTAAATATGCGGTAAGTATCCATCAAACCTGTAATACCGACTGAACTTAAAGGAATAGATTTAGTGTTATCTTTTGAATAAGAAAGACTGCCTGAGTACTGAAAGCCCATCACGATACTTGTATCAGGCAGAACTTTATACGAACTTGCTATTTCATTTTTGCTTATGGCAATAGTTTTTATAAATGGTTTTAAAATATCGCATGGTATGTAAGTTGTAAAACCCATTTGTATTACAAAATTGCAAATAATTATGCATAGTTTTTACAAACTCATATACATATCTGCGATCGCTTCTTGCGTAATCCCGATATACTTTCTTGTCGTAGAAATTGAAGAGTGAGAAAATATCTCGGACAGGTACACCAAGGCTCTTTCGCTCCTTGCATCTGCTTCATAGATGCGCTTGCCAAATGTTTTTCTAAGTGTATGCGAGCTTGCATTTCTTACAACTACATTATATTTTTTGAATATAAATTTTAACCGCTTATTTATGTAACTGATAGTTAGTTGTCCTCCCCAACGGTTACAAAAGATAAAATCATTTTCATCAAAATTATATAGTTCATTTAAGCAAAAGCTAAGCGCGGTTGTTACATTCGGATTAATTGTAATCCTTCTTATCTTTTTTGTTTTTTGTTCGGTCAGCACCAGCTCTTCTTTGCCAATGACATCAACCCATTTAATGGAAAGCAAATCACCAATACGCAAACCAAAGTAACAACCTACGGTTATCAATAAATAATCTCTGTAAAGTTTATCTTGTTTTAAACGTAATGCTAAACCGATCATGGTATTCCAGTCCATACCGGAAGTTGCTGTCTGTTTTTTTCTCATGGCGAGTATATTTTATACACGAGTATAGCCGTAAAAAGCGGCAATAGTCCTCTTTTTAGTGTTTTTATCAGTAACTGGGACAATGGATGAGTGCCATTTTCTTAAGTAGCTGGTTTCCAATCATAGTCCCGCTAATATAATTAGTGGGACAATTTTGGTTCTAATTTATCTGGTTGAGTTATATGAAAACACCTTTGTATAATTATAAAATAGGGATATGCAGCAATGAGGTAAACTGATTTTAATTTCTATATTTCGAACCTGAAAATGGTTATGGCCTCTGTGAGAAAGACAGCATATACAAGAAAAGAGATAGTTGACTTTATAATAGAGAACGGATATACTTCTATTGCATCAAAGAATAAAGATGTTGACAGGGTATTTGAAGTATTTATCAAATTTAGTTTTCCCCCTATTGAAATTGTAAGAACACTTGAATTGATTCAGCATACGAGCCTTGAAAGTATCATCGGCACGGAATTATTCAACGAATGGTGTAAGTTTTCAACATGAAAATCGACTTAGGGCAATATTGCTCTAAGTTGTCATAAATTACTTAAAAAGTATAAAGTGATAATACCTATTTGTATTATGTGAAATATTTTTTTGTGATTTATAGCTCAAATAAAACACAAATATTTTCATTCCAAAATTACTTCAAAAACAAATTTATTAGCGTTGGCAAGGCTTCTGCTTTGTTCATTTTGTTCACTCGTTAGCAAGTTGTTTAATACGTTCAAAACGTTCATTGAATCCACTTTGCTTTTGTTGTCCATTACGCAATACGCATCAATGTAACTACTACATTCGGGCATTATTGAATAAAAATGCTGTCGATCAGAATCAAAGAAAAAATTGAAAAGGAATTCGGTAAAGGCTCAATCAAGTATGCAAAAGACTGTGATGCTTTATCACAAGCAATAGCAAACAAGTGTAACTGCAAGGTCAGTTCGTCAACCCTGAAAAGATTGTTTGGCATTAACAAAAGCGGTGTAGGTTCTCCCAGAGGGTTCACGCTTGAAGTATTGGCTAATTATATGAACTACCATTCATGGGAAGATATGCTCAGAGATATTACCAACGCGAATAAAAAGAAAATCCAGCCGCTTCAAACACTTATTTCTAAGGAGCTAAGCGCAGGAGCTAAATTCTTAATTTCTTTTAGCCCACAATCCTATATAGCCATCGAATACATAAACAACAACCGTTTTAAGTTGCTTCTGCAAAACCGAACGCCTTTAATGGTAAATGATGTACTTGAAATAACAAAAGTGGAAACACATGTTCCATTACTAATAAGAAAAATCATACGAAATGACATCATACATGCAGAAATCATCTTAGGAAAAATAACCGGTGTAACAGAAATAAAAAAATACAGTAACAATCTAAAAACCAAATAACATGAAAAAACCGATAACTATTCTAAGCATTAGCCTAGCGCTAATAAATCTTACCGGCTGTAGCAACAAAACGAAGGAGGTATGCGATTGCCTGAAAAAGGCGGCTAATACCTACATGGTTCAGGGAGAGAAGCCGTCCGACTACGAGCTATATAAGATGTGCGACCAGTTCGACGGCACACTGAAAAATTCCAGCGTTGATGATAAAAGAATAATCGAACAAGTTATGGATACGGTAAAGCAGCATATCGAGGGTAAGATACTATTTGCCGATGTTGAGGATATTAAGTTTCCAAATATTCCGTGTGGTGATGCACTCCAAAAAGACCTAGATAGATTTTCAGATGAGCGCATAACCGAACAAGGAAAGTCTAAAGTAATGGAATACTATCTCAAGAACAGAAATTTTGAGTGTACAATGGTTGTTACCGGCGCAATAGAAAATACACAGGTGAAAAGTTTAATGGGAGAACTATTTGATGATGTGGATGATCCTAAATATTATCAGGTGACGGACGGAAACATTTATGTTAATGGTTATATTTATAATAATGGGGTCATTTATGATAATTTTCTTTTGACGCTAATGATTCCTGAAAAAGACGGGGCTAAAATTCTTTCGGCAGTAAGTGCCTATAATTTGGATAAATCTAATAATCGTGTTAAGGATTTCACAAAGAACATATTTAGGCAAATAATTAAGTTCAATGCAACGTATAGCGAAATCGTGCAAAATGGATTAGGTGCTTTGAGACCTGTTTTTAATGCAGTTTCTTATGAATTTGTAGCGCCTAATAAAGAAACTGATAAAGCTGAAATAGACGGGCACAAATGCTTTTTATTTGAGCCTTATGTCCCTAAAAAGGATAAGCCGTATGTTTCTTCGGATACAACTAAGTCAGATGGCATGGCATATTAAAGAATGCGTTAAAAATTAAAAAAAGCAAAGCTGACCTTTTTAAACACACCAGCACTATGTTTGAAATATAACTGATAGGCAAATTACACTTAGGAATAACCATTTAAAATAAAAAACCATGAAAAAACCAATGAAATTATTTAGCGCAGTGGCAGTATCTACTTTATTAGCAATAACATCATGTAGTTCTAACAAGGCGAGTAGCGATTGTGATAAATTTCTTAATCAGTACGAGGATTACATGAATAAATACCTTGATATAATTAAGAAGGCTCAAGAAGACCCAACTAATACTGAGCTATTAAGCGAGATGACAAAATTAACTCAGGAAGGCACGCAGTTTCAAACTACTAAACCAGAAGCCTGTAAAGACGACAAAGAGTTTTTATCAAAACTCCTAGCAATTCAAACCAAAATGGCAGAACGCGCCAAGTAAATAAGATAAGGAACAGGCGCATAAAGAAA
>JABDDQ010000083.1 GCA_013287545.1 Bacteroidota bacterium | reverse complement strand
TACTATATATAGCTAATGGCTATTGGGCAGATGATAAAGTAAGGCAAGTAAACAAATTAAACGCGCAGATAAAAGATTATCGTAGCGAATATATATCTACCAAATCTGATTTGATGTTTGTAAGCAAACAAAGCGAAGTAGCCAAATCAGTAGAAAAATTAGGATTGAAAGAACCCATTGTTCCGCCCATGAAAATTGTAGTGGATACATCAAGCAAAGCAGTAGCAGAAAAAAACAAAGTACAAGAAGAAAAATAGAAATTGGAAAACAGGAAAGACATATTATGGAGAACCTACTTGGTGTACATTTTTATGTGCGTGTTTGCGCTTTCTATTGTTTACCGCATTGTACAGGTGCAATATATACAAGGTGATGCGTGGCGCGAAAAAGCTAAACAACTAACCATCTCTTACGAAAACATTGAAGCATCTCGCGGAAATATTTTTGACGTAAACGGAAACCTTTTAGCTACTTCTCTACCATATTATGAAGTCGGCATGGATGTAAACGCACCCGCGCTTACAAAAGATACGTTTAATAAATATGTTAACCCCTTAGCAGAAGAATTGGCTGCTATGTTTCCTGATAAAAGTAAAAAAGAATTTAAAAAAATATTGCGCAAAGCTCGTGAAACAGATGACCGTTATGTGGTGTTACATCGCAACGTATCATACAGAGATTTACAGAAGATGAAAAAATTCCCGATACTTAAAAAGGGGAAACGCGGCGGCTTGGTTTATTTACAAACCAACAGAAGAGAATTACCTTTTAAACTTTTAGCAGCACGTACTATTGGTTATACCCGTAACGACTTACGTGTGGGCATTGAAGGAGCTTACGATACTATTTTACGTGGCACCAGCGGAAAACGTTTAATGCAAAAAGTTGCGGCAGATGTATGGCGCCCTATTAACGATGAAAATGAAATTGAGCCAAAAGATGGTAACGATATTTATACCACCATTGATGTAAACATACAAGACGTTGCCGAAAATGCTTTAATGAAAGCCTTGGTAAAAAATGATGCCGCACAAGGCTGTGTTGTTTTAATGGAAGTAAAAACAGGCGAGATACGTGCTATTGCAAATCTTACACGTACCGATTCGGGCATGTATAGCGAGCGTTTAAATTATGCCATGGGTTACCCAACAGAACCGGGTTCAACGTTTAAACTTGCTTCGTTATTAGTTGCCTTAGATGATGATTATGTCGATTTAGACGATGTGTTTACTGTGGGCAATGGCGAGTGCATGTATTACAATAAAAAAGTAAAAGACTCACATCCGCCGGAAGCACCTGAGCTTACTGTACAACGCATTTTTGAAACATCATCAAACGTTGGTACTACAAAAATTATTACCAAATACTATTCTAAAGACCCACAAAAGTTTGTAGACAAACTGCTGACTTTTAATTTGGGCAAACAACTTGGTTTAGGCATTCCGGGTGAAGGCATACCACTTATTAAAAACGTAAAAGATAAACATTGGTCGGGGCTAACACTTCCGCAAATGGCCTATGGTTATGAGGTTTTAGTTACTCCCTTACAAACACTTACATTATACAATGCTATTGCCAATAATGGCAAAATGGTAAAACCACGTTTCATTAAAGAAGTAATAAGCAACGGGGTTGCAGTAAAAAAATATAAACCCGAAATTATTAACGAGCAAATAGTAAAACCAAACACCGTGCAAAAAGCAAAACGCATGCTAGAGGGTGTTGTTGAAAGAGGCTCGGGTAAAGGCTTAAACATTACTGCTTTTAAAGTGGCCGGTAAAACAGGTACTGCGCAAATTGCGGTTAATGGTTCGTATGGCGCAGCAGGCAATCATATTTATCAAGCATCGTTTGTTGGATATTTTCCTGCAGAGAAACCACTATACAGTTGCATTGTAGTTATCAATTCTCCATCTAACGGAACTTATTACGGTGCCTTAGTAGCGGGTTGTCTTATGTTTTTTCTGCTACTCGTAGTTTTGCACTTCGCGACCTGCTGTTTTTTTCTACCTCCTCGTCGCTGGGTGTTATTGGTTTTCTTGTTATTAGTTCAAATGGTCTTGCTATGTTTCCGTAAAAATCTTTTTCTGCCTCGCCTTCAAAATTTCCACTCTTTATAAAGTTTTTTACCAGTCTGTCTTCTAAGGAGTGGTAGCTCATTACTACCAATCTTCCGCCCACACTTAAAACTTCTAAAGCCTGTTTAAGCATTTCTTTTAGCACATCCATTTCATCGTTTACTTCTATGCGCAATGCCTGAAACACTTTTGCCAAATACTGATGGTCTTTAAACTTTGGCGTGCAAGGCGCAATAATATTTTTTAGCTGCTCGGTATTTGTAATGGGTTGTGTAATGCGCGCATCTGTAATCAACTTCACTAACTTGTAGGCGTTATCGACTTCACCGTAGCTTCTAAAAATTTGTTTAAGCTGATTTTCATCATACTCATTCAACACGGTAGCTGCTGTTTTTTTCGAAGCCTGATTCATGCGCATATCCAGCTCAGCTTCAAAGCGAATAGAGAAACCTCTATCTGCAATATCAAACTGATGAGATGATACACCTAAGTCGGCCAGTATGCCATCTACTTGCTTCACTTCATACATCCTCAAAAAATTCTTCATGTACATAAAGTTTTGAGGAATAAAAGTCAAACGTTCATCAGCGGGCAAATTATTAGCAGCATCTTTATCTTGGTCAAAAGCAAAAAGCTTTCCCTTCGGACCAAGCTTTTCTAAAATTGCTTTACTGTGTCCGCCACCGCCAAAAGTTACATCTACATAAATGCCATCGGGCTTAATACGCAAGCCATCTAAACATTCTTTTAAAAGAACGGGTTGATGATAATCCATTTAGTCTTTATCATCATTAAAGTCTATCCCCTCAAAAACGTCATCTGCTAATTTTGCTATATCAACATCTTGCGATAAGAAGTTTTCATACATCTTCTTATCCCATATCTCAATAATGTTGTTACTGCCTAAAACTTTTATATCGCTCTTAATGTCTGCGTATTCTGATAGTGGTTTTGGAATTAGTATACGGCCCGTGTTATCTGCTTCGCAGTTTGTTGCTCCACCGGTAACTCGCCTGATAAAAATATCTACGTCTTTTTTTAGGCGATTTAGCTTGCCTAATTTTTTGTTCAGCTTGTTCCATTCTTCTAAAGGATAAAGCGCTAAACATTTTTGATGCAGGTTTCTGTTTATAACAAATCCTTTATCAAACATCTCGGCCATCTGTTTTTTAAGGGCAATCGGGAACATAAAGCGGCCTTTTGCGTCCACTTTACACTCAAATTCTCCTATTAAACTGTTGATAGCCATTTTATTATTGGATTACGACAAAAATAAACAGTTTTTACCACCATTTACCACCTATAACCACTTTTTTACCACTTTTGTTGAAAAGTTTTCGACTTCAATATATTTTTGTGTAAATAAAAAATGGTTACTTAGTGCTTATAAAAGCCTGTTAAATCAGACTTTTTAAAAGATTATAAGTTTGTTTTTTTGAAGAAAATGGATTGGAGAAATGAACAGGAAATGAACAATTTGAAAAAATATGGAAGAGTTTAAAAAAACCATAGACATAGAAAAAATTATAAAGGATAAAAACCCTGCAATGCACAAGTGGTTGCCACGCTTTGTAATAAATTATTTGAAACGAAAATTGCACGAACACCGCATTAACGAATGCGTTTGGATTAACCGAGATAAGTTTGGATACGATTTTAATGATGCTTGTTTAAAATATATTGGCGCTAATGTTACTTGGCAAGGATTAGAAAATTTACCCGAAACGGGTGGCATTATTTTAGTAGCTAATCATCCACTTGGAGGCATAGATGGGCTGGCTATAATACAAGCCGTTATCCAAAAAAGAAAAGATATACGCTCAACCGTAAACGATATTTTAACCGACCTTACTAATTTCGAAGATCTTTTTGTTGGGGTAAATAAAGTAGGCGTAACTTCAGTAGAAGCCTTAAAGGCCATCGATGCTTTTTATGGTTCAGCAGGTGTGTCTATGGTTTTTCCGGCGGGGTTAGTTAGCCGTAAGCAAAACGGAAAAATTGAAGATTTAGAGTGGAAAAAAAGTTTTGTAACTAAATCCATCCTTTATAATAAGCCGGTTTTGCCTGTATATGTGGATGGAAAAAGTTACAAAACTTTTTTTCCACTCTAAATCTTCAATTTTTCCGTTTTGCTTACGGCTAACTAACCCCGCCGGATGAGATGTTTTCACTAAAAAATAAAAACATAAAACTAAAA
>JABDDQ010000082.1 GCA_013287545.1 Bacteroidota bacterium | reverse complement strand
TCGGTTTTCTTCTGTTTTATAAAGCTCGTTCCAAACGCCACTTACAATATCATACATCGATAATTTTGTTTTTGTTAATTCTATTCTTCCAAGTCGTGAAAACGAAAGTAGGTCGTCAATTAAAAAACCCATTTTTTGTCCATTTTTTAAAACAATATTTATAAGTCGTTTACCCTCCTCATCAATTTTATCTCCGTAATCTTCTAAAAAAACATTTGCATAACTATGTATAGCTCTTGCAGGCGCACGCAAATCGTGAGAAACAGAATAGGAGAAAGATTCGAGTTCTTTATTTGCAACTTCCAATTCGGTTGTACGGTTTTTAACCCTTTGTTCGAGAGTTTGATTAAACTCATTTAACATCTCGGTTTGTTCGTGTATTTCGGTAAGCATTTGATTAAACGCATCGGTTAACGAACCCACTTCATCATCGCTAAGTTTAATGGCCCTAACCGAATAATCTTTTTGTTCAGATATTGCCTTGGCAGTTTCTGCCAAAGCAAGTATAGGAGCAGATATACCTCTTTGCAAAAATTTAGAGAGTAAAAAAGTTATTACAAACGAAAGGCCCAAAATTAAAACCACAATAATGGTGTACAGTTTAAACCTGCCATACAGGGCATTTAAATCTGATTTTAGATAGAGTATCCCCAACTGTTTGCTGCCTTGCACAATGGGCTGAAAACCCTCTAAGGCAGTTCGTGTAAAATGATAGCCAATAGCACCCGCTGTTTTGGGTAGTTGGTTTATATCATAATCTGCCGGATACGCACAAAATAGTTGTCCGTTGGCATCATATATGCTTGCTGCAACAATATGAGGTTCGGCTTTTAATGCACTTAATATTTCTTTGGCATCCTCTTTACTTTCAAACGCAATGGCGGCAGTACTGTTGTTAGATATAATTTGCCCGTAAGTAGAAATGTTTTGCAGAGTGCTTTCGCGGAAAGAATAAAAATCGTATAAAAAGAAAACAGCACAGGTTATCAAAACAACTATGCCACACACAAGCATAATAATACGCATCAGCTTGTTTCTAATAGATATGTTTTTATTTGCCATCATACTATTTTTTATCTGTTTTTACTATTTCGGCCAGCTTAAGCAGCTTAGAACTTATCACCAGGTTTTCTTCTTTTACAGCATCCAGATTTATCTGTATATTTATTTTATCATCCTTTATATAAAGCCTAACCATACCACCCAATTTGGTAAAGCCATTTGCATCGCTTACGGTAAGTATATTTTTACCTTTTAGTTTTTCAAGTATGGCTTTCAATTCATTTTTATCACTTAGGTTAATGAATAAAATTTGGCAATTGGTAATTTCATCTGCATCTTTAAAATGCTGAATGGTTAATGAGTGTTTGTTTAGGCTTTCGCCTGTTATGGTTTCGTCTAAATAAGTACCAAAGGGATCTTTGCCCAAAATGCCAATAACCGCCCGCGTTTCGGGGTTAGCAAAACTTTGCGTAGGCCACTCAACAAACTGTGTAAAATTAAATACAAAGGCAGCTTTTACCTGATACTCGCGTGTAGCAATTTGCCCCGAGACAAAAAACACATTGCAAAAAACAAGTAAAAAACTAAAACGTATGTAGGTTATTTTTTTTAAAAACGGCATGCAATTCTTCCATATACACTACGCTGTATTTCTCTAATAGGTGTTGATGCCTGAAACTCCCTGTGTTGACCATATAATAAATTTTGCCCAACAACACTTAGCTCTAAATTTTTATAATTCCATCCAAGTTTTAAATCTAAACCCGTATATGCTTTTACAACCGGTTTAGGTAATTCACCCACATAACGCACTACGGTACCAAACTGAAAATGGTAAGGCAACTGAATGTTTGATTGAATTAAAAACTGATGCATGGGATCATCACTTTCGGCAGTTGCATGATTTAAATCTCTACTGCCTTCTTTATCCCATAAGTTTTTTCTAAGAAAAGTATATCCACCGCGTAAGTTCCACCAACTGGTTACTTGTGCATTGGCAGATACTTCAACTCCATACGTTTCACCTTTAACACCATTGCCATAAGTTATGGGGTAAGGGTAACCTAAAGGTCCTTTACCTGGTTCGGCACTTCGTATATTATCGTACGAGTTATAAAATGTAGATACCGAAGCAGATACTTTTTTTGATGCCTGAAAACGCCAGCCTAACTCATACGCAATTACAGTTTCTGATTTAAAACTATCGGCACCCATTTCAAGCGGTAAAGTAGGTGATAGTGATAAAGCAAAATCGCGGTCTATTCGCGATGGATTTCTTACCGCACGCGACACCGCTCCCCAAATAGTTTGGCGCTTGGTTGGTGTGTAAGTGAGTCGTGCGTTAGGCTGATATTGAAGCCCTGTATAACTATTATGTTCAAGCTTTGCACCAAGCGTAAAACGTAAACGATCTTTAATCAACATGGCTTCGTATTGCAAAAATCCACTATATAAATATAACATTTTGTTTGAAGGTGTAAAGCCAAAGCCGGGTAAATTCGCCACTTCATGATGAATCCCTCTCAAATCTCCGCCATAGGTAACAGTTTGTCTTCGTCCAAGCCTAAAACGGTTTTGCCACTCAACATCGTATGTTTTTGCATCTTCGGTAAATTTATTTCCAAAGTCGCGCCAGGTGTGGTCGTAATAAGTTTGTAGCTGAAAATCACCTTTGTTTCCAATCGTATGGTTCCAGCGTGCTACCACATTTTCGCCACTTGTTGTAATAGGCACTGCATTGCCATCAGGGTTAGGTTTACCATAATACATATTTCCTATTACACTTATCTGATCTTGTTTAGCGGCATAATCTGTTCTAAAACCACCTTGTGCCATGGCCCATTGGTCATTCGCTTTTCTGCCGGCCACACTATCTTTGCCCACTGAATCAACCGTACTAGCTAATCTATAACCCATACCATAAACGCGGTAAGTAAGTCCCTCAGCTATTTTACCACCCGACCTAATGTTTACTTGTCCCGGCATGCCATTACCATAAGCTACATCGGCATATAAGCCCTGCGTTTTTGCCGAACTTTTTGTAATTATATTTATTACACCATTAACCGCATTAGCGCCCAATAAAGTTCCGCCAGGTCCACTTATCACTTCTATTCGGTCAACATCTTCCAACATAACATTTTGTACATCCCAAAATACACCGCCATACATGGGCGAGTAAACTGTGCGTCCATCAATAAGCACCAGTAATTTATTTGCCAGCACATTATCAAATCCGCGCGCGCTTATAGCCCACTGACTGGAGTTAACCTGCGCCACCTGTAAGTTAGCTGCAAGTTTTAATGCCTCGGGTAATGTTTTAATACCCGCGTTACGAATATCGTTACCCGTAATTACTTGTACCGCCGATGCTACTTCATTTAATTTCTCAGGACGTTTGGATACCGACGTAACTTCTACATTCATTAAATCTTCTAAACTTAGTTTTTTTAAATTGGCAGAAGAAAGAGTTGTATCCTCTGTTTGTGCAAAAGCACAATTTGTTATCAACAATAAACTAAAGGCAAGTGCAATTTTTTTTTAAAAAAAAAACTTTGGTGATTTACACGTTTTAAAAAATACATTTTTAAAACGAAAAGCTTTTGTTAACTGATTAATTAATATAGCTAAAATCATAAAAAAATTAAATGTTACTATGTATTTTAAGCATTGAGTTTATCAAACAAAATGAATTTGTAATTATTTATCCGTAAGCAAACATAGTTCATTAATTATTATAAAAAAAAACAGAAAACGCGGAAATCTTACATGCTAAATATTGAGTTTCAGTATTTAGCATTTCCATAAATTTTTTTTATATTATGTCGGTATAAGCTTATTTTTTTATAAATTAGTTATAAAAAACAAATTATAACATAATGGAAAGTGGTGAAGTAGATATACTTTTAGTTGAAGATGATTTGGCTGATGCCGAATTAACCGTACGGGCATTAAAAAAAAACAATGTATTAAATAATATTATATGTGTTAAAGATGGTGCTGAAGCTTTAGAATTTATTTTTTGTATTGGCCGTTATATTGATAGAGATTTTCAAATACAACCAAAAGTTATTTTATTAGATTTAAACATGCCTAAAATAAGTGGTATAGATGTTTTGCAACGAATTAAAGCCGATGAGCAGACTAAAAATATACCCGTTATAATACTTACATCATCAAAAGAAAGTCCCGATGTTAAAACCTGTTATCAGCTTGGCGCTAATAGTTTTATTGTAAAACCAGTTCAGTTCGAAAATTTTATACAAGCCATAGCTGAGTTAGGCCTATACCGAATTTTACTAAACATATATCCTGGGTAAATAGACAGAAAA
>JABDDQ010000081.1 GCA_013287545.1 Bacteroidota bacterium | reverse complement strand
GACGGTTATTATTTGTTTTCTGTTCATTTTTGCACACTAATTGGAGGCCCCGAACAGCTTTCGGCTGTATTTCATTATTTGTAATGCACCGTCCCAAGACGCGAGGCCAAATTCATTTAATATATTGTTCTACCTGATTAAACTGCCTTACCCGCAAAAAACATTTTTATAGCAATAACAACAAGTACAACACTAAACACTTTTCTCATTACATCAGGAGAAAGTTTTAATGCCAAACTTGAACCAAAATATCCACCCACCATAAACGCCATAGCTATTACAAATGCGTATTTCATATTCACATATCCGGCTTTGTAGTAATTATAAACGGCAAATAATCCAATAGGAGGAAGCATAACAGCAATACTTGTGCCTTGAGCAGTCTGTTGGTCAAGCTTCATAATTAAAATAAGCGCCGGAATTAAAATTATTCCACCTCCCAATCCAATCATTCCACCTAATGTGCCTGCTACAAGCCCAATAATAATAAGTAAAAGTATTGCTGTCATATCCATTTTCATTATACTAATAATTAAACTTACAACTTAGTTTCTTTAAGCAGAATAGCTTCATCAATTTCTCCGCTATGTTTCCAAACCAGTTTGCCGCCTTTATATAATTCAATTACCGGAATGGCATCTATAGCTTTTTCCTTTAGTAAATCTTTATTTTCATCTGCATCTACTTTTAAAAGAATAAGCTTACCTTTTTTCTTTTCGGCTAATCCTTCCAGCATAGGAACTATTTTTTTGCAAGGTTTGCACCATTTGGCATTATAATCTACTAATACATATTTATCAGATGCAATTTGCTTATTAAAATCAGCCAAAGACATTCCTTTTTTCACCGGACTTGCCGAGTTTTTATCGGTAGGTTTATTAGCAGCATTCCATTTCATGATTCCGCCTTGCATATTATAAACTTCAGTAAAACCTTTTTTCTCCATTATCTCAGCAGCTTCAGCACTACGACCGCCGCCTAAACAATATACCATAACGGGTTTAGTTTTATCAAGCTTACTGAGTTGATTCTCAAAATCGCTTCCATTAATATTATAGTTTAGCGCATTTTTTAAATGCCCTTCTTGATATTCTTCCAGAGTGCGCACATCAACTAATTGAACATCCTTTGTTTCAGATAGCTTCTTATCGAACTCATCAACTGGAATAGTTGTATTTATCTGTTTAGAAGAATTACCTTTCGTCTGACTCTGACAAGAAGTAATTGAAATGCCTACAATTAGTAAGCTTGCTAAAATTATTTTTTTACGAATGCTTTTTAGCTTTGTTTTATTGAATTCGTGAATCGTTGATTTAACAGAATTAGAAATTAAACAGTTAGCTTCTGATTTTTGAAGCACTCTTTCTGCACGCTCCTTTTGTTGCTCGTCACTTATTGTTACAATAGGCATCAAGGTGACTTCACTCATCATATATTTGCCATCCACCATTTCTAATTTTCCAACGGATTTTGAATCGAAACTTACAAATTCAAGTTTGGAATTCTCTGCAATCGATAGAAATGTTGTCATCAAGCAGCTATTAATGGCAGCCACAAATAAATGCTCCGGCGACCAAATTCCTTCCATTCCTTTTGGGAATTGAGGTGGAGTAGCTACTTCAATTTTTGTATTTAATACAGGAGAACCCATAACTCCTTTTCTATCTGCCTGCCAGTTTACTGACACTTCATAAACATGTTCCATGCCTTTAATTTATTGGTTTAGTTCAATCATTTTTTTTAAGTGGTCGGCAGGTACAACACCTGATTGTCGCCATTTTACTTCTCCTTTTTTGAAAATCAGCAAAGTTGGAACGCCCTGCACTTTATATGCACTTGCCGCAGCAGGGTTTTTATCTACATCTACTTTAATAATAGTGGCTTTATCCCCAATCATACTTTTAAGTTGCTCTAAAATGGGAGCCATCATTTTGCAAGGGCCGCACCATTCGGCTGAAAAATCTACTAAAACGGGGTTATCTGAATTTATGAGTTCCTGAAAGGTTGACATGATTATTAATTTTAAGTTGTAGTAATTATTTTTTGAGAGTTATGTGTCTCGTAATTTTTTATCGAATTTGAAAAAGAAATTTAACCAAACTAATCTTGACCATCTAAATATTATCGGAAAGAAAACAAGCATATTTATAGTTACAATCGTCATTAATATAATAGCATCCATATTCAACCAAATAAGGTCAACCAAAAACCATATAATAAGAATACCCGACATCAATGCATAAGAAACATACATAGAACCATAGAAAAAGCCGGGTTCACGTTCATATTTCAAATCACAGGCAGAACATGAATTTCTCATGGCAAGCCCGTTTTTAAAACTGTAAGGGTTATTGTTTTCAAATACCTTACCCTGATGACAGCGTGGACATTTATTTCCTGTGGTTGATTTTACTATATCTGAAAGCATGATTGTTTTTATTAAGATTTGTTGCTTTTGATTTCTTCAAATTCTATACCTTCAATTTTATCGGAACTATTCTTTGGAACTGATGTTGAACAACCTTGACTACCACAACAACCTGTATTAGTCACTGCCTGAAATAAACAGAAGGTAGCTATCAATCCCGAAAAAGCATCATGCGTTTTAATAGCTTGTACCGCTATGAAAACACCTAAACCTAAACGAAGCACTCGCATAAAATGCCAGTTATAGAATAATGTTGCTTTTATAGTATTCATTTCTCATATTTTTTTAAACTAAACCAACTACCTCCATTATGAACATTCGTATATCCTTGTCCTTTTAAAAAACTTTTAGCATTAGAACTTCTCATGCCTGACGCACAGCAAGTAATAATGGGATGGTCTTTGCTTTTTGCGTTTTTAATGTTTCCTGACAATGAATCAAGGGGGATGTTAACTGAGTTTTTAAGATGCCCGCCTGCATATTCTCCTTTACTTCTTACATCAATAATTATCGCTCCTTTAGCAATTAATTCTCCCATATCTACTTTTGGGCCTATGCCGAAAATATTTTTTAGTGTTTGTATCATTTGTGTTTTATTTTAAAGTTTAACAATAGCAATTAACATCAATCCAAGAACCGCCGTTTTCACACGTAATACCATTTTGTTTTAAGTACATATCAGCTTGCCCGCTTCTATTACCCGATGCACAACAAAGTACAATGTTCTCCATTTTTTTAAATTCAGCTAAGCGTTTCGGTATTTCTTGTAAAGGAATGTTGATGCTTCCTGCTACATGTCCACCCATAAATTCCGATGAGCTTCTAACATCCACTATAGTGGCTTTTCCTGACTTGATTAATTTTTCGATGTTATCCATGATTTTGTGCTTTTATTGTTTTGATTTTTCTTCCTTTTTATCTTTTCTAAACATACTAGCTAAAATTCCTCCCATCATTGCTCCATATAAGGAACTATTTACAGGACTTGACGTAATTGCACAGGTGCCGGATGCGCAACCTACAAAATACCAATAACCCCATCCAGCAATTGAACCTAACGCTACCCCGATTAATTCAAGCTTATATTTTATAACTATGTTTTTCATTTATGGTACAAATTTCGAAAATCAATAAAGCTTCGTTTGGAACATTTGTTGGATAAGCTGCATTTTCTTAGAAATAAAAAAAGCAGGCTGAAAGTCAGCCTGCTTTGTGTAATAAAAATCCATTTTACTCCTTTTTACGAGTAGAGATGCCAAAAGGCAGATAAAGAGGGCAAAAACTAATAAAGCTGGTTAAAATAAAAATTCCTGATAACACCAAGCCTATTATAGCCATTGTGCCACTAATTTGGTGCGTAAAGTACAATATTATTATTGCAGCAGCTATCAGTATTCTAACAGCTTTGTCTATACTACCCATGTTTTTTTTCATAACTATTTTTTTAAAGATTATGAAACAAAGGTATGGGATGGTTAAAGTAAACTTGGTAACATTTGTTGGATAAGAAGGTGATTTATATCATTTGAATAATTTGAAATTGTATTTTAAGTTGTTAAAACCTCTATACTATTCCTTCCTAATCTAACCAATTTCTTTTGCTCCATGATGCGTAACAAGCGACTGATAGCTTCACGGTGCGCATGTAATTCATCAGCAATTTCTTGATGGGTAATATCTAAAATTCTTGTATTTAAAGCCTTTGAACGTTCTTGTAAATAGTGAAGTAGTTGCTTATCCATATTACTAAAAGCAATAAGGTCTATTACCTGCATTAATTCTGCAAAACGATTGTTATAATTACTACTTATATAGGCTTTCCATTCAGGAAATTTGAACCAATCTTCTGTGAGTTTTACAGGGATTTGCAATATTTCCGTGTCATCTTCAGCAATAGCTTTAATCATACTCTTTTTACCT
>JABDDQ010000080.1 GCA_013287545.1 Bacteroidota bacterium | reverse complement strand
AGGTATTTTTGTACCTCATTTGTACCTCAAATCGCTATAAACCTTTAAAAGCAACATAAACCACCTTTGCACATGCAAGAAAGTATCTTAATATTAGATTTTGGTTCTCAATTTACACAACTTATAGCACGCCGTGTTAGAGAACTTAATGTGTACTGCGAAATTCATCCGTACAATAAAATACCGGAAATAACTACAAATTTTAAAGGGGTTATTCTTTCGGGTAGTCCGCATAGTGTAAGAGAAGCTGATGCTCCAAAACCAGATTTATTGAACATAAAAGGCAAATTGCCTTTATTAGGTGTTTGCTACGGCGCGCAATATTTAGCTCATTTTTTTGGTGGTGAAGTTGCACAAAGCAACACGCGCGAATATGGCAGAGCGCACCTGGAATTTGTAAATAGCAAAAACGAATTATTTAAAGATATTAGCGAAGACTCGCAAGTGTGGATGAGTCATGCAGATAGCATTGCCAAAATACCTGATAACTACGAAATTATAGCCAGCACGCATGATGTAAAAGTAGCAGGCTTTCATGTTAAGGGTGAAGAAACATACGGCATTCAATTCCATCCTGAAGTGTATCACAGTACCGAAGGAACCCGAATGATTAGAAACTTTGTAATTGATATTTGTGGTTGCAGAGGCAGTTGGACATCGGCTTCGTTTATTGAAACAACGGTTGCCGAATTGAAAACAAAAATTGGTACCGATAAAGTTATACTTGGTTTATCGGGCGGGGTTGATAGTACGGTAGCTGCCGTGTTGCTACACAAAGCCATTGGTAAAAATTTGCATTGTATTTTTGTTGACAACGGTTTACTTAGAAAAAATGAGTTTGAAACCGTATTAGAATCCTATAAGCACATGGGATTAAACGTTAAGGGAGTTAATTCTTCTAAACGTTTTTATACTGAGCTAAGCGGTTTAACCGACCCTGAGAAAAAACGTAAAGCCATTGGTAAAGTTTTTATTGATGTATTTGATGATGAATCTAAATTAATTACTGATGCTAAATGGTTGGCACAAGGCACTATTTACCCGGATGTTATTGAAAGTGTATCGGTAAAGGGACCATCAGCTACTATTAAATCGCACCACAATGTTGGGGGATTACCCGACTATATGAAACTGCAGGTGGTAGAGCCTTTACGCAGTTTGTTTAAAGATGAAGTGCGCCGTGTGGGTAGAGCTTTAAATATTGATGATGCTCTTTTAAACCGACATCCGTTTCCGGGCCCGGGCTTAGCAATTCGGATTTTAGGCGATATTACCGAACAAAAAATAAAAATATTGCAAGAAGTAGATTCTATATTTATTGAAGGCTTAAAATCAAACGGGCTATATAATCAGGTTTGGCAGGCAGGTGCTATATACTTGCCAATACAATCGGTTGGGGTTATGGGCGACGAACGCACCTATGAAAACGTGGTAGCCCTACGCGCCGTATCATCTACCGATGGCATGACGGCCGATTGGTGCCATTTGCCGTATGAGTTTTTGGCTAAAATATCTAACGAAATAATTAACAAAGTTAAGGGGGTAAACCGCGTGGTTTATGATATAAGCTCTAAACCCCCTGCTACTATTGAGTGGGAGTAAGCTGTCCTAAAAAGCAATATTTCCATCACCCTACCCTATTTCTGTTAATAAATCTCTATTAAAAACCGCTCTATTAGCGTAAATTTGCACGAATTTTAAAATTTAACTATGGCTCTAAAATGTGGTATCGTTGGTTTACCAAATGTAGGCAAATCAACTCTTTTTAATTGTTTAAGCAACGCCAAAGCACAGGCGGCTAACTTTCCGTTTTGTACTATTGACCCAAACGTGGGTACTATAACCGTACCCGATGAACGTTTAAATAAACTGGCATCGATTGTAAATCCGCAAAATATTGTACCTACTACAGTTGAAATTGTTGACATTGCCGGCTTGGTAAAAGGTGCCAGCAAAGGCGAAGGCTTGGGAAATAAATTTTTAGGCAACATACGCGAGTGTAACGCAATTTTGCACGTATTGCGTTGTTTTGAAGACCCTAATGTGGTACACGTGGATGGATCGGTAAACCCGGTACGAGATAAAGAAATTATTGATACTGAATTACAGTTAAAAGATTTAGAGAGTGTTGAAACTAAATTAAAAAAATTTGAGCGTCAGGCTAAAACAGGCAGCGATAAAGAAGCTGTGAAAACATACAATGCTTTATCGAAAGTTAAAGAAACCTTAGAGAGTGGGCAATCTGCCAGAGCATCACAATTAGAAGAAAGCGAATTAGAATACATTGCTGATTTGCATTTACTAACTATTAAACCTGTAATGTATGTTTGTAATGTAGATGAAGCATCAGCTAAAACAGGTAACCAATTTGTTGATGCAGTGCGCGAAGCCATTAAAGGAGAAAACGCGGAACTACTTGTTATTACAGCACAAATGGAAAGTGAAATATCTGCCCTTGAAACCTTTGAAGAAAAACAAATGTTTTTAGCTGATATGGGCTTAGATGAACCGGGTGTAAACAAATTGATTAAAGCAGCTTACAAGTTACTGAACCTGCAAACTTACTTTACCGCAGGTGTAAAAGAAGTTCGTGCGTGGACTATCAACAAAGGTTGGAAAGCTCCTCAAGCAGCAGGCGTTATACACACCGATTTCGAAAAAGGCTTTATTAAGGCCGAAGTAATGTCGTATAACGATTTTACAACTTTAGGGTCGGAAGTTGCTTGTAAAGAAGTTGGCAAACTGCGCATTGAAGGAAAAGAATACACAGTTGCTGATGGCGATATTATGAATTTTAGGTTCAACGTTTAAGCAAAAAATATTTAATAGCATAAATACAAAATTATAAATGGCAAAAGAAGTTGGTAATTATAACGAAGACAGTATAAAATCGTTAGACTGGAAAGAGCATATACGTATGCGTCCGGGGATGTATATTGGTAAATTAGGTGATGGATCTGCTTTTGATGATGGAATATATGTACTAATAAAAGAGGTGATGGATAACTCCATTGACGAATTTATGATGGGTGCAGGTAAACGCATTAACGTGCAGGTAAAAGATGGCGTGGTTTCTATTCGCGATTTTGGGCGTGGTATTCCGTTAGGAAAAGTGATTGATGTTGTATCAAAAATAAACACAGGTGGTAAATATGATAGCGATGCTTTTAAAAAATCGATTGGTTTAAATGGTGTGGGTACTAAAGCAGTAAATGCTTTATCGAGCTACTTTGTAGTAACATCCTACCGAGATGGGCAGAGCAAACGTGCCGAGTTTAGCGGAGGTAACTTAATTAAAGAATCGAAACTTGAAAAAACTACCGAAGCTAACGGTACGGCCGTTGAGTTTAGACCTGATGACACTATATTTAAAAAATACCACTTTGTACATGAGTACATTGACCGTATGTTGTGGAACTATGCTTTCTTAAACACAGGATTGACACTTTACTTTAACGACAACATTTATAAATCAGATAACGGATTAAAAGATTTACTGGAGAAAAACATTACAGGCGAAATTCTGTATCCTATTATTCATTTAAGGGGCGAAGACATTGAGCTGGCTATGACACACAGCAACGAACATTTTTCAGAAGAATATTACAGTTACGTTAATGGACAATACACTACACAAGGTGGAACACACCAAGGGGCATTTAGAGAGGCGGTTGTAAAAACGATACGTGAATTCTTTAAAAAAGATTTTGACCCGACTGATGTGCGTAAATCTATTGTTGCGGCTATTGCCGTAAAAGTACAAGAGCCCGTTTTTGAATCGCAGACGAAAACAAAATTAGGTTCGCAGGAGGTTGCGCCGGGCGGGCAATCGATGCGCTCATTTGTGGGGGATTTTATTAAGCAACATTTAGATAATTACCTGCATAAAAACCCAGAAACTGCACGTGCCATTGAAGCTAAAATTGTTGCCAACGAAAGAGAACGCAAAGAGCTTTCGGGGATACAAAAATTAGCGAGAGAGCGTGCAAAAAAATCATCGTTACACAATAAAAAATTACGCGATTGCCGTACGCATTTAGATGATAATAAAGATAACCGCCGCTTAGAAACCACCTTGTTTATTTGTGAGGGAGATTCGGCAAGTGGGTCTATCACTAAAACACGCGATGTAAACACGCAAGCTGTATTTAGCTTAAAAGGTAAACCACTTAACTGCTTTGGTTTAGGTAAAAAAGTAGTGTACGAAAACGAAGAATTTAATTTATTGCAAGCCGCTTTAAACATTGAAGATGGCTTGGATGAGTTGCGTTATAACAATGTAGTAATTGCTACCGATGCCGATGTGGATGGAATGCATATACGTTTGTTATTGCTTACTTTCTTTTTACAGTTTTTTCCTGATTTGGTAAAAAATAATCACGTATTTATTTTACAAACACCACTGTTTCGTGTACGAAATAAAAAAGAAACCATTTATTGCTACAGCGATGAAGAACGTAAAGCGGCTGTTGCCAAACTTGGTCCGAAACCGGAGATTACTCGCTTTAAAGGTTTAGGAGAAATTTCGCCGGATGAGTTTAAACACTTTATTGGGAAAGACATTCGTTTAGAGCCTGTGTTAATTGACCAACGCGCCTCGATACAGGAGATGTTGAGCTATTACATGGGTAAAAATACGCAAGACCGTCAGGAATTTATTATTGATAACCTGCGTATAGAA
>JABDDQ010000079.1 GCA_013287545.1 Bacteroidota bacterium | reverse complement strand
CTCAAGGGAACCTGCTAATGCTTTTGCCTGGTACCTTAGCGGAGTTGCTAAAATTAATTTACATGAAAATGGTTGTAACGACTTAGTTATGGCTTACAAAAGAGGCTATCAACCGGCTATGCAAGCCATCAATCGATATTGCCGATGAGTTTATTGTTTAGGATACTCTATACGAACATGGTACATGTTCATTAAACGCTTTTTAAATATTTTTTTAAGCAGCGTTAAGTCACGTAAAGTTAAATCAGAATTTATAAGCTGATTTTCATCCATTTTATGCTTAAAAATACGTTCTACCAAATCATCTATGCTTATAGCATCATAAGTCTTTAAACTCCTGGATGAAGCTTCTACGCTATCGGCCAACATTAATACGGCAGTTTCTTTGCTAAATGGAATGGGCCCGGGGTAACGGAATTTTTTCTCGTCAGGTTTCAAATTTTCTTCAACTGATTTGTAATAAAAATAACCTGTTAAAGTTGTGCCGTGATGGGTTCGTATAAAATCTACTATTTGCTCGGGTAATCTGTTTTTATGAGCCATTTCTATACCGTGTATAACATGACTAATAATAATTTTTGCGCTTTCCTGATACGATAAATCTTCGTGCGGATTTACTTTAGAAGATTGATTTTCGGTAAAAAAATAGGGATTGTGTAGTTTTCCTACATCGTGGTACATGGCCCCTGTACGCACCAATAGAGTTTTTCCGCCCACCATGCTTATAGCTTCTTCAGCCATATTGGCTACTTGTAAGCTATGCTGAAATGTTCCCGGAGCATCGGTTGCTAATTGTTTTAATAAAGGATTGCTGCTAATATCGTTTAACTCAAGCAAGGTAAAGTCCGATACAAACCCAAATATTTTTTCAAACACATAAATTAAAGGGTAGGCAATTAATAAACCTGCTGAGGCAAAGAAAAAAGGATAACAATCGGTAAGTTTTATTTCATCAAAATTAGAGGCATTTAAGGCAAAAAAACTAAAAATACTTATGGATAAAGTTACAATAGCGGTTAGTAAAAGTTGTGATCGCCTAACCAAATTAGCTATACTAAATATGGCGCCAATGCCACATAACAGCTCTATAAATAAAAAGTTAAACTTTTGCTCGGCTGCAAATAAAGCGCAAAGCAAAACTATGTTTAAGTGTACAAATAAGGCTGTGCGGGTGTCAAAAAAAGTACGAATAATGACAGGTGCAATGGCAAACGGAACAGCATAAATGCTAATAAGCGGATTTTTTGAAACCAATGAGCACACTAAAACAAAAAAACATATCAGTATAAAAACAAAGCTGATGTGTGTATTACGAGAAAATATACCGGTACGGAATAATCCTAAAAATAAAAACACCATTAATAAACATAAGCCCACGTAAATTATTTTTCCGAGTAAAGAAATAATGGAGTTTTGATTTTTATAATCTTGTTTATTTATTTCCTTTTGTAAGGATTGTAGTATGGCAACGTTATCTGTGTTAACCACATCGCCTCTGTTTATAACAGACTGCCCTTTTAGTTTTTTATCCTTTATAGATACTACATTGTTCAGTTGCTGTTGTAAATTTTGTGCTGTAATTTTTTTATTAAAAATCAATGTATGAGTTAAACAGTTTTCAGCTAATTCAATTAAATGGTTTGCCGTAGTGGCAGTCAGTTGCCTTTTTATTCTGTCATTTAAAAAGCTATCGGCTTGGGGTAGGGTGTAAAAGTCGTGCAAATGGACTGCTTCTACTATTTTATTTTTCTCTATTAATATTTGTGGGTTTGGCTCGTTTAAAGCGGTATCAGGTAATTCAATAATTTTTTTAGTATTTAGGGCGTCGAAAACTTCTGTACAAACGGCTTGTTCCTGTTTGCTTAATTTATTTTTCTCAAAAAAAGAGTTTCTGTTTTTAATAAAGGTTGAATCGTTATAGAAGTAATATAACTCAACCTGATTTCTGATATTGTTTTTTTCTGCTGATACTTCTGCGTCGCTTTTATAAATGGCAAAATCAAACGGAGCAATTAAATCTTCTTTATCCCAGGGTTTACTTAACTGGTACGATATGTTCACCGTATTTATACTTGGCAGTAGCCAAACAATAAAAAGTAAACTGCATAAAATAACACCTAACTTAAACCATAGTCCATGTTTGTTGCGCAGGTAGTCAAGTAATCGGTTCATTAATAAGGGCTATTTTATTACAGGAGGTGGCTGCATTACCGTGCCGCATTGCTTACAAGTACGTAAATCTTGATTGGTGTAAAATTTTTCAAACGTAATTTGAAACTGCTTGGTTATATCAGTTAACGAAAAATATTCTTCATATAGTTTATGGTTACAGTTTTCGCAAAACCAAAGTAAGCCGTCTTTTTCATTTTCTCTTCTGCGACGCTCTATAACTAAACCAATTGTATTTGCAGGGCGTTTTGGGTTATGTGGTACTTTTGGTGGTAATAAAAATATATCTCCTTCTTTTATAGGTACGTTAACCGCTTTTCCATCCTCCTGTATTTGTACTACTACATCACCTTCTAACTGATAAAAAAACTCTTCGCTTTCGTTATAATGGTAATCTTTACGCGAGTTTGGTCCGCCAACCACCATAATGGTAAACTCAGCATCTTTATAAACTATTTTGTTGTTTACCGGTGGTTTTAATAGACTGCGATTTTCATCTATCCACTTTTTAAAATTAAACGGGCGTGTTACCATGGTGTTTTGTTTTTAATATTATCTGATTCTATCGGCAGAACGAACTAACTCTTCATCTTTTTTAATAAAAATACCGGCCCAAAATGCTGCTATTATAGCTACTAAAATTAAATAAGTTGGAAAAAGAAACGTTGCTTTTTCTAAGCCGTGATTATATAATTGATTAGTAAGACATAGTACCGTTGAAAATAAAGTAAGATTAAACAACATTATTACATAACAAAGGTTCACCTGAAGTTTACGCCTTTTATAAGAAAACAAGGCAATAAGCGCCGTGATTATAGAAAGATAATTTCCTATTGGAGCTATATTGGCGGGGTTGCGTAAAAATAAGGGTTCAGAACCTTCGTAAGAAACGAAGGGAAATAAAACTAAACACACGCCACATAAAATTACTACTATTAAAAGCAGACTTTGCACTCTCTGTATCATATTATAAAAATAAACTTTTTTGTTGGTTAATTAAAGTTGCCACTTTTTTATCTATTACAAAAGTAAAATCATTTTCAGAAATATGGTTTATATCAATCCACCTGAAAGATTGGGCACCGTTTACACGTTTTTTAAAATCGAATTTTTGGGTTGAAACAGGCAGGTTAATTTTACCCTTATGTTTAACTATGTAGTAAATGCTAATTACCTGACTGGTGTTAAATGCCGATTTCACAAAAAAATCAGTGGTATAAAAATGATTTTTTACGGTAACGGTTAAATCGGTTTCCTCTTTAAACTCTCGTATAATACATTCTATAGGGCCTTCACCAAACTCTAAGCCTCCACCGGGTAACTTGGTAATTTCATGCTCCTTAATATACTCATCGCTTACTAAAAGTTTACCATCTTCTACCAAAATACCGTATACTCTAACATTAAACCCTTTATACATAGCCATAGCGCCAAAGTAGGGCTTATTTTAGCCTATAAAATGTGTTTTTTTGATACTTATTAACGAGGGATGTTTGAATAAAATAAAAGACCTGATTTTAGTTGAAAAACTAACCTTCTAACAAGCCCCGGCCTGTTTTTTGTATTTTATTCTCTTTTTTTAAGTCGAGTACAATTTTATCTAAAATACCGTTTATAAAGCCTCCGCTTTGTGGGGTGCTGTACTCTTTAGTAATGTCAATATACTCATTCATAGATACTTTTATAGGCACATTAGGCAAATAAACTATCTCAGTAAGTGCCATTTTCATTAAAAGTACATCAAGCGATGCTATACGGTCTAATTCCCAGTTTTTGGTGTGCTCCGCAATTATGGTATCAAATTCGGTGCTATGTAATATGGTTTTAACAAATAAATCGGCTATAAATTTTTCGTCACCTTCTCTGTCTCTGTATAATTGCGGGGCAGGCATTTTAGTTTCGGTAACGGTCTCAAGCCATTTGTTTAAGAAGAAGAAACCGTAATAATAATCGTCGTTCCAATAAATGTTTTTTTCGTCGAACCAAAAATTGAAAAGCTCGTGTTCGTATAAAAAAGACTCTAAAATGGTTTGAATAAACTTTTTGTCTTCAGCAAAACTATGCTGTTCACTTTTCATGTACTCTTTAAAAAACTCAGTATTTTTAATTTCATTAAACACCTTACGAACCAAGTCTTGGTCGTTTTGCCAGCTTACTTTATAGTTTGTCCAATCGGTGTTAATGTGCTTGTTATCATTTAAAGCCGTAAGAAAAAGGTTGTTTACAAACTTTAAATTCGGGTTTAAATCCTCTGCAGTAGGAAGCCTTTTAGCTTTAGCTTCTTCTACAGAAATGCGCGCGGCAAACTGTATATTATTTAAAAAGCCCAGTATATATAAAAACAACTCATACGATTTATCGATAGAGGTAAACAGGTTTTTTTCAGCCACTTTAATATCAGCTTTTTCATCTCTGAAATAAGCGTACAGGGCTTGCATTACCTTTATGCGTAAAAATCGTCGGTTAAACATAATAAAGAACGTTTGTTGTTTTTAGTACTTATATTTTAAAATCTTACTTTA
>JABDDQ010000078.1 GCA_013287545.1 Bacteroidota bacterium | reverse complement strand
CAGGCTCTGAATTAGTGACTGTTGCACTTAAAAGAGTAGACGTAAACAGCGATAGCGATGATATTTTAAAACATTTGTCGCACCCGCAATTTAATTTATTGCCAAACACTTCGGGTGTGCGCAATGCTAAAGAAGCTGTTTTTGCTGCTCAATTGGCACGCGAAGCACTTGAAACAAATTGGTTGAAATTAGAAATTCACCCCGACCCAAAATATTTATTACCCGATGCTATTGAAACCTTAAAAGCTGCTGAGGAGTTAGTGAAACTTGGATTCATCGTGTTACCTTACATTCACGCCGATCCTGTTTTATGTAAACGATTGGAAGAAGTTGGTGCTGCAGCAGTTATGCCTTTAGGTTCTGCTATAGGCAGTAATAAAGGCTTGCGCACACGTGATTTTTTAGAGATTATTATTGAGCAAAGTAAAATTCCGGTGGTGGTTGATGCCGGTATTGGTGCGCCATCGCACGCGGCAGAAGCTATGGAAATGTGTGCAGATGCTGTATTAGTAAATACAGCTATTGCCGTATCAGAAAACCCGGTGCAAATGGCAAAGGCATTTAAGATGGCGGTTGAGGCGGGAAGAATGGCTTACGAAGCAAAACTCGCAAGGCCTAAAAACTTTGCTGAAGCAAGCAGCCCGTTAACCGCTTTTTTAGAAGATTAATTACGTGAAAGATTTTAAAAATATATTTGATGGTTACAGTTGGGATGATGTAAAGCAAAGCATTCTGGCAAAAACAAGTGCTGATGTTTTACAAGCCTTGCAAAGAGAGAAACGCACATTAGAAGATTTTAAAGCCTTAATTTCTCCGGCAGCAATGCCGTATTTGGAGCAAATGGCTCAGTTAAGTAATGCCCTTACACAAAAGCGTTTTGGTAAAACCATACAAATGTACGCCCCTTTGTATTTAAGTAATGAGTGTCAAAATATTTGCGCCTACTGTGCTTTTAGCTACGATAATAAAATAAAACGCAAAACACTAAGTGATGAGGAGATTTTAAGAGAAGTTGCAGCTATAAAGCAAATGGGCTACGACCATGTGTTGCTGGTTACAGGCGAGGCTAATCAAACAGTTGGAGTAGAATATCTAAAGCATGCCATAAAATTAATTCGTCCGCATTTTTCAAATATCTCAATTGAAGTACAACCACTTGATAAAGCAGATTATGAAATTTTAATGGCAGAGGGTTTACATACAGTCTTAGTGTATCAGGAAACTTATCACAGAGAAAATTATAAAATACATCATCCAAAAGGCAAAAAATCTAATTTTGATTACAGATTGGAAACCCCCGATAGATTAGGGCAAGCAGGAGTTTATAAAATAGGCTTAGGTGTGCTAATTGGGTTAGAAGATTGGCGTACTGATTGTTTTTTTACCGCAGCTCATTTAGATTATCTGGAAAAAACATACTGGCAAACTAAATATTCAATTTCTTTTCCACGATTACGGCCCATAGAAGTTGGCACGCAAGAAAACTCATCTATGAAATCGTTTACCGCTTTTATGAGTGATAAAGAATTGGTACAATTAATTTGCGCGTATCGTATTTTTAATGAAGAAGTAGAGCTCTCTATTTCTACCCGCGAAAATGAAAAGTTTCGTAATCACATTATTAAGCTTGGCATTACAAGTATGAGTGCAGGCTCTAAAACTAATCCGGGTGGTTATGTGGTAGAACCTCAATCGTTAGAACAATTTGAGATTTCAGACGAACGTTCTCCCAAAGAAATTGCAGCTATTATAAAACAGCAAGGCTATGAAGCTGTTTGGAAAGATTGGGATAGAAGTTTAGTTAATGGTTAATAACAACATGACTGACGAAGAATTAAAACGATATAACCGCCATATTATACTACCTGAAATTGGTTTAGAAGGTCAGCAGAAATTAAAACAAGCAAAAGTTTTGGTAATTGGTGCGGGAGGTTTGGGCTGCCCTGTGTTACAATATTTAACCGCAGCAGGTGTAGGCACAATTGAGATTGTTGATTTTGATAAAGTTGATGATAGCAATTTACAACGCCAGGTTTTATATAGTACCGACGATGTTGGCAAACCCAAAGCACAAATAGCTAAAGAAAAACTTGGGCGACAAAACCCATATATTAATTTGATTGCACATGTTACACAACTTACTGCTTCAAATGCGTTGGAAATTATTTCGTTGTATGATATCGTAGTTGACGGTTCCGACAATTTTGCCACTCGTTATTTGGTTAATGATGCTTGTGTTATCTTAAACAAAATTTTGGTATTTGGTTCTATCTTTAAGTTTGATGGGCAAGTAAGTGTGTTTAATTATAAAGATGGTCCTACCTACCGTTGTTTATATCCTGAACCTCCTGCTAATGGCGAAGTGCCTAATTGTGCTGAGGTTGGCGTAATAGGTGTTTTACCTGGAATTATAGGAACATTACAGGCCAACGAAGTAATTAAAATTATTGTTGAGATAGGGGAGGTGCTAAGCGGAAAACTACTGGTGCTTAATGCACTTACTATGCAGTTTGATACATTTGGTATTAGTGCTAATGTAGCTAATAAAAAAATCGATAAACTTATTGATTACGATATTTTTTGCGGGAGCCCACCTGAAATTTCGGCAAATGAATTAAGAGAGAAAATAAAGCTGAAACAAGATTTTCAGCTATTAGATGTGCGGGAGTTGCATGAATATGAAATAAAAAACATAGGTGGTAAATTAATTCCCTTAAATGAGCTTATGGCTAATTTAGATAAGCTTAGTAAAGAAAAAGAGTTAGTGGTGCATTGTGCAAGTGGTGTACGCAGTAAAAAAGCCATCGCTATTTTAAAAGAAAATGGTTTTACTAAAGTGTATAACTTAAAAAAAGGCTTACTTGATTTTTAAAGCGAGTTCTTTATAACTCTTTACAGGGTTTTTACTTTGCCAAACAGTCCCTATAACAGCTAATCCGGAAAACCCTACTTTTTTTACAGTTTCAATATTTTTCGCACTTATTCCACCAAGCGCAATAACATTCTTTCTTTTCCTTAAAAAGGACTTTAGCTTTTCTAAATCAAAACTACTCTTATAGCTTTTCTTACTTATGCTATCAAACACAGGGCTTAAAAATACATATTCATATTTTCTTCTGTTTTTTAAAATGTCCGCTGTTGTATGAAAAGAAGTCGAAATAATTTTTAAGGCAGAATTTGTTCGCCCTGTTTTTCTTACTTTCTCAGTCAGATGAATTCCTTTTAAACCAAACTCTTTTACCAATTTATAGTGGGAGTGGATGACAATTTTTTTATGAAACTTTTTTGGAATTTGTTCAAGGTAACCTCTTAATTCGCTTTCAGTTGCTTTTGGTTTTCTAACATGAAGTAATTGCAATCCACTCTCAAATAACAAAATAATTAATGGAACTTCCTTTAAATGATTCTCTTCGGGAGTAATTACAATTAGTTTAAAACCCATTACTCAATCGGTATATCAAGTTCTTTGCAACGTTGTATAACTTTTAAATACTCTTCAACCGGGTTTTCCTTATCCCAAATACTGGTGTATAATGCCATGCCATAAAAACCAAGTTCTTTAATTTTTTCTACACGTGTTGCATCAACTCCACCACGCGCAATAACTTTTTTACCCGTTTTTTGTAAGGCGAGTCTAATGCTATCTTCATAGTATCCACTTTGATATTTGCCGGTTATTGTATCAAATATGGGCGATAAAAAAACATAATCAAATTTTAATTCCTCTTCATCATAAAGAGAAGCTAATTTGCCATGAGAAGTTGTTTTTATAAAATTACTGGTTGAAATACGTAACATTTTTTCTCTCCACCAGTTTTTTAAATTTCTTTCTAAATGCTTTTTGGTGTAATGTACACCCAGTAAATTATATTTACGGGCCAGGTTATGATGAGAATGTATTACAATGCGATTATGAAATTGCTTAGGAATTTTTTCAATATACTCTTGTAATTGTTTAGTGCTAAATTTGGGTTTACGCAGATGATAGGTTTCTAAACCTGCTTCAAATATTTTCACAAGATTATCTATTTCGTCTTCTTTTATTTTTGAAGGAGATATAACAACAATTTTCATCAAACAGTTTTTTTAAATAATAAAGATAATTCTTTTAATAAGGCATTATTTTTTTCTAAAGCATTGCCAACAACCAGTACATCGGCACCCGCATTAATGGCTTGCTTGGCTTTATTTGTATTAGTAATGCCACCACCAATTATTAAAGGAATGCTTATATTTTGCTTCACTTTTTTAATAATAGATGAGTTAATATTTTTCTCTGCACCACTGCCTGCTTCTAAATAAACAGTTTTAAAGCCTAATAACTCTGCTGCTATAGCTGTGTTTATAATTGTTTTAGTATCAGTTAATGGCTTAGTATTGGTTACTTTTTGTGTGGCTGATTTTTTATTTCCATCTACCAAAATGTAGGCGGTTGATATACATTCTAACTTTTTTTGCTTAATAAAAGGAGCTGCTAAAACCTGCTTACCAATAAGATAATCAGGATTTCTGCCCGATAGTAACGATAAAAACAAAACCGCATCTGCTTTAGCGCTCAATTGTTTTTCATCTCCCGGAAAAATTATTATTGGAATTTTTGAAAGTTTTTTGATGATAGAAATCGTTTTTTCAATGCTGCCGTTAGTAAGCTCGCTACCCCCCACAAAAAAATAATGTACGTTACATTGGTTAGCTAATTTAATTAGCTGAGAATTAAATTTATCGGGGTCAATTAAAACAGCTAACTGAGCCTGTTTTTTTTTATTTGCTGAAATTATTTTCTGATAAATGTTACTCAACCTTATTATCTGTATAAACTAAAATATAATTATCTAAAACTTGGTAATGCAAAGTAT
>JABDDQ010000077.1:693-4965 GCA_013287545.1 Bacteroidota bacterium | reverse complement strand
ACCAAATAAAGATGTTACCACATTTACAGGTAATGTTACATCAAATATAGGCAAGTTACTAAGTACATCGCACAGTAATAAAAAGCATGCACCTGCCAAAATATTACCCAACAGTTGGTGTAAGTGATGCGTGGTTTTAAAAAATATACGTACCAAGTGTGGTAGTGCCAAACCCACAAACCCAACGGGACCACAAATGCTAAACCGCCAAAAGCTAATCCTTATGTATGGCAAATACAAAAACCCTATGCGGCTAATTATGCAAACATAGTTAATAGCGATAGCTTTGGTACGCAAGTAGTGCGCACAAACCCTGTGTATGTCCCAACGGATAACATCAATAAAAAAATGCAAAAAAAATTAAATAACCTGAAATCGGTATTTGCCAATTACCGCCTTATAGGCTCACAGTGGGCCATTTCGCAAGATTCGCCCCCCTTTGGCCTGATACTTGCACCTGATACACTGGCAAACACAACGCTTGAAACCTACGTGCAAAACAGTTCGTGCACCATGACCTGCCATAAGTTTGCAACCGATGCCGTTGGAGCCCCTTCCGATTTTAGTTTTCTGTTAGCTCACGCAAGGTCAACAGCATATTTAAAAGCAATAAACAAAAAGAAATAGTAAAGTTGTTTAAGCAATCTAAAACTCCGATAGATTATATCGAGGTTTTTATTTAACTAAAGTTTATTTGTAAGCAAGCACTTCTGTTTCAATTTCAGCAAGCCATTTTTCGGCATCTTCAGGCTTAGTAAAAAAACGCGTAGGTGTAACAGGTTTTACAACCCTTATATAAAAATTAGCAATTAATTTTTGCGGCAAACTATTTATTACAAAAGCATCTGCTAATTTATATACACTGCCCTTTTCGCTACACGATAATTTCACCGCCTCTATATCCGCAATAGTATGTTCACCAACCAATATTAGGTTTTTAAATTTTTTACCTTTACCAATAGCATAAGCAGCCGCAATAGCCTCTTCGGCATCCTTAAGGTTAAACATTTCGTTAGGCTTAATATCAAGTACCGAAATACCATCCTCTCGCACATACAGGGTTGTAATTCTGGTTTCTATAGGTTTCATATATAATTTAGTACACTTACTTTTTATAAACTGTACAACCAAATATATTAAAAATTAATTATTTCTAAAAATCAATTAGCTGAATCGTGGCTCTTGTAGGTTATTATGCTTCATAAGCAATAAAATACAACAACTTGTAAGAAGCAAAACACTTATAAAAGAATAAACAATCTTAAACCTTCAACGTCATCCACTTCCCCTTCCTAAAATAGTAAAGTGCCATAAGCGCAATAGCTGTTTCGGCAATAGGGGTTGATATAAAAGCACCCGTAGCTTTTAGGTCGGTGTGTTTCGATAAAAAATACGCCAACGGAATTTGAAACGCCCAAAAGCAGATTAAATTAATTATGGTGGGTGTTTTAGTATCACCTGCGCCATTAAGGGCTTGTGTCATCACCATCGATATGCCGTAAAAAACATAACCTAATCCAAAAATCTGTAACGACTCTACGCCATATTTCACTACCGCCTCATCCCCGCTAAAAAAACGAATAATGGGTTCAGAACAAAATACAAACAACAACATAACAAAACTCATAAAAATAATATTGTACCTAACCGTAATCATTACACTTTGGCGTGCGCGTTCAATTTGTTTGGCACCCAGGTTTTGTCCAACTAAAGTTGCCGCCGCGTTACTTAAACCCCAGGCAGGTAAAATAAAAAACACCACATTGCGTACAGCAATCTGGTATCCGGCCGATGCCGTAGTGCCACCTGTTTCGGCAACCAGTTTTGCCATTACAATCCAACTACCACTGGCAATAATAAACTGCAAGGTGGCGGGCCAGCTAATAGTTATTATCGATTTAATAATTTCACCATCTATTTTAAAATGATGTTTGGTAAATTTTACAATACCGCTTCCTTTAAACAAATGGTAGCACTGATACACTACACCTGAAAATCTGCCAATAACCGTGGCAATAGCGGCACCCTTTAAACCAAACCAATGTATAAATACCGGACATAAAATAATATTTATGATACTTGCTACCCACAAACTTTTCATAGCCATAGCCGCATTGCCCGCACCTCTAAAAATGCCGTTAATTAAAAACAACAGCATAATAAACAAACTGCCGCCAAACATAATGCATGTAAAAATAGCTCCCTCACGTATCACCGTTTCGTTAGCACCCATGGCGGCTAAAATTTCAGGCGCAAAAAACATCCCCGCAAAACTTATAAAAAAACTAAGCACAAAACATATCAATAACGATTGTGCACCTGCATGTGCGGCATCTTCCGTATTTTTTTCGCCAATGCGGCGTGCCACAATAGCCGTAGCCGCCGTACTTAAACCAATAGCAATGGAGTATACAATTGTAATTACCGATTCGGTTAAGCCTACCGTAGCAATGGCATTTTGCCCCAGCTTGCCCACAAAAAACATATCTACCAAAGCAAATACACTTTCCAGGCTAAGCTCCAAAATCATGGGTATAGCTAATAAAAAAACTGCCTTACGTATACTGCCTTGTGTATAATCTTGCTCCTCGCCGTTTAGCGATAATTTAATAACATCAAGTATTCGTTTTCGTTTACCGGGGGTAGTTTCTGTTAGCATTGTAAATTAAACACGCGTGTTGCCTGTGTTTTATTTTTTAAACGTTTCGTTAAGCACGCTTGCCAAGCGCAAGCCTGCAATTACCAATTGTTTTTCAATAATAGGTAAAGCCTTTTTCATGTACTCCTCTTGTATTACACCGCCTTTTTCCATGTTATAGGCTTCAGGCAAGTAGGCCCTCGATTCTTTAAACCACTCTATCACATCAATTTGCTGATACTTCTTTTTTTCGGCGGGTGTTAGTTTTTTACACATTTCCACCACATCTTTTTGTACCTGTGTAAGTTTGTACTCAATAATTCTGGTATCCCAGGTGCTGTGCAAGTTTGTACTCTGAAAATTAAATTCTACATCAACCGAGTTTCCGCCTTTATCATCTTTATAACCACAATGCAAGGGTTGGTGTAAATCACCAATTAGGTGAAACAGCAATTTTAAATCCATATTAATTTGCTCAGGAGTAAGCGTGTTTTTATTCTTTAATTCTTTCATTGTTTTTTCAATGGTGTTAACTGCGTTTTCTTCGCCTGTTTCTACGTAAGTACAATCACGAGCCACATCGGCATAGTGCCAGGTTTTCATGTAGTCATATTTTTTGTTACTGCGCACATCATCCATCCACGTACCCGCTTCACCAAATGTCATTTTACCCAAATATTTTTGTACCGAATCTTTCACACCTTTGTTTAAATAACTCATGGCAATTTCAGCTACCATAGTGTGCCCAACTCTACCCCAAGCAAACATGCCCGATGTTTTTAAAATCAATGTCGCAAATAGTATAAGTGTAATTTTTTTCATCATTTGTTTTTTTAGTATATCTGCTTTTTTCAGCCCGTAAAGAAACGCATTTTTCCGCTTTTATACATCAGTTTCTTCAATTAAAATCATAACCATTTAGTAACTTATAGTGTTTTGTTGTTTTGAATGCAAAGAGACATCTATTTGTAATACAATCCCTAACTCGTATTCATAATCAGCAAGCAACCCCTAACATGGGTTTTGTCCTGTAAAAAATAAATAATTAAATTAATATCTGCTACTTGTTGAATTGTCTTAAATGATGATCAATATGTTTATACACCATTTGCCCAATTTGTTCTTTTGTCAATTTTCCAAAAAATACGTGTTGAAAATTGTCGTTATTGAAATTTAAATACTTTTCAATAGTTGAAATCCAAAGTTTCTTTTCTACCTGAAAATCTCCGGCATTTTCTTTAATAATAAGAGAAGGAATTGTTGGTGTACTTTGCCTTAATGGATTTGCATTTCCTAAAACAGTTTTTAAAGCTATTCTTCCAAAAATTCTACCTATAAAAGCTCGTTTCATATTAACTTTACTTTGCATCATCTCTTCCCAAAGCCTGCAATGTTTTACCATTTGATAGGCATTCATTTTACCCCATACTGCAGTATCGTTTTCGTTTAGCGCATTTATTCTTATTATTAAATCACTCATTGTTGTTTTATCAAATATTGTTTTCATATCAGTAAATTATTGTTTTTTAGTTGTATGCTTATAACAAGTTTAAGAATTTTCTTCTGCCCGTAGCAGTAAAAAAATGTATATTTTATCCGCTATTCTACCTACAAAATTAAAGTCTTTGCCGCAT
>JABDDQ010000077.1:0-683 GCA_013287545.1 Bacteroidota bacterium | reverse complement strand
GTTAATTATCTTCGGTAGCAGCTAAGCCAATAACAACTAATAAAAAAATAGCTTTGTCATAACAACCCGTTAACTAATGAAAAGAGAAAAATTACAGCTACTAATACACATAATGGGTTGTACTGTTTTTTTGTCTTTGCCCGTACTTTTTTCACCCGACCTCACAAGCCCTATAAGCCTATATAGCATTCCACCCTTTCAGCGCGATTTTGTAGGGTACCTGATTTTGGTACTGTTTTTTTACCTCAATTATTATGTGTTAATTCCAAAACTTTATTTTCGAAAAAAGTACACTGTTTTTGCAGCAATAACATTGCTTTCCTTTTTGCTTGTTTCTGTTATACCCAACATACTTATTCCTTACACTAATTTTGCACCTAACACATCAAACGCATGCGCTCAGGCAGTATCTAATTTTATGCCTCTTCCTTTTAACCAATCGTTTTTTCGTTTTTTCAGCCATCATTTTTTTGAGTTTTTAATGGTTTGCATTTTATCCTTACTGCTTAAAATAAATAGTCGGTTAAAATTTGCCGAAAAAGAAAGAGTAAATGCCGAACTGTCCTATTTAAAAGCTCAAATAAATCCACACTTTTTATTTAACACCTTAAACAGCATTTACTCCTTAGCTATAGCAAAATCAGATTATACACCTACCGCTGTAGTAAAACTATCCGATATGA
>JABDDQ010000076.1 GCA_013287545.1 Bacteroidota bacterium | reverse complement strand
CAAGTGTAACTACAAAATAATTGCTTTAGCACATTACTTTTTAAAAACTGCTGTTTTTTGATTAAACAGTTTGTGCAGTATTTCAAGAAATAAAGCCATTTTTGGTATAAAAAACCCCTATATTAACCCCTCCAGCGTTTTTGAGGTTTAGTATTTAGTACGTTAACCCAAGATAGGTTTGGGCGTCCCTTTCACGGACGAAACACAAGTTTGATTCTCGTACGCTACAAGCAAAAACCGATGTTTGAAGACATCGGTTTTTTTATGCCCTGTTTTCAAGAGTTTTAAAGGGGAGTAAGTGAAAAAGTGTTAAGTAGTAATAAAGACAATGTATTTGGTTATTTTTGGAAAATTAATGGTACTATTAAACGTGCAAAAGCGAATAGAAAAAATAAATGCTAATTGGAGTTTAACATCCCTTTTATTTTTTCTATTTCTACTGGCAGGGGCCGTTAGTTTTGCTATAGATAATATAGGCAGCGCTTATACAGTACAGGGTAAAAATAATTTACTCGCTAAATCAATCGGTGCTTGTACTGCACCAACTATAACCATTACACCAACAAGTTATACGGTTTGTTCGGGCATAAACGATACTCTTAAAGCAAGCGGTGCCACTACATATACGTGGAGTACAAATGATACAGGTGCTACAATTATTGTAACGCCAACTATTACAACTACCTACACCGTTACCGGAACCAGTATAGGAGGTGTGGCTACACAAACCGTAACAATACTTGTAAATGCTACACCAACCATAACCATTGCATTAACAAGCGATACTATTTGTGCAGGTATAAAAGATACGCTTACAGCATCTGGTGCTATTACATATACTTGGGTTACAAGCGGAGACACGGGTAAAACAATTACTCCTTCGCCAACCGTTACAACTGTTTACACCGTTACCGGCACGTACACAAATAGCTGTGTGGGCACTGATACCATGCGTGTTACCGTAAATAAATTACCTCCTGTAACGGCTCACTTAACATCAACGGTTACGCCTATTTGCACGGGCGATACAATTACACTGTCACAAGCTGGAGCAGATACCTATACATGGACCAGCACTTCGTACACATTCACATCGGCAGATAACGATAGTGCTGCACATGGAGTTAAATTTATTCCTAAACTGGGGAAAGATACGTTTATTGTTAAGGGCAGAGATACTATTACCGGTTGTGTAAACACAGCAACCATTAGTATTTTGGTAAAAAAATCTCCCAATGTAATAGTAAGCCCCAGTCTTCCGGCAACTATATGTCCGGGCGGTACGGCCACCTTTACTGTTTCAGCCGATTCAGGAGTGGTAACATATACCTGGTCGCCAACAACCAATTTAAGCCCTTCGGCTACCAGTACAAATATTGCGGTTTCGCCTACTGTTTCAACTGCTTATCAAGTTATTGGTAAAGATACCAACGGTTGCACAAGTACTAACGAGGCAATTGTTATCATCCCGCAAGATTCTATTCATGTAAACAGTCCTTCTATTTGCTTATCTAACTCTGTTACACTTAATGCAACAAGTAATATTTCACTTAGTTATACCTGGTCTCCGGCAACGGGGTTAAGTGGTACTTCGGGTAGTTCTGTTGTTGCAAACCCACGCAACACCACCGTTTACACAATATCGGGCACAGATGCTTTTGGTTGTATGGGTACGAGTACAGCAACCGTTACGGTAGATTCGTTGCCTACTGTAACCATAAGCAAAACACCTACCATAACCTGTAGCGGGCGACCTGCATTGCTTACAGCAAGCGGGGCAAGCACTTATACTTGGAGTACAGGAGCGGTTGGTGTAACCGATGTGGTTTTTCCTACAACAAATACCGAATACACCGTTGTTGGTACCGATACCAATGGTTGTTCAAACAACGCTACCGAAATTTTATTGGTAAACCCATCGCCAACGGTTACTATAAATGGAGGAGTTACTTCTGCTATCATAAATTTAGGGCAATCAATTACACTAAATGCTGCTGGGGCACTTACCTATAGTTGGACAACAGGCAATGTAACTTGCGACAGTTGCGCTTCAAATACTGAATCGCCTGTTACCGATACACAATATTGTGTGGCCGGAGGAGACATTAATGGTTGTAGAGATACAGTGTGCCTGCATGTGGTTGTTGAAAATGTTTGCGATGTTTTTATTCCCGATGCTTTTAGTCCAAATGGAGATGGACAAAACGATGAGTTTAAAGTTTACAGCCATTGCATTGTAGCATTAACGCTGCAAATATATGATCGTTGGGGCAATCAGGTTTTTAATAAAAGCGACCTGTCTGCTGCCTGGGATGGCACCTATGGTGGTAGCTTAATGAACACGGGTTCCTATGTTTACCAAGTACAATACACGTTAAGCAATGGTAAAACAACAAAAACAAAAGGTAATTTTAGTTTAATGAGATAAGTATGATAAGAAGATTACTACTATATACTTTTTTGTTTTGTTCTGGTGTTTTTTATGCGCAAGATTTTCATTTCTCGCAATATAACCTGGTTCCGTTTTGGTTAAACCCTGCCATGGTAGCCGGCACTAATGATGTAGATGCAGGCGTAATTTATCGGACGCAATATACAGGGCTTAGTAATCCTTACAATACATTTGGAGCTTTTGCCGATGCGGCTATTAAGAAAAAACGAGGCAAAAATTCTTACTTTGGTTTAGGCGTAGGCTTTGTGCAGGATAATAATGCAAACGTGCAATATAAATCATCGTTAGCTGCGCTATCACTTTCGTATCATATACGCATTACCCGTAATAATATGGTAAGCGTAGGGTTTCAACCTTTCTTTTTTCAGAAGAGCATAAATTATGCAGGCTTAAAATGGGGCAATCAATTCGATGGCTACTCGTATAATTCATCATTAGCAACAGGAGAGCCTGGAACTTATTCGCAACAATCTAAAGTCGATGGCTCTATTGGTTTTAATTACCAGTTTTCAAAAGGCGTTCACAGTTCTATAGTTGAGCGTGCACAAAAACTTCAAATAGGTTTTGCCATGTTTCATTTACCTATTGTTCATTATTCATTTTACGGAAGTCCTGAAACCATATATTCCAGATATAGTGTAAACGCATCTTACACCTATAAACCTGCGGGTTCCAGAGTATCTATAAACCCGGTGGTGTTTTTTCAAAAACAAGGTCCTGCCGATGAATTTATTTTTGGCTGCAATACATTATTTATTTTACAGGAAGCTCCAGCGTCAACAAGCTTTTCAAAAAGCTCGTCGCTAACATTGGGAGTATTATACAGACTGCAGGATGCTATTATAATTAATGCCGGACTTAATTACGAAAACTTTTGTTTCAGTTTAGCATACGATGTAAACTCATCTTCTTTAATTACATCTACGCATTCATTCGGCGCAATTGAGTTGTGTATAAGATACCGTTTAAACAAAGGGCATTGGAACGCCGTTGCATCCAGCGATTAAATTTTAAATGGATGATATTTCCTTAAGCGTTATGTTTTTACTGATAGGTAAAAAATTTTCGTTTTTTTTATAGGTGTAAAGATTGTATGTTTGATATAGGATGTAATACAATATGAAAAAAATTCTAACCTTATTATTTATAATACCAACTTTTTGTTTTGGGCAAATAATATTCGAATCTGTATTTAATCAAACGGTAGTGGTTCATTCAATATCTAATTTAGAAGGTAACCGATATGTTCTACCGTTTAAACTTCCTAATTTTACAAATGGATATATTATACGTATAACTGTATCGCAAATAAATAGAGAGCCTCAAAACAATATCAGCCTAATTAATAATATTTTGAGTTTAACCTCAAATGCTAAGGGTGTAATAGATGGTGCAATACTTGTTGGTCAATTAATTCATCCTCCAACGAGTGAAAATATTGATTTCTTTATCCTTGACGGTGCAAATAACGCTCAAAATTTTCAAAACAAAGTTGCATGCGAAGATATCTACCAAAGCTTAAGCATGGTGTCGATGAACACCTATATAGATAAAATTCCAAGTAACGGATATTTGTGTTTGCGTAATATGAACACTTTACAAGGGGTAACAGTTCATGTTGAAATGGTTGCTGAAATAGGCTGGGGTAGAAATTTTAAGCAAAAAATATATAATGAAATTAAAGAGAAAATGGAAAGCGTAAACAAATATTCATCAGATGAGATTACAACATTTTGTGATTGTTTTGTAAAAACAATGTCGAGTAAAGATATAGCGGAGGCTAAAAATATGTTAGACGATGAAATAAAAAATTGGGAAAAAGAAATTATTAATAACTGTAAAACAAAATCAGGGATTACAAAATAATTTCATTTCTTTTTTGTGCCTTTTAGCAACAATGCTTATTTTTTGCCGTTTCTGGCAGCTTCTTTATCCTGTGCGTTTTCCAGGTTTTCTTTATAGTGCTTGTTGTGCGGTAATATTTCTACCGCTTTTGCATAATCTTTTATGGCTACTATAAGTGTGCCCAGCTCTTCGTAAATGGCTCCTCTGGCGTTGTACGATGCGGCATCTTCAGGGTCTAACTTTATGGCGCGGTCAAAATCGGCAAGGGCTTCGGTATAGTTTTTTAAATAGCAGTAAGCAGTTGCGCGGTATCTAAAAGCTTCACTAAACGACGAATCTAACTGAATGGCTTTGGTGTAATTTACAATGGCATCTTTATACTTACCGTTTTCTACAGCGGTATAACCCATGTAAATCCAATAGTATTGGCTTTTTTGTAAACTGGCACGACTAACTTTTTGCTGCGCTAAACACGTTGCCGAAAGGAAAACTAAAAGGCAGATTAAAAATCTTTTCATTGCACTATAAAGGTAAAATAAAAAACCTCAAAACCTTTACCGCACTATTTTTTCAATTCACCACACATAAGCAGCTATCTGCATGGTTGGGCTATTAAAACGCTAAAAGCTGTCGTAACTTTAAGTAACAAATACTTGAAGCCATGGAAACTTTAGAATTGGTAAAAAAACCACGGGTAAAAAAAGTACAAGAAGAAGAGCCAGACTTAGGCAGGTTTAGCATTTTTAGCTTGTGTGCAGAAACTGGAGCATTAGTTTTTTGCGGTTTTATGGGTTACTTTTTAGTGATGCGGGCTATTGGCTTGCACGAGGTGTTTATGTTAAGGTACCTTAATGCATTTTTTTTAATGGCAGG
>JABDDQ010000075.1 GCA_013287545.1 Bacteroidota bacterium | reverse complement strand
AAATTTTAAACCCCATTAGCTTGTTTGCCGATGTGGGCCTAAGTAGTTACTCGCTTTTGCAAGCAGGCATTAGGGTTGCGGTAAAGCAATAATTATTTTTGCCATTGTGTTAAGGATTAAAACGAAAATCTTTTTGACGTAACCGGAAAAAGATGGAAGAGTAAAGCCTGGTGCTGTAATCAGCGTAACGCTCCAAGCCATTTTATCCTTGAGAAAATTTAAAAAAAATAAAATAACGAAAAACCAAAAATATTTAATGCCAAATTATTGGGCGGTGGTTTCAGCTAATTTAAGTAAGAGGCCACTTACGTTTAAACCTGTTTTTTGAATTTGTTTTTCGTTTATTTTAAATTTTATTTTGTTGCCATCGGGGTAAATAGAAACTTGTGCCCCTGCTTTTTCTGAAAATTGATTTTCTTCTATTACCAATACAGGTTGATCGTGCAGGGTTTTGTTTATTTTATAAAAATCTTTTTGTTTGTTTTCTACAACAACAATAACGTGATAGAATTTTTTAGAGGCGGGGTTGTAGGGTTCTATAACTACAGGCATGCCATGAATTTTTTTGCCGTTTATATACGAAACTAAAACATCGTTTAGTTTGGATTGACCAATTATGCCGATTAAAAAATTAGTTTCTTTAATAAAGCTGGGCCAAAAAATATAAGTGGCTATGCTGTAAATGTATAAAGCCTTTGTATCATACTCCTGAGCTTTTGAAATAGTAGGGGTTTTTGTTTTTATAGTAACACTTTGGTTGCGACTTGTTGTATTTTTTTTAACGTTAGCAAGGCGCAACAAACTATCTAATACTGATAACTGATTTTTCAGGCTATCGTTTTCGGCAACTATTTTAGAAGAAGTTTCTTCAAGTACTATTTTATCGTTGAGTGATTGTTGGTGTTGTTGTTTTAATGCCTCATATTTTTGTTTTGAAACACAAGAGGTAAGTAATGCCAACAGCAGACTTGAGTAAATTAACAGGTGTTTCATTTTATGGCGCAAATTTACATAATTATAAAATATTGTGCCTAACCAGGGTGTGAATGATGTAAATTTTTAGTTAAATAATTGGTTTACCTATGTATTTTAAGTTTAGCGTTTCACCTTCATTCAGGTTTTGCCATTGTTGCATTAGTTGTTGGTACTCAGTAATCATTTCAGTAATTATAGGGGGTGTTAGGGGTGCATTATAGTTAATAGAAAATTGTTGTAACTCGGTTTGTACTAAAGCCGAAAATTGTTGCATGGTACAAGCACCTGAAGAAAGCGATTGCAGTGCACGGGTGGTAATTTCGGCAAACCAAGCTTGTGGAGGGAGGGTTTTTATGATTTGTTTATCAGACAATTGTTCGACCGAATAACCTTTTAAAATATTACCATAAAAACCCTGGTTTAAATTAAGTGTGTTTTCTACTACCAGATGAGCTATATCGTGAAAAGGTAATTTAGGTCCTAAGTTAGATTGTATAATGCTGCCGTTTGGACGAACACAAGTAAGTTGGTTTCGGTTATTTTTTTTGGTGATGTTAACTTGCATGTTTAATGTTTTAAACTATGTTTTACTAAAGTAATAAATTAAAATTTAATTGCTTGCCATAAGTGTTAGGGGTAACTCAGTATTTTTATGTAACAAAAATATTTTTTACCAATTACAATAAAAAAATTGAAGTGTAAAATCCGCTACCTATAACTTAGCGTAACACCCTTTTATAGTTTGCAACTTAATTTATAAACTGGTAGTATAGCATAAAGCCTGCCGCAATTGTCATTAACAACAGCGTAAGCACACCCAAAATATTTGAGCGTAAGCTGTTAGAAAATTTGCCCATTATTTTTTTGTTGTTGCCTATGTGCAGTACAATGGCAATTATAACGGGTGATGTAACGCCATATAGTATGGCCGAATAAATAAGCGCCTGTATAGGGCTGATGCCTATGTAGTTTATAAGTAAACCTATGATAAGCGATACTATAATAACTACATAAAAGGGTTTGGCTTCGCTAAATTTTTTATCTAAACCTTCTTTCCAGTTGAAGGTTTCAGATACAATGTATGATAGCGAGCCGCACAAAACCGGTATAGCCAAAAAACCTGTACCAATAACACCTATAGCAAACAAGTAATAGGCTCCTTTGCCGGCTATAGGTTCTAAAGCTTTTGCAGCTTGCTCTACCGTATCAATTTTATGTATGCCTGCATTAAAAAGTACAGTGCCCGTGGTAAGAATAATAAAAAACATAACCACGTTAGAAAAAAACATACCAAAATTCACATCCATTTTCATGTTGTGTATAAGGCTTTTATCTACCAGCACCACGCTGTTTTTATGTTTCATATCTTCTACCGACATGGTTGCCTGCCAAAAAAAAAAGATAAGGCGATATGGTTGTACCTAAAATGGCAATTAAAATATTTAAAAAATCGCTATTAAAACTAATGGTTGGTATAAGAGTATGTTTAAGTACATCGGTCCAATTTTGTTTATATAAAAAAGGCACTACCAAGTAAACCAAAAGTATAACGCATAAATATTTTAATACAGCAGCAATTTTTTGATAGGGCAAATAAACAATAAGCATAAGTAAAACACACGTAAACACAACGCTAAAAAAAATAGCGTGCACACCGGGGAATATTAAATTAGCAACAGCACCCATGCCTGCAATATCAGCGCCAATGTTTAGTATAATAGCAGGGGCGCTAAACAGCAACATTAAATATAAAATGGGTTTTGGGTAATGTTTTTTTAATGTACCTGTAAGCCCTTGCGATGTAACCATGCCAATGCGTGCGCACATTTCCTGCACGGCGGCCATTAAGGGGAATGTAATTAAGGCGGTCCATAAAGTTGAAAGCCCGTATTGTGCACCTGCTTGCGAGTAGGTGGCTATGCCCGATGGGTCATCATCGCTGGCACCGGTAATTAAACCCGGGCCCAAAATTTTCCAAAAACGTTTTAGCGCGGTTTCTTTACTTTTTTTATGCTCCATATTTATTTACCTATATCAGGTTTAAAGGTGTTACATTAATACAGTAAATAAAAAAATATCTTTAAAAAATTTCGCCCTTGCGGTATAACCAACAAGGGCGAAACAATCAAAATTTATGCCTTATGTTTTTTTATAAAGTACTATCTTCTTTTTCCGCCACCACCACCGTTGCTGTGTCCGCCACCACCATTGTTATGAGGTGCCGCTTGTTGTCTTGGAGCTGCTTGTTGTCTTGGTGCTTCTTGTCGCGGTGTCGCTTGTTGTCTTGGTGCTTCCTGGCGTGGAGCTTGTTGCCTTGGTGCCGATTGTTGCTGCCTTGGTGCGCTATTATTATTTTCCACTTTTCTACCACCTTCATTTCTTGGTGTTGCACCGGCTCTTGGGCTGCTACCAACTACTTTGCCACCTTCAACTCTTCCGCCTCTTCCACCACCTCTTGGGCCTTCGCCTGGTCGGCCACCTGGTGCCGGTTTCATACGTGGCCCATAATAAACATGGTTAGTAATATAACCATGTACTACCGGTGATGATTGTCGGTGTCCGTAATACATAGCTTGTACAGCAACATAACGATTTACGTAAACTCTTTGATGATAGCCTCGGTAGGCATACATGCCATTCCAATAGCCATAGTAACCCATTGGTCTCCATGGCGACCACCAGTGTGGGTAATAGCCCCAATAAAAAGGTGAGTTCCAATATACATAAGATGGGCCATACATAAATTGTATGCTTGGCCAGCCCCACACATTTATAGGTGGAGGCAGCTGACCCTGGTTGTAATAATTTGGATTTTGGTTGTAATAATTATTATTAACTACAACGGGTTGTTGTTGGTCGTTATAAACGGGTTGTGCCTGTTGTTGTGGCGGTGGCGGAGCCTGTTGTTGCTGCGCTTGTTGTTGGTCTTGTGGCTCAATAATATAATTTTTGCCATATAAATCTTCATCGCCAACAATTTGCACATGCACATTGTTGTTGCCTTGTTGCTCTATTTCAATAATGGCAACATCCTGCGATTCGGTTGCGGTTATAGGATCTTGTATTACAAGGGAGTGTAAACCGTTTTCGCCGTAATCTTTTACACGCAGGTAATCAATTTGCCCATCGTGGTTTAAATCGAGGTTGTTTACTTTGTTATCGGGGCTGTTTAATTTTTGCTCAAACTCTTCAACACTTTTTGAATCTTTAAAAAGAGAAAGTACCGCGTATAGGTTTAAGTTATCGCCCGGTAAACCTAACGAATCGGGTGTTTGGTTTGATGGCGCTTGTGCGTAGCCTGCTGCGCCTATGCTTATCAGCATAAAAAATAATGCGCAAATTTTGTTTGTTTGTTTCATACAACAAATATATTATGGTTATAAATTTTTTAACATTAATAATCGTTAAAAACTGTTTAAAGATAACTAAAAAGGCATTTGTGTGATTTAAAACAGAAATATTTTTTTCGGGTTTTTCATATGAAGGTCTTTAAGTTTACTTATCAATTCCCAAAGGCTGTGCCAAAGTGTTTTTATTAACACTTGTTGTGAGTTTTGGTTTTATAAAAAAGAAATGAAGCAAATGTGTACTACACATTTGAATATACGTGTGCCAATTAAATTACGGTTAAAGCAGCTACGCTACTTTTCTAATTTTTCTTCTTTTTTAATTACAACTATTAAAGTTTTAATTATAAATATTTCTAACACTAAAAATACAACCGGTATAAGTAACATAACATTTATATTGCCTTGTACAATTGATAGAATAATTGTTTGAATTTCTATTAATGCGCGTATAATGGTTAAAATTACCAGGGCTTCGGGGGCACCTTTTATAATGGTAACAAAGGTTAAGGCTAAACCAATTGCCAAATTGCGAGCAGCAAATTCATAACTTGCATTTTTTAGAATTACGTTTGTAAGGTCAAGTCCTGTTCCATCTTTAAATAGTAAAGACATGCTTAAATAACTCGCTACTCCAAAAGCAAGATTTATTACCGCTAAAACACCTACTGCTACACGCACCCATTTAGGTACATTATCTGTATGCGAACTCATGATTTTAAAATTTTAATTATTTGTGTTGCACAAACCATTTATACTTACAAATATATAGTATTTGTATTAGAGGTTGTAAAGTTCGTAGCTTGAAATGTGGAGCCTTAGCGGAGCATTCAACGAAACCAAAATAATTAGCAAAACCACCAACCCTAATTTAGTTAAGGATTAATAACTGCGTGCGGAACAAAATGACTAAAATTATCGGTGATTAAA
>JABDDQ010000074.1 GCA_013287545.1 Bacteroidota bacterium | reverse complement strand
AACCTGCTATGGCAAAGTTAGCTGATGTACATGCTATTGGTGATTGGTTTGCCGGCATGGGCATTCCTGCACCTTATTTTCAGGCCTATTTAGCAACTGCAACCGAGTGCTTGGGTGTGCTGTTACTTACTTTAGGATTGGGTGTTCGCATTATCTCCATTCCACTTATAATAACCATGTTAGTTGCTATAAAAACGGTGCATTGGGGTAATGGTTTTGAAGCAGGGGAAAATGGATTTGAAATTCCTTTATACTATATATTAATGCTTGTATCGCTTATGTGTACAGGTGCAGGTAAAATAAGTTTAGATTATTTACTTAGAACTAAGTTCTCAAAAAATAATCTAAACTAAAAATCTCTAAAACTTAATAAATAGCTGGATACTCATCAGGATCAGCTTCGTTCATTAAATTATAAACGGCATCAAACACATCATCGGCACTTGGTTTGCTAAAATAATCGCCATCGGTACCGTAAGCAGGTCGGTGCTCTTTAGCTGCAAGAGTTATAGGCTCGGCATCTAAAAACTGATAACCACCTTGCACTTCTAACACTTGTTGCATTAAGTAAGCTGATGCGCCACCCGGTACATCTTCATCTAAAAATAAAACACGGTTTGTTTTTTTAACCGACTCTACAATTTGATGATTAATATCGAACGGTAATAAAGTTTGTACATCAATTAACTCAACCGAAATATTGTGTTCTTGTAGCATTTTAATAGCATCTTGCGCTACACGAACACAAGACCCATATGTAACAATAGTTATATCACTTCCTTCTTGTATAGTTTCAGGAATGCCAAGAGGTGTTTTAAACTCACCAAAATTAATAGGCTGGTTTTCTTTTAAACGATATCCATTTAAAGGCTCAACAACCAAAGCCGGTTCGTCGGCTTGTAATAACGTGTTATAAAAACCTGCTGCTTTAGTCATGTTACGAGGCACACAAACATGTATGCCACGACAAGCACTAATAATCATACCCATAGGCGAACCGCTATGCCAAACTCCCTCTAATCTATGCCCACGTGTGCGAATAATAACAGGGGCTTTTTGTTTGCCTTTGGTACGCCATTGAACGGTAGCTAAATCATCGCTCATAATTTGCAGTGCGTAAAGCAAATAATCTAAATATTGTATTTCGGCAATAGGGCGTAAGCCACGCATAGCAAGTCCAATAGCTTGCCCCATAATGGTACATTCTCTAATGCCGGTATCAAACACACGGTGTTCTCCATATTTTTTTTGTAAACCTTCTAAGCCCTGATTAACGCCGCCAATTTTTCCTGCATCTTCTCCAAACACCATCGTTTCAGGATACTTGCTAAGTATAGCATCAAAATTATCGCGTAGAATTTCTCTGCCATCCATTTGCTTTTGCTCACTTCCGTACTCAACACTTACCGGTGCAATATGTAAAGCAGAATGAGAAAATAAAGTTGAACTATAACGCTCATCGTTTTCAATACGAGAAAGTCCTAACCAATCAGATAATTTATTGCGAGTATCGGAATTTTCGTTTTTAGTTAAACGTAAAACACGTTTAGCCGCCACATGTATATCTTTACGAATGGGTTCTTTAATGGCCAGTAATTCATTTTTAATGGCAGTTATAAATGAACCTTTGTTACTCAATTCTAACTCAGTAAACAAAGCGGTAACTTCGGCTACTTCTTTTTTAATAGGTTCTAAATACGCTTTCCATGCGGCAGTTTTTGCGTTACTTACAGCTGTTTTAGCATCTTCTTCAATTTTATTTAATTCAGTTTCGGTAGCTAATGCATTTTGAATAATCCATTCGCGCATTTTTTTAACGCAGTCAAAATCAGTTTCCCATTGCAAACGTTCTTTATCTTTATATCGTTCGTGCGAGCCTGATGTAGAGTGCCCTTGCGGTTGTGTTACTTCTTCAACATGTACTAAAACAGGTACATGTTCTTCACGACAAATTTTTATGGCTTTTTCGTATGTTTCGCATAAATGCGCATAGTCCCAGCCTTTAGTCAATAAAATTTCAAAGCCTTTTTTATCTTTTGTTCGTTGTAAACCGGCTAATGCTTCGCTAATACTTTCTTTGGCAGTTTGGTATTTTTTAGGAACCGATATGCCATGCCCGTCATCCCATACACTCATTAGCATAGGCACTTGTAACACGGCAGCAGCATTCATGGCTTCCCAAAAAGGTCCTTCTGATGTTGAAGCATCACCAATGGTACCAAAAGCTACTTCATTTCCTTTATTTGATAGATGAGCAAATTCTTTTGTTTGTAAATCTTTATTAATTCTGAAAAAATGAGAGGCATAAGCCAAACCTAATAAACGAGGCATTTGCCCTGCTGTTGGAGAAATATCAGCCGAAGAGTTTTTACGATTTACAAGGTCTAAAAAATTGCCTTGCTCATCTAAAAATGGCGTAGTAAAGTGCCCGCCCATTTGTCTGCCACCACTCATGGGGTCGTGGTTTTCATCTGGGTGTCCATACAGTCCTGCAAAATATTGTTCAAGCGACAAAGCACCAATAGCCATCATAAAAGTTTGATCGCGATAGTAACCACTTCTAAAATCGCCGGGTTTAAAAACCTTAGCCATTGCTATTTGTGCAACCTCTTTACCATCGCCGAAAATGCCAAACTTGGCTTTGCCTGTCAACACTTCTTTACGACCCAATAAACTGGTTTGACGGCTTTCGTTTACAATACGAAAATCGTTTAAAACTGCTTCTTTAAATCCTTCAAAACTCAACCCCGTAGAGGCTTTCAAAGCTTCGCTGCTCATGATATAAAATTTTGACTAATATAAATAATTTTAGCCATTACCCAATGTGCATTTGTCGAAAACTGTTTGTTACTTTTGCGTTAATGAAAAAATTAACTATTTACCATAATCCACGCTGTTCTAAAAGTCGAAAAGCACTTGAAACCCTTACCGAAAAAGGCTGTGAGCTTGAAGTAGTAGAATATTTAAAAACACCACTAACAAAAAAACTACTGAAAAGCCTTTTGATGAAACTTAACATGAAACCTCTGGAAGTTGTTAGAACTAATGAGGAGCTTTTTAAGAAAAAATTTGCGAATAAAAAGTTTACCGATGATGAGTGGATTCAGATACTGATTGAAAACCCTGTTTTATTGCAACGCCCTATTGTGGCAAGTGAATATAAGGCGGAGATTATGCGAGATTAAAACTCGTGCTCGTTCATTTTACGCCACAGCGTATCTTTTAATTGCATTATGTTTTTCTCGGTATGAGAAGAAAAGAACATAAATTCAATTTGATTTTTGCCCTTCAAGCGTTTTTTAATATCGGCAGTCATTTCTTTTTCTAACTCTTCATCTAATAAATCAGCCTTTGAAATGGCTAAAACACGTTGTTTATCAAGTAGTTCAGGGTTAAACTGTTTTAACTCGTTTAATAAAACTTTATACTCATCAACAATGTCTTTAGCATCGGCCGGTACTAAAAATAGTAAAACCGAGTTTCTTTCTATATGACGTAAAAAGCGTAAACCAAGTCCTTTACCTTCGTGGGCACCTTCAATAATTCCCGGTATATCAGCTACTACAAACGATTTGTAGTCGCGATATTTTACAATGCCTAAGTTTGGTACAAGAGTTGTAAAAGGGTAATTTGCAATTTCAGGTTTTGCGGCAGAGATTACCGATAATAAAGTTGATTTACCTGCATTAGGGAAGCCTACCAAACCAACATCGGCAAGCACTTTAAGTTCAAGTACTTTCCATTCGTCTTTTCCATCTTCACCGGGTTGTGCAAAGTGTGGAGTTTGGCGTGTGGGGTTTTTAAAATGATGATTGCCTTGTCCGCCACGACCACCTGGTACTAATATAATTTCCTGTCCGTCTTCGGTAATTTCGCATTCCAATCGTCCGGTTTCGACATCGCGGGCAATGGTTCCTAAGGGTACTTCTAAAATTTCATCTACACCTTGTTTGCCACTACGCAATGCACTTCCACCATTTTCACCTTCTTTAGCAATAATGTGTTTGCGGTATTTTAAGTGAAGCAAGGTCCAAAGCTGTTTATTGCCACGTAAAATAATATGTCCGCCACGCCCACCATCACCACCATCGGGTCCGCCTTTAGAGGTAAGTTTATCACGATGGAAATGTATAGAGCCACTACCGCCTTTGCCACTTCTGCAGCATATTTTTACATAATCAATAAAGTTTTTATCCACGGAAGAGAGCTCGTTTTATTTTCTTTTTTTAGAAGATTTTTTGATTGGTTTTTTAGCAGCCACTTTTTTCTTAACCGGAGATTTTTTAACCACCTTAGCTTTAGCTTTTTTAGCTACTACTTTTTTTGTTACTTTTTTTACGGCAACTTTTTTACCTGATTTTTTTGCAGCAGGCTTAGTTTTTTTAGCTACAGCTTTCTTTTTAGGAGCTGCTTTTTTCTTAGCAACTGGTTTCTTTTTTGCAGGTACAGCAGGTTTAGCAATTGGTTTTTTTGCTACAACAGCTTTTTTAGCTGGAGTTGCTTTATGTGTAATTTTATCAACCCCATTTTTTAAATGCTTAGCTGGTTCGTCTTCAACACTAATATCGGCAACGGTAACCATGCCATCATAGTAAGGCTTCTTGACTTGTGTTTTGTTATCGATGGTAGCCACCAATAAATCAAAAATATCTTCAATGCTACCCATTCCGTAAACCGAATGGAATTTTTTCTGTTCAGAATAATATTTTTTTAAGGGAGCAGTTTGGTTGTTATAATTAAATATACGGCGACGAATCACATTTTCATCTCTATCATCTGCTCTGCCAGAATCGGCTCCGCGTAATAATAAACGATGTAATAATTCTTCATCGTTAACCTCCAAAGCAACCATCATACTAATGGGTGCTTTCTTTTTTTCTAATAACTCATCTAATGCTTTTGCCTGTGCTTGTGTACGCGGAAAACCATCAAAAATAAAGCCTTTAGCTTGTGGGTTAGCATCTAATTTACCACCAATCATTGCAATAACAATCTCGTCGCTAACAAGTTCACCTTTATCCATAACCGATTTAGCTTGTAAGCCAAGTTGAGTACTGCGGCTAATTTCATCGCGCAACAAATCTCCGGTAGAAAGATGCATTAAGTTATACTTATCGCACAATTTTTTTGATTGTGTGCCTTTGCCTGCGCCCGGAGGGCCAAATAAAACGATATTAAGCATGTTGATGAGGTTTACTATTGGTTTTATAATTTACAGTTAAAAAATATGACTAAGCTAAAACATAAATGTCTTTCAAATTCCTTCCCAAACCATCATAATCTAAACCATACCCAACCACAAAATCGTTTGGTATCTCCATACAAATATAATCTATTGGTATAGTTTTTTTGTAAGCTAAAGGTTTAAATAATAAAGTTGCGGTTTTTATTTGTTTGGCTTTTTTATGCTTTAATAAATCGTGTAATTTTTCTAAGGTGGTTCCTG
>JABDDQ010000073.1:0-5442 GCA_013287545.1 Bacteroidota bacterium | reverse complement strand
TGAGTTTGTAGTTACTGAATCTTCTTTAAACGAAATTGTAAGCGAAGAAGAACATAGCTTTACAAATAGTGCAACTGAGTCAATCGATTCAACAGAAGAAGAAATGACCATGGAAATTAAAATGGTTTCTTCATCTAACGAAGTTGAAGCAGAGGCAAAAAGCCTTGAGAATTTAAGCCCGGAAGACTTACAAAAATTGGAGCGTGAAGAGCGTATCCGTATGGCACAAGAGCGCATTAAAAAATTGAAAGACATTACGTTTAAACTAAAATCATCAGAAGGTTTAAATGAACTTGAAAAAGAACCGTCTTTTGTTCGTCAGAATATTAAGTTAGATAACGTAAATTATTCTACTGAAAGCAATGTGTCTCGTTATACATTAAGCGAAGGAGATGATAAAAAAATGGAAATTAAACCTAACAACTCTTTTTTACACGATAACGTTGATTAAGTAAAAATCAAATCAACAAGAAAGGGGCTGCTGGTGGTGCAGCCTTTTTTATTGGATATATTTGAAGCATAAATTTATATGATAACAACTATTATTATAATTGCCTGCATTGCCTTTTCTTTTTGGGCGTTTAGTGATGCAAAGGTTTTTAATAAATATTTATTTAGTCCTTATGCAACTTACCATTATAAACAATATTACAGGTTGTTTACGCATGCTTTTTTGCATGGCGATTACATGCACTTAGCTTTTAATATGTATGCGCTTTACTTATTTGGACAAGTATTAGAAGAACAATATTTCCCATTACTCTTTCACGAGAAGGCGGTATTTTATTTTATCCTACTATATGTAGGCGGTATTTTTTTCTCTACGCTGTTCGATTTTATAAAGCAACGAGATAACCCAAGTTATTCTTCCGTTGGTGCCAGCGGTGCTGTTACCGCTATTGTGTTTAGCGCCATTTTAATAAATCCATCAATGGGCATGGGCATTTTGTTTATTCCGTTTTTTATACCCGCCTGGCTTTTTGGAGGTTTGTACTTATTGTACAGTTGGTATATGGGTAAACGTCAGTTAGATAACATTGGGCATAACGCTCACTTTTGGGGTGCGGTGTTTGGTTTTGTGTTTACTATATTATTAAAACCCGCTTTGCTACCTCGTTTTTTTAACGAGATATTTTAAAACACTATTTCAAAAAATCTACATTACGTTTTAAACCTTTAAAACCTGTACGTTTAACGGCTGAGTTTTTAAACACTTTGCTAAAAACTTCTTGTGTTATGTCTTGCCATTGTTTGGCATCCCAATCTAATAAATCGCTATTGTTATTAAACAGAGGTTCGGTGTGTGGTTTGCTAAAACGGTTCCAAGGACAAACATCCTGGCACACATCACAACCAAAAGCCCAGTTATCAAACTTGTTTTTATAATCAGTCGGTATATTTTCTTTTAACTCAATAGTAAAGTACGAAATACATTTACTGCCATCCACTATATAGGGTGCAACAATAGCATCGGTAGGGCAAGCATCTATACAACGTGTACACGTGCCACAATAATCCTTAACCGGTCCATCGTACTCAAGCTCCACATCTATAATAAGCTCGGCAATAAAAAAGAAAGAGCCACTACTTTTAGTAATGAGGTTGCTATTTTTTCCTACCCAACCCAAACCCGATTTTTTTGCCCAGGCTTTATCCATAACGGGTGCAGAATCTACAAAGCAGCGTCCGTTTACATCACCAATTTCTTCTTTTAAAACATCAATAAGTGTTTTGCATTTTTCTTTTATCACAAAATGATAATCGCTACCATAAGCATATTTAGAAATTTTTGGCGCATCGGGGTTTTGTTCTTTCTCCGGATAATAGTTAAGCAATAAGGATACTACCGATTTAGCGCCATCAACCAACAAACGTGGGTCTAAGCGTTTATCAAAGTAGTTCTCCATATACTTCATTTCGCCGTGCATGTTGTTGTTTAACCACTTTTCTAAACGTGGCGCTTCTTCTTCTAAAAAATCGGCTTTAGATATACCGCAATATTCAAAACCCAAACGCTTGGCATGTTGCTTTATAAGTGTAGTATATGTTTGTTTAGGCAAGGGCATTCAACAACTGTGTGTTAGTTAAAACGTGGTTATCAAAGTTAAACAACTAAAAAGCAAATGTACATTAGCCTTTGATATGGCACGCAACACACTGCAAAGTAAAATAAAAACTTCATCGGTTACGGTGGTTATGAGTTTATCTTTAGTTTTATTTTTATTAGCCTTAGTTGGCTGGGTGTTTATTAATGCGCGTTTAATTGTAAACCACGTAAAAGAAAATGGGGGTTTCCAAGTATATTTAAAAGAAGATGCCCCGCAACCTGAAATTGATAAATTAAAGAAAACCATAGATGCCGCTACTTACATAAAAAGTGCCACTTACAAAAGTAAAGAAGAAGCCGCTGAAGAAATGAAGCAAAAAACAGGCGACGATTTTGTTACCTTTTTAGGTTTTAACCCTCTACCCTCTTCTATTAATGCAAACATAAAAGCTGAATATGCTAACCCCGATAGCTTGGCGTGGATTGAAAAAGAAATTGCATCAGAAAAAATTGTGCGCGAAGTGGTGTATCAAAAAGTGTTGGTAGAAAACATTAATAAAAACACACAGAAAATTAGTGCCATTATTTTATTCTTCTCAGCCTTGCTAATTATTATTGCAGTTGCTTTAATTAATAACACCATTCGTTTATCAATTTATTCTAAACGTTTTTTATTAAAAACCATGTATTTGGTAGGTGCTACGCAATCGTTTATAAGGAAACCATTTATTATAAACGGGGTTATAAACGGGGTTATTGCAGGCATTATAGCCGATATATTGGTGGTGGTGTTTATAATTGCATCTAACAAATTTATACCTGAGTTATTGGTGGTACAAAACCCAAACTATTTATTGATTTTATTTTTAGTAACCATTTTATTAGGCATCTTAATATCAGGCTTAAGTGCCGCTCTTTCCGTAAGAAAATATCTCCGTTTAAAAGCCGAAGATTTATATTTTTAGTAAATCCTTAAACTTATTTCTGTGCGGTGCGGTATAAATAAAAAGCAATGCCGCCATATAAAAAATTGGGAATCCAAACTGCTATAAGTGGATGCATTAAGCCATTTATAGCAAACGTAGATGATACTTGCGAAAACAACATATACGATGCTGCCAACAATAAACCCATCGCCAAGTGTAGGCCTATGCCACCCCGTACTCTGCGAGATGAAATACAAACACCAATAATGGTTAAAATAAACGTAGAAAAAGGAAAAGCTGTACGCATGTAATTTTCTACCTCAAAACGTTCTATCCCACTCGACCCTTTCTCTGTTTCATCGGCAATAAATTTTTTCAGTTCGGGGTAGGTCATAATCTCCACCTTACTTTCTATACGCCCCATATCAATGGGTTTAAAGTTTATGTCAATTTCTTTTTGTTGTCCAAATTTTAATTCTTCGGTATAACGTTTAGCTGAGTTTTTTTGCGAACTATCGCTATGTGCTATGCGTTCGTAATAATTATAGGCTATCCATTTTTTCTTTGCAGTATCCCATTGTATCCCATCGGCGCTAAGCATATAATATTGCTGAAAGTTTTTAATTTTCTCCAAGGTAAACCTATTGCAACGCTTATCTCCATCCGAATAACTCTCCATATAAATCACCGTATTTTTATCTAACTGACGGTGTATGTTTCTGGCCATTGTTTGATAGTGCTGATTAATATACTTATCCTCAAAAGCCTGTTTGTGTCGGTTTGCTTTTGGGATTACAAAATGACTTAAGTACAACGATGTTAACGCAATGCCACCCGCACCAATAACATAAGGGCGTAAAAACCTTCTATACGTTATGCCGCTACTTAATATAGCCACGGTTTCGTACCGGGTTGCCATTTTTGAGGTGAAGAAAATAACCGAAATAAACGCAAACAACGGACTAAGTTTATTGGCAAAAAATGGAATGAAATTTAAATAGTGGTCGAAAATAATTTCGCGCATAGAGGCGTGAATGAAATTATCTATTTTCTCGGAAATATCGAAAATAACAACCACGCAAATAATAAGCAGGATGGAGAAAATAAAGGTGCCGATAAATTTTTTTAAAATGTATTTATCTAACGTTTTAAGAAGCATGAGCGCAAAGGTAATTTTTTAAAACGGTTTGCTTAACTCATTTTAAAAAATGTAAGCACCCAATTTTTATTAAAATCGATTATAGGGGCGCTGCAATATGGGCAAACATCGTTTGTAGTATCGGTAAAAGGGGCACCGCAATTGGCACACTCGTAACTGTATACAGTTTCTTTTTCGGCGGTTTGCAGGGCTTTTAAGTTTTTAGATAGTATAATGGCATAATGCCTGGTAACCATATCGTCATCTATCAGTTTAAGTTTTTCTCCTGCTTGTACACGTTGGTAGGTTGCTTTTAGCGAGAAAATTAAATTCAGTCGTTCATTGCTTGTATTAAAATCAACCAAATCAACATCGTTTAAATAAAGGCGATCGAATATAAAATTGCCCAGTTCTTTTTTCTGCGCTAAAATGCTTTGGGTTGTTTCTGCATCAGCAAAACGGGTTAGTTTTTTTTCGGGTGCGCCCGATAGCACTTCCATTATTTGCATAAACACGTTCGACGCCACATCTTCTATGCGCTGTACCGAAAATAAATTATCGTGCTTGGTTAACTCCTGTAACTCTGCCTGCTTTGTAAAATTGGTACCACCGCTATAATCATCTTGTTGGGTAATTTCGCTTAGTACCCAATCGTAGCTGGCATTATTGGTAAGTGTACCGCAGGCACTGCAACGACTAATTTCGCCCATGCTTACATCAAACGGCGCACCGCAGTTAGGGCAATTATTATCGTTGTATAAATTTTTATTTTGTTGGGCATCGTTTCGTTTTATAAACGTCCAATACTCCATAGCACTTTCGCCTCTAAATTTTTGGTTGAACGATGGATATTTTTCACTTAAAAATTCATCATCCATGGTAAAGCTAATAGCTACATCGGCTGTGTGGTAATGCCCATCAAGGCCCGCATTGGCAAGCTTAATGCCATTTACATTAATATTGGTTAATTTATTTACCTGTGCCAGTTTATTCATCATGGCAAACTGCGCGTTAAAGCGCTGGTACACCCCATCAGACACCCATTTGCGTACGTTTTTCAATTCTTTTTTTTGCCAGGCATCCTGTATGCTTAAAAAAGAGGATTGTATTTTTTCTCTGTCTAAACCTTCGGGTAAAGGTCTGTCGGGCATGCTTTGTACTTCATCATCACCATCATCTCCGCCCGTTAGGCCACCTAATTTGCCGCTTTTTTTAAGATAGAAATAAATTAGCACCGCTACAATTATGATGATGATGGTGCCTGTGTTTAAACTGCCACCACCACCGGTACCTGTACTGTAAAAACCACTGCCGCCACTAAATCCACCACC
>JABDDQ010000072.1 GCA_013287545.1 Bacteroidota bacterium | reverse complement strand
TAGTGCCGATGAGCAAAAACCCGCTAAAGAAGGCACGGTTGAAGCATGGGGCCGTTCAGAAAAAAATCCGGTGGGTGGCTGGTATGGTTTAAAAAAAGGCTTACGTGGCAGGTTTGGCATGTATCTTCCTCCTCTTATGGAAAAACTGGGTCTTGCCGAAGTAACCCACGAAGCTAAAGGCAATAAAATGAAGGCTAAGTAAAAGCTTGTTTCTAATTTTTTTCGTCTCAACTTCTTAATTAAATAGCTGTACTATTTATTTAAATTTTCATGCAATAAAATAAAAACAGTGCCGTTATTTTAAACAAACAACAAAACATTTTTTTTCTGAAATACTTTTTATTTATCCCCTTTCTCGTTTTTTCTTTTTTTAGCGCGCATGCACAAAACAGGCTCGAAGGAAAAATTGTAGATGCCAAAACAAATGCAATTTCATTCTGCCCGCTTGCCTTATTAAATACTGCCGATAGCACCATTGCCAAAGGCACAGTAACTACCGAAGACGGCACCTTTTTATTTGAAAATTTAAAAACGGGAAACTACTTGCTTAAAATAAATTACGTAGGCTATACCGATACAATTTTGAATCTCGGCAGCGTAGATTCTTCTACCCAATTAAACCTGCCGCCTATTGTATTAAAAGAAAATTCAGTTAACCTGAAAGAAGTGGCCGTAACCGCCATGAAAAACCCATCGAATTTAAAAACGGAAACGTTACAGTTAATATAGAAGGCAGCGCAATGGCTATAGGTAACACCGTGTACGATTTGCTCATGCGCCTTCCCGGCGTTATTGTTACTGATGGCGTAATTAGCATACAGGGTAAATCGGGCGTAAAAGTTTTAATTGATGATAGAGTGCAGCAACTCTCAGGCGACCAACTAATGGCTGTACTAAAAAGCATGAGTGCCTCCAGCATCCAGAAAATAGAAATACTTAAAAACCCACCCGTAAAGTACGATGCAGCTGGCAATGCGGGCATCATAAACATTGTTACTAAACGAGTAAATATGACTGGTTTTAGCGGTAGCGTCAACCTCTCTAATCAGCAAGGGTTTTACGACCAACAATTAGGAGGTGTCACATTAAACTACAAAGCCAAAAAGTTTACATTTTTTAGTGGCGTCAATGTATTCAATCAAGGTCAGCGCAATACAAATCATAAACAAAGAATTATAACAGATAATGGCGTAACCACTACACTCGATGAATATTCAACTATACACTTAAGCGGCCCAACAGCCAATATTTTTGTAGGGACAGATTGGTACGTAAACAGCAAAAACACTATTGGCGTGCGTGTAGAAGACATACCGGGTAACACTCAAAATGTGCGTATCGGCAGTGATGTTATTAGTGATAATTCCTTAGGTTATAATAGACTCGATTTTAAATCAAGTGTGCCTAATCCCTGGAATTATATTTACACCAACGTAAATGCCGAACACAAGTTTGATACACTGGGCACTAAACTAAAATTTAACGGAGATTTTTATAGCCCGTATAACGATATATATCCGGGCACCTTTCAAAATAATTTTTATACCGATGGCGTGGCATCTATGCCTTCTTCCGATTTTAAAAATAGCAACACCATTCACTTAAACACCTATATCGGTCGTTTAGATTTTGAAAAAAAGATTTTTAAAGACGTTAGCTTCGAAGCCGGAGCCAAAGGCTCTTTCAATAGCATGAATAGTATTTACCAGCTACAAAATTTAAACAACACCACGGGCACTTATGTTACCAATACAAACTACACCAATAATTTTACCTATAAAGACCGCATTTTAGCAGCTTACATAAACATGCAAAAGCAAATAAAAAAGTTTGGCTTACAGGCCGGCCTGCGTGCAGAAAACACCAACATACAAACCCTAAGTGTAACCAGCGGCATTGCTTATACAAGGCAGTATTCTAATTTATTTCCTACGGCAAGTGTAAGCTATAGTAAAAACGATAAGCATAATTTTCAGGTATCTTTTAGCAGAAGAATAGACAGGCCAGATTATAACACCTTTAATCCCTATAGGCAGTTTTATGGCAACTTATTAAGTTATGGCACCGGTAACCCGTTCTTATATCCTGCTCTTACTAATAATTACGAAATTTCTCATAACTATAAAGGCATTGTAGGTGCATCCTTCTCATACTCACGTACCACAAACGATATATTTGGCTATAACACACAAGATGAGGTTACTAAAATAAATATTGGACATGTAGGTAATCTGCATCTTTTTGAAACCTACGCCCTTTCAGCTTTCTTCCAAAAAGATTTGGTAAAATGGTGGACACTTTCGGTAAGTGCCACAGGTTATTATTTTAAATATACCGGCAGCCTTAGTAATATTAATTATACAAACGGAGCCCCTTCGGGCTACGGTAATATTTCAAATACTATAAACCTGCCAAAAGGTTTTAAAACAGAACTAAGTGGTGTTTATCTGGCTCCCTGGTTTTCAGGTTCAGTTACTACCAAAAGCAGGTGGGCCGCTAATTTTTCCATCAAAAAATCTTTCTTAAATAATAAACTAAATGTTTCTATTGGTGTAAACGATATATTCTTTACACTGGGTACAAAAAATGTCAATTATGTTCCCGGACAAACTTTTAATGTAGACGTAACCTTCGATTCGCGCCGCTTTGTAACAGGCTTAACCTACAATTTTGGTAAAGTAAAAATTGCGCAGAGAGATGTTAAAGGCAACGATGATGATAAAAAACGTTTGGGGCATTAATTACAGCATTATTTAACGATATAAGCCTCTCTCAATTACCAAAATGTTACTAATTTCGTTGCATGGAAACACAAACACTAACTAACAAGATGGAATACAGAATTGAACATGATACCATGGGCGAGGTAAAAGTACCTGCCGATAAATATTGGGGCGCACAAACCGAGCGCAGCCGTAACAACTTTAAAATAGGACCTGAGGCAAGCATGCCAAAAGAAATTATTTATGCTTTTGCTTATTTAAAAAAAGCCGCCGCACTTGCTAATACAGAGTTAGGCGTACTTGCTAAAGATAAAAGCGATTTAATTGGTAAAGTGTGTGATGAAATTTTAGCGCATAAATTAGATGACCAATTTCCTTTAGTTATTTGGCAAACAGGTTCGGGCACACAAAGTAACATGAATGCTAATGAGGTTATTGCTTACCGTGCACATGTGTTAAGCGGTGGCAAATTAGCCGATGAGAAAAAAGTGTTACACCCAAATGATGACGTAAATAAATCACAATCAAGTAACGACACCTACCCAACTGCTATGCACATTGCGGCTTACAAGCAAGTAGCAGAAATCACCATTCCGGGTATGGTAAAATTACGCGACACCTTGCATGCAAAAGCAGAAGAATTTAAAAACATTGTAAAAACGGGTCGTACGCATTTTATGGATGCTACACCATTAACATTAGGACAAGAATTTAGCGGCTACGTACAACAAATAACCAACAGCATTCGCACACTTAAAAATGCGTTAGAAATGGTTCGCGAATTAGCCCTTGGTGGTACAGCTGTTGGTACAGGTTTAAACACACCAAAAGGTTACGATGTGTTAGTAGCTAAAAAAATTGCTGAACTAACAGGTTTACCTTTTGTAACCGCGCCAAATAAATTTGAAGCCTTAGCAGCGCATGATGCTATGGTTGAATTATCAGCCGCATTAAAACGTTCGGCTGTTGCGCTATTTAAAATAGCTAACGATGTTCGTATGTTAAGCTCAGGGCCTCGTTCAGGCATTGGCGAAATTATTATCCCTGATAACGAACCGGGTTCATCTATTATGCCGGGTAAAGTAAACCCTACTCAGCCCGAAGCTTTAACCATGGTGTGCGCACAGGTTATGGGTAATGATATGGCTGTTACGGTGGGTGGCTCTATGGGTCATTTCGAATTAAATGTATTTAAACCTTTAATTGCTGCTAATGTATTACAAAGCGCACGTTTGTTAGGCGATGCTTGTGTTTCATTTAACGACCATTGTGCTGCAGGCATTTTACCAAACTTGCCAATCATTAAACAACACATGGAAAATTCGTTAATGTTGGTTACTGCCCTTAACACGCACATCGGTTACGAAAAAGCGGCTAAAATTGCTAAAACCGCGCATAAAGAAAACAAAACACTGCGCGAAGCGGCTGTAGGTTTAGGTTACGTTACCAACGAGCAGTTCGACCAATGGGTTCGTCCTGAAGACATGGTAGGCAGTTTAAAATAAAAATTAATTTACGATAACTAAATAATAAAGTCCGATAATGGCTAAACGTTTCTACAAAGCAATTTCCATTATCGGGCTTTTTTTATTTTTCTCTACATCAGCTTTCGCACAACAAGATACTACCGATACCGATGATGATAACAAAACCACAGATAAAGATTTAAGAGGTTTTCATATTGGGCTACAAGCAGGTACCATGTTTGCAAACAAGTACAACACCAATCTTTACAACGGTTATGGTTTAGATGTTAACGGAAACCAAAACACTTTTTTAAATAGTTTTTTATATCAGCAAATTGTAAATAATTATGGTGGCGGAAACGGATTAACCGATCAAATTGCCATAGCGCTTAAAGTAAATCCGGGTCAGTGGAGTTTCGATGAAAGTTGCATGCCCATTAACCTTAGGTATAATATATCTTTACAGGTAGGCTTAAACACACGCTATTGTTTCGATAATAAAACATCGGTTATTTTAAATGTAAATGCAACTAAATTAACCGTTAACGGCAATTTTAATATTTACACATCGGGTACTACTAATTCTTCAACCAGTGGGTTTCAAGGTGCACAAAACATACAAACATTTGTTATCACAGGTGGCGAACAACGCTTAATTAGTCAATTAGGTGTTCAGCGTGTATTGGGCGATAATGATAAACTTAATTTTTTTGTTGAAGGCGGTATCGATGTAACACTGGCTAAGTTTCTAAAAAATCAAGCCATCATTAATAACCTTACTATCGATTTAACGCCCGCTTATACACTGCCTGGTTACGGTGCAGTTAGGCAGCACAACCTTATTGGATTTGGTTTAGGTGCTTTTGCAGGCTTGGGCATTAACTTAACGCTAAGCAGCAAGTATACTATTCAATTAGTTTACAACCCTTCTTACGATAAAATCAATATTGGTGCTGCTGCTAAATACACCATGCAAAATAGCGTAGGCATACGAGCTTATTACAATTTTTAAATTGATTTTATTACTTCTTGTCATTTCGACCGCAGGGAGAAATCTTTATTTGCAATCAACTTAATCCCAAATACAGATTTCTCAGTCGTACCTCCTTCGAAATGACAAACTCTATAACATTACTCTAATTTTTTAAGAAAAAAATAAGCAGGTCTATAAGCCGGGTTTTGTTCCGCTTGCGCGGCTTCTATCATTTATCTGGTCGGCCTACCCATTGCGGCGTGTTGCAAGCAACACATAAACGAGCTGCTTATATAACCGCAACTTATTTGGCTTTTCAACCCCTAAGGTTTTCCCCACAAAGCATTACTACTTCGCGCGTGAGCTCTTACCTCGCGTTTTCACCCTTACCATACCGAGGCATGGCGGTATTTTTTCTGCGGCACTATCTGTTATGCTAAGTTGCCTTTTGCATCCCCTCTTTTTCAAAAGGTTGGGTGCTCTATGTTG
>JABDDQ010000071.1:512-5795 GCA_013287545.1 Bacteroidota bacterium | reverse complement strand
AAAAAGAACTTGCCACACCGCCACTGCCCAACATAAATAAGGCTACTGATAATGAAGATACGGAATGCAGAGGGGTTTGCTTATGCTCCGGTGCACTTCGACCCTATTACCAATCATAAAGATAATTTGATAAGCAACCCCGAAAACGTTTACATAAATTTTAAATATTTTTTTGGATGGAATATTGGCAAGTTTTTTCGTTGGGAAGGGGGAATAAATTTTTCACATGCATCTAACGAAAGTACCTAATTTGGGCGTTAACATGGTTACTTTAAATTCGGGTTTAGTTTTTAAATTGCCTTGTAAACAAAAAACGATAATAGATAAAGTTGATTCGAGTTCGAAAGCCGTATCTAAACACGAACTATTGTTTTGGGCAGCCTTTGGTTTAAATGAAGTTGGCATGCCCGAGGGTAAAAAATATTTAGCGCAAAGTTATTCTGCCACTTACTATTTCAATAAAAAGAACCGAAATAAATTTGGTGCAGGCATAGATGTTTATTACAATGCTGCTAATTTAGCACAGCTAAAAGCAGATACTACTGTGCATTTATCATCTAATTTACAAAATATACAGGTGGGCGTTAAACTTGCCTATGCTTATAACATTGGCAGGTTAAGTCTGCCTGTAGAATTGGGTTACCATGTGATTTCTAAATTTGTAGATGGCAGCCAATTTTTCAGTAGAATTGGGATGCGTTATTATTTTAAAAATAATGTGGTAGCTATTATATCATTAAAAACACAATGGGCTGTAGCTAACTATATTGAATTTGGCGCGGGATATAGATTGCCTTTAAAAACAAAAATTAAAACATAAATAATTATGCAACAACTAATCGAATGCGTTCCTAATTTTTCAGAAGGACGCGACATGAGTGTTATCAAACAAATTACAGATGAAATTGAATCTGTTGAAGGAGTGCGTTTACTAAATGTTGACCCGGGTAAAGCAACTAACCGTACGGTTGTAACTTTTGTAGGCACACCCGATGCGGTTATAGAAGCGGCTTTTCATGCCATTAAAAAAGCAGGTGAGCTACTTGAAATGAGCAAACACAAAGGCGAACATCCTCGTATGGGCGCAACCGATGTTTGTCCGCTTATACCAATTGCAAACATCAGCATGGAAGAAACCGCTAAGTGGGCGCAAAAATTAGCCGAGCGTGTGGGCAAAGAATTACATATACCAATTTATTTATACGAAGCAGCACAAGCAAATAAAAACAGAAGCAACTTATCGGTTATACGTGCGGGCGAGTACGAAGGCTTCTTTAAAAAAATAAAATTACCTGAGTGGAAACCCGATTTTGGTCCGGCAGAGTTTGATGCTAAGCGTGGTGCAACCGTTATTGGAGCACGCGATTTTTTAGTAGCGTATAATGTAAACTTAAACACAACCTCAACACGCCGTGCAAACTCAATTGCATTTGATGTGCGTGAAGCGGGGCGTGTAAAACGCGAGGGCAACCCCGTTACAGGTAAAATTGTTACTGATGCCACAGGTAAGCCTGTATCGGTGCCGGGCACACTAAAAAGTGTAAAAGCCATTGGTTGGTTTATTGAAGAGTATGGTGTAGCACAAATATCAATGAACCTTACCAACATTAACATTACACCTGTACACATTGCGTTTGATGAAGTTTGTAAAAAGGCTACAGAGCGTGGTATACGTGTTACAGGTAGTGAGTTGATAGGCTTGATTCCCTTAAAAGCAATGCTTGATGCGGGAAAATATTTTTTAACCAAGCAAGAACGTTCAACAGGTGTATCAGAAAAAGAGCTGATTAAAATTGCTGTAAAAACAATGGGCTTAGATGAGCTTACGCCATTTAAACCCGAAGAAAGAATTATTGAGTACATGCTTGCCGATAAAGCAGATAGCCGATTGGTTAATATGACCTTAAAAGATTTTGCTGATGAAACCGCAAGTGAAAGTCCGGCACCGGGTGGTGGCTCTATTGCTGCTTATGTAGGCTCGTTAGGAGCTGCGTTGGCTACGATGGTTGCCAATTTATCATCACACAAAAAAGGTTGGGATGAGCGTTGGAAAGAGTTTAGCGACTGGGCAGAAAAAGGCGAGCATTACAAAAATGAATTAGTAAAATTAGTAGATGCTGATACAGCAGCTTTCAATAAAATTATGACAACCTTTGGTTTACCAAAAGGCACGGATGAAGAAAAAAATATACGTACAAAAGCTATACAGGACGCAACGAAGTTCGCCATTGAAATTCCGTTTAAAGTAATGCAAACTACGTACGATAGCATGACAGTTATTAAAGCTATGGCAGAGATTGGAAATCCCAATTCAATATCCGATGCGGGTGTAGGTGCTTTATGTGCACGCAGCGCGGTAATGGGTGCTTTTATGAATGTGCGCATTAATGCCGCAGGTTACGATGATAAAGCATTCGTAGCTGATGTTGTTGCTAAAGGAAAAGACTTAGAAAATAAAACTGTTGCTTTAGAAACTATCATTTTAAAAATTGTAAACGAGAAAATTGGGGTTTAATTTTTTTAGTAAATAAAGAAATTTTCGATAAATGGTACTATTTTCTCGGCTATTGACTTATATATCTAAATATAGTTATATTTGTTTTTAGTATGAACTGTATCATTGTAGAAGATAACGAAGTAGCTGCCTTTGTTCTCAAAGAATACATACAACAAAACAATACCCTAAACCTAAAAGGTGTTTTCGAAAGTGGGGAAAGCGCACTTGCCTATCTCGAAACAAGCACGTGCGATTTAATTTTTTTAGATATTGAATTAAAAGGCATAAACGGCATTGATTTTATCAAGCAATTAGTAAACACACCTAATGTTATCATCACCAGTTCTGAACGCAATTACGCCGCAGAAGCCTTTGATTTTGATGTAGCCGATTACATGGTAAAACCTTTTACCTACGAGCGTTTTGAAAAAGCTCTTTTAAAAGTAAATAAAATAAGAGAGAGCATGCAAGCCTTCAATCCCGATTTTTTTTACATTAAGCAAAATAACAAAATGGTACAGGTTTTTTTTAAAGATGTAGAGTACATCGAGGCCATGTCTGACTACGTTGATATACATGCTATTAAAGACCGCTATGTTATTTACGCCACTATGAAAGCCATGGAAAGTCAATTTCCCAAAAATGATTTTGTACGTGTGCATCGCTCTTTCATTGTACGCATCGATAAAATAAAAGAGATTAGAAAAAATGAACTTTTAATTAACGAAAAAGAAATTCCAATTAGCCGTGCCAATAAAGATGCCTTTTTAAAAAAGGTTAACCTGCTTTAAAATAATTATTAGTTTATGCAGTTTGGTGTTTACTCATTTCGAGGTTATAGAGGTGTATGCTCTTGCGAAAGTGTTTGCGGGCAATTATAGATTCTATAATGCAAGACGGAACGCCTATGATGCTGAAAACAAGCGAAGTTGGATTTGGAACTACATATGCCGCTGCAAAAGCAGTTAAAAAAAATACAGATATGCCAAGATGAATTTTTGAACGGCTTAACTCATCGGCAGAAGATTGAAATTTATTTAAACGACCTAACAGATAGGTTTGGTTTAAATTTTGATTATTCATTTGATAATAATCGTGACGACGGTAACGCCTTGTGGCAATGGTAGAATCATTATTTAGTGTTTGATTGTTGTACTGTGCTTTTACTTGACCTGTACCTACAAGTAAACCAAATATAAGAAGTAGTTTTTGCATAACCGTTTATTAGTGTTATACCTGTTAAACAACTACAATGCCAAAGTGGTTTTGCTTGGTTATTGAAAAGTATAATTTATGTTAATTAGGTAATTCTACATATTTTAAAAAAAAGCCTAACTAAATATAAAATGTAAAAAATAATATAACAGATAAAAAAAATGCACCACATATTTAATTCAAATTTAAAATCGTTTAGTTGGGTAGTGGTTTCAGCAGGTGAAGGTTTTTGGCCTGCCGTACCAATTAAAAATTCGGACATGCTTGCTTGGTCATTATATAGAATAGAAAAATTATAGAGCTCGAATAATGAATATGCCAATACAATTGTTAGTAGTATAAAAATGATTGTTTTTTTCATATTTGAAACTAAACACAAGTACTGTTTTGTATAATTAAAATTACTGCAAAAAAGAAAAAGAAAAAACACATAATTTAAAGAAACTTTTTATGTGTTTTAAGTTAAATGTAACAAGTTAAAAGTTAAAAAATTGAGAAGCATAAGCGAATTACAATAAATGTTAAATTTATTTGTATTTTAGCTTATGTAATAAAAATACAATTTGTATTTAAAAAGTAACCTTTAAACCAACATAAATTATGACAACAAAATTTACAAAAACCATTGTTGCAACATTATTTGTTGCATGCGGATTAATTTTAACTTCTTGCGGAGGTGCACCTGGCGCAACAGGTCCTCAAGGACCAATTGGTGCAACTGGCTTAAACGGCTTAAATGGCAATGCCAACGTTATGTCCTACAAATTTTCAGTTGACCTTTCTAATTTTAATACACTAATGCCTAATGGAGCTTATCAATGCGTGCTAAACCCAGCAGTAATTATGGGTAATGGCACTACTGTTAGTGCTAATGACGTAGTGCTTATGTATTTATATGATCAAACAGTAGCTGGTACCGATTATTATAATGCTTTGCCTTATAATGATTATTGGGATAGCTCAACGGAGTTTAACCAATTCTCGTTTGAAGTAGGAGCAACAGGACCCAGCAACTATATTTGGATAAACATTAGAAATTCGGGGGCAGGGCAACCATACACGCCTATGAGTGGACCTTTAAATTTTAAAATGGTTTACATACAGGCATCAAACCTACGAGTAAAACCTACCCTGCCTAAAGATTTAAGTTACGCATCGGTAAAAGCGTACTACCATTTAAAAGATTAATTTTTTTAATTATTATTTATTGTAAAACTACAACAGCCAAACAAATTTGTTTGGCTGTTGTAGTTTGGTGTAAACACTGTACTTCAATAATAGCTGACTGTGGTACGGATTGAAACGAAATATTTTATCCTTTAAAAACTTTGAAAAAATTTTCTTCATAGCTGGCGCCAATGGGGATTTCGAAATTATTGATTGAAATTATTTTATTACGCACGCTTTCGATGCGTTTTATTGGCACAATGAAAGAACGGTGTGTGCGCACAAAATCTTTTGCAGATACTTTTTCTAAAAAACCTTTCATAGTTAGGCGGGTGACAACTGTTTTTTGATTTTCGATGTGTATTTTTAAATAATCATCAAGTCCTTCGATATACAGTATGTTG
>JABDDQ010000071.1:0-502 GCA_013287545.1 Bacteroidota bacterium | reverse complement strand
TTGAATTAAATATGTGGTGCATTTTTTTTATCTGCTATATTAATTTTTACCAAGCTATAATCGGCACGTATAAATAAAAACTGAGAACTATTTTCTTTTTGGTTCTGGTAGGTAAAAAAATCGTTAGCCTTGTTTACGGCTATTAAAAACCGATCGAAGGTAAAAGGTTTTAAAATATAATCGACCGCATTTAAGTTAAAACCCTCAACAGCATACTCGGTATAAGCAGTGGTAAATATAACCATGGTGCTTTGTTTTAATTGTTTGTAAAACTCAATGCCGTTAATGGATGGCATGTTTATATCTAAAAATAATAAATCGATAGGAAATTTATCGGCATATTTTAATGCCTCGCCGGGTTTATTAAATGTTTTTTGCAGAGTTATGAACGGAAGCTTTTCGCAAAAGTTTTCGATTACTTTAAGCGCAAGTGGCTCATCATCTATGGCTATGGCGTTAATCATATTAAATACAATGATAATAAAATTGAGAAATCTTCTTT
>JABDDQ010000070.1 GCA_013287545.1 Bacteroidota bacterium | reverse complement strand
AAAGAATCCAATACTTCTACAGGTGTTTTAAAAGGCATGAACTGTTTATCGGTTTTCATAAAGTGAAAGAATGAATTCAAATCTCCTTTGTAGCCAGTACTGTTCTTTGTATCTTCCATTTCTTTACGAATGCGTTTTACTTCGCTTAAACCTGTATTGTATATTTCATCTAAGGTCTTATTTGTAGTGGTCCAATCTTTCACACATGTTTTATAATAGTTTAATCCATCAGGCAGATAACTCACACCAGATGTTGTGCGTGCTTTTGGCAGGTATTCATCTTTTAAAAAAGCAGCCATTTTTGCATGAGATACATTTAGTTCATTTTTTATGGCTTCTTTATACGCTTTTGTTATTCTGGATTTTTCTGCATCATTAAAAGAAGTTGGAAGTTTTTTTATAGGGCCATAAAAAATACTTGCCGTGTCTTCTTTACTAATTAGTCCGTTGCATATATCGATCATCTTTACCACTAATGTTTTTGGTAAAACATAGTTAGTGGCCATACCCTGACGGAAATTTTGGATAGCACTATCGCACCAGGCGGTGTATCCGTGAACGCGAAGTAGCCAGTTGTCATAGTCCTTAACTGTCTTAAATGGTTGTGAAGACTCTCCCGAACCGTATTGCCCCATAGCTAATACGATATTTGCCGAAACTGTATTGGTAGCATCTCCCATTTGAGTAAACGGAATTTTCCAGCTATCATATTTTGCTTTTTCAAGCTGCATGTCAACATCAAACTTTAGAATCTTATAGCTCATTGCATCTTCTTCACTCATATGATCCGGATTAAAGTTTTTCAAACTATCCTGATAACCGAGGTAAAAATTCTTTGCATCATTCCGATAAGCTTGTGTACAGTTATTTACAAATTGATCATTCATGCTATTGTCGCCAAACTGAGTAGCATCAAGTGGTTGCAATTTTAATAGACCATGCCAATAACTATCAAGCATAGTATGAAAACGGACTGTGTCATTTTCTTTTTTTACCGGTGAGTTACAACTACCTATTGCAAAAACCATAGTAGTGTAAAAAGATATTTTAAGAAAATTTTTATTCATTATTGTCTTTTTTAATTAGCTAACAAAAAAGAAGGGCATTATTTAGGATGGCTTCTTTATAAGCATTCTACAAATATAAAGATGTATAAAAATATTTATTCTAAAGTAGGGGCAATTTAAAGAAAGGAATTTATCGTTATCCTTAATTGATATCAAAGGAGTAACCTTTGTTCATTTAAACAAAGGTTACTTGTTCTTTTCCACCTAAGCGGAACATTTTTACGAAAAAAGAATATTACTTATTAATCGCAGTAACCTTGCTTGAAAAGTGCATAAAGGATATTAATAATGAGTGAGTTACACTGAAATCATTTAATTTTTTTGCATTGCTAGCGACAAGAAGAAATTGCAATAATATAGGAGTTATGGCTTTTCAGGTCTTCCATCCACTATACATATCAGTTGTTTGGGAACCTGCTAACTCAAATAAGTTAAATAATCTCAAATATACAATTTAAGCGGATAAACCCCGTACCTTTATATTAAACCAATCCCCGGTTTATTCAAAGAACTACGATTTACAGTTTCGTCTATTTAAATAAAAAATTCCGGTTAAAACAAAATGCTTGCGTTGATCAAGCAAACAAATGAAAACCTTAAAGTTCGTAAAAGACAGGGGGCAATTCACAGCCACCTTAAGAAAAAACGTGAATGATTATTTTAAAGAGAAAGGTGTCTCAACTAAAGGTAATTTCAAAATGGTGCTTAAGTCTATTGCGATGCTAAGCATCTATTTTGCTCCCTTTATATTAATGCTGACATTACCAATGAGTGACTGGCTAATTTTTCCTTTGTCTATTGTAATGGGCATTGGTATGGCAGGAATAGGCATGGGCGTTATGCATGATGCGGCCCATGGCTCATTCTCAAAAAAAGGATCGCTAAATAAATTATTTAGTTCTACCATGTATTTTATTGGAGGTAATACTTTTAACTGGAAAGTACAGCATAATATTTTACATCATACTTACACAAACATAGAAGGGTTTGATGAAGATATAGAACCTAAAGCAGCGTTGCGCTTATCAAAACATTTGCCTCTTAAAAAGATGCACAGGTTTCAGCATGTCTATGCGTTCTTCTTATATTTTCTAATGACCATTTCCAGAACAACAAATGAGTTTGGGCAACTTATTAAATACAATAAGGCTGGTATAACCAAACAATTAGGTTCTACCCCAAGAAGAGAAATGATAAAATTAATTCTTACCAAAGCTGGGTACCTTCTCGTTATAATCGGTATGCCTCTAATATTTTCGGACTTCAATTGGTGGTTAATACTAATTGGGTTTTTAATTATGCATTTTACAGCTGGAATATTTATGACCACTGTATTTCAAATGGCTCACTTGGTTGAAGAAGCAGAGCAGCCACTTCCTGATACTGAAGGTTTAATAAATAATGAATGGACAATACATGAGCTTGAAACAACTGTAAATTTTGGACGCAAAAGCCATGTATTTGGGTGGATGATAGGAGGATTAAATTTTCAGATAGAGCATCATCTGTTTCCAAATATTTGCCATGTTCACTATAAAGCCATATCACCGATTGTAGAAAGAACCGCTAAAGAATTTGGTCTTAGATACAATCATAATAGCACCTTTTTTACTGCTATCGGTTCACATATCAGAATGTTAAAGGCTTTAGGAAAACCGGAAGCTTGCTTAATTAAAATAAATAATCAGTAAATAATACAAAAACAGATAAATAAATATGGCCTGGTAGTGGTAATAGAAGATGATGAAGATGACCAACAAATTCTTGATGAAATTTTCAAGAAATTAGATTATAAAAACAAGATTGTGTTTTTTGCAGACGGTAATGACGCCTTAGATTATCTTAATAAGACAGACATAGTTCCTTTTCTTATACTTTCAGATATAAATATGCCTAAAATAAACGGGTTTGAATTGCGCACTAAAGTCCAAACAAATGAGAAATTGCATGTTAAGTGCATACCTTATTTATTTTTTACAACCAATGCAAATAAAAAATCAGTGGCAGAAGCATACGCAATGTCAGTACAAGGTTTTTTTGTTAAACCGAATAGTTTTGAAAAACTGGAAAACACTATTCGAAAAATAATGGAATATTGGAAAGAATGCATTGCGCCAAGTGAGTATGAGGGTCAATAGCCAACGATTATTTTTTTAATCGCACGGAACTATATTAAATAAAAAGCCTCGCATTATGCAAGGCTTTTCACTATCTTATTATAGCAAATTATTTTTTGTGTGAATTACTGCTATTGTTAGTTTGAGGCTTGATAGTAGAGTTGGTGGCTTTATTTCCTGTTTGTTGCTCGCCTTTTCCGTTCTCTTGTACAATTCTTTTTTCTTCTTTAGATGGATTTACATCTTTTTCTGTTAGGTTTTGCTCTTTATTTTTTTCAGCCGGTGTTTGATTTTTAGCCTGATTATTCTTGTTAACATCAGTATTATTTTGTGATGTTTTTTCTTGCTGGTTTTGGTCTTGCGTTTTCATGATTATTTATTTTATTATTAACCTAAAACAATGCTGAAGGATAACTAAATCTACAACTAAAGCTCAGGCTACTTATTAGTAGTAAGTATTGTGCCAACCTATATTATCTATTTAAGGCTGGCTTTGCATGCATATAATTATTTATGCGTATAATTTTACCCCATTATATAAAGTATATGTGATGTCATTATATAATTAATGTGGATTTAATTTTTTCCAATTAATAACTTGCCGTTTAACACTAAAAGTTCAGTAAGCTGAACCAATTCTATACTAAGTGATTTGATGTTATCATCAAACTCGTTACTTATTTCTTGATTCAAATTATGTACAACTTCTATTTGAAAAGGGTTGCTTATAGGTTCATCTATAATATCTATATTCATTATCAGGTCTTTAATTTTATTTGATTATATACTGAGATTTTAAATCCATTGCTTAGCAAAATCTAAAGAAACTCCTGTCTGATATATAAAAAATAATAACACTAATTATATAACCTAAAACCAACGGTTGCCTGTAGCCATACATTTTTATAACGTGGTGTATATGAAGAACCGTCTCCGGTATTATTTTGTAAATCCCAACATGCTTTTGCAGATAATACAAAATGTCTAATAGTTAAATCTACTCCTATAACAGCACCAAATATGTTTTTTCTGGCATTATCATTCTTAAACTCCTGATCTTGAGCTACGCTATTCGAGCCAAACGCAAAGTTGTCTTTTTGATGAAGTAAATAAGAATATTGCACTCCAACAAGAAAAGTTAAAATCTCAATTGGTTTAAGTTGCAATTGAAGCGGGATATCTAAAGAAGTGGTTGTTCTAGTATCTGAATATGGACTACCTAACAACGTACCTGTGGACTGATACCCTTTTTGTGAGAGTAATACTTCTGGCTGAAACCCCAAATATCTTCCAATTGGAATGCCCACAAATGCGCCGCCGGCAAATCCCATTTTAGGGTCTGCCTTAAAGTCTTGACCTTTTGCGTCATACACGTTCGACCTGTTAACTCCTGCTTTAAGTCCAAATGTTAATCTTTCGCGTATATCAATGTCTGCATTTTGTCCTTTGCTAATATTTAACATTGAAGTAAATATGGTTGTAAAAATTATGATTGTTTTTTTCATTTCTGTTTATTTATTAGTTATTTATATTTTAGTTGATAGAATCTCCAGCGAGTTTTCAATTTTATCCATTCCTAAGTTGAATTCAAATTTAAATGCCTCCCAGTTTTCTTTTCCTTCTGGGGTATAATTATCCATGATTCTCTTCATTTCATTGTTTTCCCTATCCAATTCACCAACCTTTACATAATAATCAGAGTTAGAATGTTCTTTATCATTTTCAATTCTCTTTTTTAAAGATGTAATACTTAGATTATTAATAACAACTTTTTCATTTGTTTCAGTTCGATAGATTTTAATATCAGTTAGGTATGTTTCTTTTCTTACGTTTAAATGCTGCTTTGCTGTTAAATTAGTTTTTGCTTCTTCAATATTTTCAGTTCGCGTATTACAACTTAATAATATTACGCCTACTGTAATAGTTATAGATGATAACCTTAAGGTTTTCTTATACATTTTTTCTTAAATTTTTATGAATTGTTCTTGACAATTACTTATGTGTAAACATCTATGCCTAAGTAATACTCTGCTTTAATAAGGCTTTGTGTAGAAACATGTAGAATAGGGATACCCAATAATGTAATTAACATTATATGTTATAATAATGAGAATTTCTAATTGTATATTATCAGGTTACTAGAGCAACAATTAATATTAAAACAACGCCTGCTATAAGCAAACTTGTGCTCCATACACCTTTAATTTTTATTTTTCTCTCTTCGTTATATTTCATGGATATGAATTATAAAAACATATACCATACTTTTCTATTAGAATCTAAACTACTAATCCCTTAAAGGGAAATTATATACGCACTAGTTTTTCTTATTTACCAAATTGCGTATAATTTACCTTTAAACAGCATAAACCTGCTGGCATAGGATTAGCAGATATCATATGTAACCTAAAACTATGTTTGTTGATTTGATTATCCTTCAAACATAGTTTCAAGGTAACATCGAATAAGAAATAAACTTCCCTAATCTTTAAACAATTAAACCTAAATATAAATCATGAAACACGATCATCACAAAAAAGCAGCTGAATCTCACGAGAAAGCTGCTTCACAGCACAAAAAAGCGCATGAAGCGCATACAGCAGGTAATCACGAAAAAGCTGCTCACTATTCTCAAACAGCACAAGGACATGCTAAAGAAGCTACAGCTCATTCGAGTGAAGCAACTAAAGAGCATACTAAGCAACATGGAGATAAATAGTTCTAAGCGATTATTATTATTTGTAAAGCTTTCAGC
>JABDDQ010000069.1 GCA_013287545.1 Bacteroidota bacterium | reverse complement strand
ACATTTTTTCATCCACAAAGCAATTCATTGCCTGGAGAAATTTTACGAGCTCTTGCTAAAGAAATAGAGAAAGTAGGCAATAACCCTGACGCAAAGGTTATTATATTAAAAAGTGATGGAGATAAAGCCTTTTGTGCAGGAGCATCGTTTGATGAGTTAATTGCTATTAAAGATATAGAAACAGGTAAACACTTCTTTTCAGGTTTTGCAGAGGTTATAAACGCTATGCGCAAAGCCCCTAAGTTTGTTATTGTACGCGTGCAAGGTAAAGCAGTTGGTGGCGGTGTAGGACTTGCATCAGCTGGTGATTATACATTTGCTAACGAAAATGCAGCTATAAAGCTAAGCGAATTAGCTGTAGGCATTGGTCCATTTGTGGTTGGACCTGCAGTTGAACGAAAAATGGGTACATCTGCCTTCTGTCAGCTTACCATTAACGCATCCGAGTGGCACGATGCTCAATTTGCAAAGCAAAAGGGGTTATATGCCGACCTTTTTAAAACAAACGAGGAAATGGATGCTGCCATTTTAAGCTTAGCTAAAAAATTAGCCGAAAGCAGTCCTGAGGCTATGAAAATGCTAAAAAAAGTAATGTGGGAAGGCACCGAAAATTGGGATACCCTATTAATAGAACGTGCTTTAATGAGCGGAACGTTAGTTCTTAGCGATTTTACCAAAAACTTTATTTCTACCTTTAAAAAGAAATAAAGATTTACGATTATTTTTATGAAAGCTCCGCAATAAATGTGGAGCTTTTGTTTTTAATGTACTCCCATTTTATTTTTCTATTTTTAAAGCCTGAACAATGACCGCCAAAGAAAAATATCACAATTATTGTAAAACGGCTAACAATGTTAGTATATATCAGCAAGATTGGTGGTTAGATGCTGTTTGTGGCCCAAAAAACTGGGATGTTATTATATATGAAAACAACGGGAACATTTTAGGCGCATGGGCTTACCCTATAAAAAAGAAGTATAATTTACAGCTTATTACTATGCCTTTACTTACTAATGGTACGGGACCTATTATTACTTATTTTCCGGGTCAAAAACCTGCCACACAGCTTAGCCACGAACAGCAAGTTTTAGATGAGTTAATCACCCAATTACCCAAGTTCGATTTATTTGATTTGTATTTTCTCCCTATTTATAAAAACCACCTTTCTTTTTATTGGAAGGGGTTTACCCGTTATACTTATTTGATAAAAGACTTATCGAATTTAGATACCGTATTTGAAAACTTGAACTCAACCTTGCGAACACAAATACGCAAGGCTGAAAAAGAAATTACTATTAGCGAGAGCGATGATATAGAGTTGTTTTATAAAATAAACTCGCTGAGTTTTAAAAAACAACATAAAAAAGTACCCCACTCGCTTACCTATTTTAAACAAATTAATGAGGCCTGTGTAAAAAACAATTGCCGGAAAATTTTATTTGCAAAAGATGCCGATAACAATATACATGCCGCCGTATATATGGCTTGGGATGCCCAAAGTGCTTATTATGTAAATGGGGGTGCTGATGAGAACTTTAAAAGCAGCGGTGCTTATAGCTTATTGTTATGGCACGCCATTAAAACAGCCGCAGGTTTAACAAAACAGTTTAATTTTTGCGGCAGTATGCTACCAAATGTAGAGCGCTTTTTCCGTTCGTTTGGTGGCGAGCAAACACCTTACCTGCATTTAAAAAAGGTAAATTCAAAAGCACTTAAATTGTTTCTTGCTTTAAAAGAGAAATAAGTTTTAAGCTCATAAAATTGTACCTTTGCCTTGTCTAAGTGAAATCTCTATTCTACCTAAATAAATATTTTTATAAGTACCGTTACCGCCTGTTATTGGGTGTAGTGTTTATACTTATATCAAACGTGTTATTGGTAAGTCAGGGTATAATTATTAAAAACGCTACCGATGCTTTTGCCGAAAAAACATTAGCACAAAACGTAGCGGCTAAAAACACTTATATTGTATATGCCCTACAGCTATTAGGTTTAACCTTATTTAGCGGCTTGTTTATGTTTTTAAAACGGCAATCCATCATTGTTGTATCTCGCCTCATTGAGTTCGATTTAAAAAACGAAATATACAATCACTATCAGCAATTAGATCATAATTTTTATAAGCGAAACAGCACCGGCGATTTAATGAACCGCATAAGTGAAGATGTTGGCAGAGTGCGCATGTATGTGGGTCCGGCAGTTATGTATATTATAGATACTATTGTAACTATAACCACCGTAGTTATATTTATGTGGCACGAAAGTCCGCAACTGACTTTAATAGTACTTGCCCCCTTACCCATCTTATCTATAATGATTTTTAAAGTAAGTGATGCTATTGGCAAACGAAGTGTAAAAGCTCAAGAAGCCTTATCGAACGTAACCAGCATTGCACAAGAAACTTTTTCGGGTATACGGGTTGTTAAAGCTTACAACAGGCTTAGCCATTTTTATGATAGCTTTTTAAATAAGGCTGACGAATACAAACAAAAAAACCTTGCGCTTGCCAAAACAGAAGCGGCTTTTCAACCCTTTATAGCTTTTATGGTTGGTTTAAGCATGTTATCTATTATTTATTTTGGTGGTAAAATGTACGCTGCAGGGCAAATTACTTCAGTTGGTAATTTTCCGCAATTTGTTTTTTATGTAAGTAAGCTTACCTGGCCATTTGCTATGTTGGGTTGGGTTTTATCTTTAGTTCAGCGGGCGGCAGCTTCGCAAAAACGCATTAATGAGTTTTTAAATACTAAACCTGAAATTATAAACCCAACTGATAAGGAGTTTGATTTAAATGATAAAATAGAATTTAAAAATGTATCGTACACTTACCCTGATACAGGGATTACTGCCTTAAAAAATGTTTCGTTTATCATAAATAAAGGTAAAACCATGGGCATTATTGGCAAAAGCGGTAGCGGAAAATCGACCATAGCCCAGCTACTTATGCGTTTTATGGATGTGAACTCAGGTAGTATTTTAGTTAATGAAAATGATATTAAAAAAACCAATTTACAACAGCTACGGGAACAAACAGGTTATGTGCAGCAAGATGTTTTTTTGTTTTCGGATACCATAAAAAACAACATCTCTTTTTCAGGAGTTTATTCGGATGATGTCGTACATCAAGCAGCTAAACAAGCTGTTGTTTATGATAATATTGAAGCTTTTTCAGAAAAGTTTGGAACCATTGTGGGCGAGCGTGGCATCACCTTATCAGGTGGACAAAAACAACGCATTTCAATTGCCCGCGCTATTATTAAAAACCCTTCTATTTTTATTTTTGATGATTGCTTAAGCGCTGTTGATAGTGATACCGAACAACAAATACTTGGTAACTTAAAAAAAGTAACTAATCAAAAAACGGGCATTATAATCTCTCATCGTGTATCATCTATACAAAATGCTGATGAAATTATTGTACTTAGTAGCGGCTCTATTATAGAACGTGGTACCCATACCGAACTTCTTTTGTTAAAAGGAGAGTATTTTAATTTGTATCAGAAACAAAAATTAGCAGATAATTAAATTTATTCTACTGCCTCACAATCTCGAACTCTACACGACGATTTTTTGCTTTACCATCCTCTGTTTCATTATCAGCAATTGGCAAAGAACTGCCATAACCTTGATAATACATTTTGTTTTGTACACCGTGTGTAATTAAGTACTCAAAAACAGCTTGAGCACGCTGTTCGGATAGTTTTTGATTTTTTGATTTAGAGCCTGAATTATCTGAATGCCCGTTAATTTTAATAACAAAATTTTGGTGCCTGAAAAGATACTGAGATAGCTTGTTTAGTTCAGAAAATGATTCAGGTAAAAGATTGGCCTTGCCCATTTCAAAAGAAACCTTAAGCGTAATTTTTTCTCCGGTTTGCACGTTGTTTTTAACCTGTAGTACCGAATCTTTTTCATAGGATAAACTATCTACATAAACTGTTCTCACTTCGTCTTTCGGTTTTATCCACTGAAGCGATACATCATCTATAAAATAATAAGCTTCTTTAAAACCCGGGCTTTTTGCATTAATTTTTATCATATCGGCTTTTAGGTTCGGAGAAAAATTACCAATAGTTATATATTTCTCTCCGCCGGCAGCTCTGTAACTTCCTTTTACTTTAAACCAACAAAAACCTCCGTTTAATCCGCCTTTTGCAGTAACGGTGTCTAAAACACATTCCTGTTCGGGAAAGTTAACTGCTTTCATTCCGCCTTTAGAAATATAAACGCCAAATGATTTTAGCATGGCATTACTCCAAAAAGCTAAGCGCAAATAACATTCAAACCGATACACGTTACCGTGTTTTAAAGATTCTGATAATTTAACCTCAATAAACTCTTTGTATTTTTTTTGGTATCTTAATCCGGCAAAACAATCACCCTCATGAGCCCCTTTACAAGTGCCAGCATCATTTTTTAAAGGCTCCTGGTAATAATCAACCGACGAAACGGGTTTCCAAGGGATGGCATTTTTTAAATTGTTTCCTTTTTTGCGATAGTTTTCAAAACCTCCATTAGGCACTAAGTTTTTACTACTATTAGTTTGTGCAGAAAAAGTTGCCCAACTAAATATTAAAAAAACAAGTGCCCAAAGTTTGCTCATAGCTTAAGTACGTAAAAATATAAAAACAAATTGTATTTATATTTAAATAGAAATAACAACTTATTTAACAGGGTCGTAACCACTACCCCCCCACGGACCACAACGAGCCATACGTTTCATGCCCATCCAACTACCTTTTATAGCACCGTATTTAGTAATGGCCTCGATAGTATATTGCGAACAAGTTGGTGTATAACGACAAGAGGGCATTAAATGAGGTGAAATAGCCCTTTGATAAAACTTTACAAATAAAATAGCAGCTTGTTTGGGAAGTTTTTTTAGCAAGGAAAATTATTGGGCAGCTTTTTTTTGTTTGAAGGGATTGCAGTTAACAATCAATTTAAAAATAGACATGTATACAGGTTCTTTCTCTTGTCTATCAGGTACATCCTGATTATCTATAGCTTGCACTCCGTATGTAGGTACAGAATTTTCTATTTTAAATGAAGATGTATAAGTTGTTTTGATTAAAAATGAAAGCAAAAACACTACGACAATAACACTTGTCGAAAAAAGTATTTTTTTGTTAGAGATACTCTTTCTCATTCTTACATCAAATGTAGTGCTTTTTTAATTAAAAGCAATATTTTTGTGCAATATAGCCTCCTATGCCAAAAATATTATTGATTGACGACGAAAAAAGTATCCGTCGTTCCCTTCGCGAGATTTTAGAGTTCGAAAAGTACCAGGTAGAAGAAGCCGAGGATGGATTAATTGGACTATCGAAAATAGCAGCAGAAGCCTTTGATGTAGTTTTGTGCGACGTTAAAATGCCCAAACTGGATGGTTTAGAATTGTTGCAAAAATTAGCTAACGAAGGCAACGAAACCCCTTTGGTTATGATGAGTGGGCACGGCAATATTGAAACTGCCGTAGAAGCTGTAAAAAAAGGAGCCTACGATTTTTTAACTAAACCAGTCGACTTAAACCGATTATTAGTTACCCTACGCAATGCCTTAGATAAACAACACCTGGTTACTGAAACTAAAACACTACGTAAAAAAGTGGCCAAAGGGTCGGATATAATTGGCAATTCAAAAGCCATTGAAGAGGTAAAAGCACTTATTGAGAAAGTGGCGCCTACCGATGCCCGTGTTTTAATTACAGGACCAAATGGCTCGGGTAAGGAGTTAGTGGCAAAACAATTACACGATAAAAGTAACCGAGCTAAGTTTTCTTTTATAGAAGTAAACTGCGCAGCCATTCCTTCTGAATTAATTGAGAGCGAATTATTTGGGCACGAAAAAGGTTCGTTTACATCGGCTGTAGCTACACGCAAAGGTAAATTTGAACTGGCAGAAGGCGGCACTCTGTTTTTAGATGAGATTGGCGATATGAGTCTTTCCGCACAGGCAAAGGTGTTACGCGCTTTGCAGGAAAATAAAATTACCCGTGTGGGAGGCGATAAAGCTATTCCGGTAAATGTGCGTGTAATTGCTGCAACCAATAAAAACCTTCAAAAAGAAATTGAGAACGGAAACTTTAGGGAAGATTTATTTCACAGATTAAGCG
>JABDDQ010000068.1 GCA_013287545.1 Bacteroidota bacterium | reverse complement strand
TTAACCAGTTTGTCCATAAAATATTACTTAGTTATTGGTTAAAGCGTTATATATTAAAAGCTGGTTTGATGTAACAATACGATCTTGTTCTTTTATACCGCTTTTTATATACGCTTTATTTCCTATGGCTTTATATAAATCTACTTTTTGCACTCTAAATTTTTTTCCGCCATCATAAACCAGTACGTAGTTATTTGAGTTATCAAAAACTAACGCGCTTGATGCAATGGTCATCATTCTGTCTTTTTCAGCGTAATTAACCACTACGTTAGCATACATTTCGGGCTTTAGTAAATAATCGGGGTTATCTAATTTAATACGCACTTTCATAACACGTGTAGTAGGGTCAAGTACATTGTAAACTTTATCAAGAGTAGCTTTATAAATTTTATCGGGATAAGCTATTGTAGTTACAAAAACGGTATCTTTTTCTTTTACTTTATCAATATCTGTTTCATACACATTGGCTAAAACCCATACATCGTTAAGCTGCGAAATAGTAAAAATATTAGTTCCGTTATCCGGACGGATTTGCATATCCTTATTCACATTTTTTTCAATAATAAAACCCGCAATAGGTGCTTTTACAATATAATCGCTGGCATTACTTACGCTGTATATTTTTTGCAACTCCTGTGTTTTAGTTAGCGTTGCTTCAGCTTTATTAAAATCTTGTTTGGCTTGCAACAAATCACGTTCCGACAATAATTTTGAAGCATACATGTCTTCTGCCACTTGTTTGCCTTTTTTAGCGCTTTCGTAATCTGATTTTGCAGCTATATATTGGTTTTCAAAATCGGCTACATCGGCACTTCTAATAACAGCTAAAACTTGGTCTTTCTCTACATAATCACCCAACTCAGCACTAATCGATTTTACGGTACCACCTACCAATGGGTAAACAGCCAATTGTTTGCTTTGGTCGGCAATTACTTTACCGGTTAATTTAAGTTCGCTTCTAACTTGTGTTACGCGGGCAATGCCAACAGTCATGTTTTTAATAAGCGAGTCAGAAATTTCAACTGTATCGTCTTTTTTCTCAACCTTGGTCGAACAAGAAGGCAGTATAATTAAGCATAAAGCAAAAAGCACTATGCTACATAAAAGTTTCAGGTTATTTTTTAAATACATCTTTTCCTACATTAAAATTTAATTCTTCAAAAGCACTATAACGTTGGTCTTTAATGCTGTTATATTGTGTCATGCTCGATTTATAACTTTCAAACATATCTACAAACTCTAATAAGGATAGATTTTTTTTGGCAAAATTATCTTCAGCCCCTTTCAACAAGGCACGAAAATCAGACGAGAAATCAACACTAAAAGAATTGTTTAAATTTTGAAGCTCCAGTATTTTTTGATACGAATTAAATACATCGTTTTGCACCACTACCTGATTTTGTTTTAATTGTTGGTTAGCCTCATCTAACAATAATTTAGACGACTGTATGTTACCCTGGTTACGGTTAAATATGGCAATTGGTATTTGTATAGCGGCACCATTGTAGTTATGGATATAGCTACCGTTACGGTCGTAAACACCTTGTAACATAACGTCAGGCACACCAGTTGCTTTTTGCATTTTAACATACGCATCAGCATAAGCTACTTGTGTTAACGAAGCCTTTAAATCGGGTCTGTTTTGTAAGGCCTGGTTAACAATATCAGCCAAAACAACTTTCGACATGTTGTATTTACTATCAAAATCAGCTTCGTTTAAAGTAGGTTTGTAATACACGTTTTTAGGATTGTTCAACAACACGGCAAACTCTTTAGCCGAATTTTGTTGTAATTGTGTATATAAATCTAACCTATCACTTTGTAATGAAAGCAATAATGCACGCACACGGGTTATATCGCGTAACGAAGCATTGCCTTTTTGGTACTGGGTTTCAAACCCGGCAACTATGTTTTTTACCGATGCAATTTCTTCATCAAACAGTTTTAACGATTTTAAGCCAAAATACAAATCAATAAAATCTTGTCGCAGGGCAAATAATAAGCCCCTCATTAAATCATCGAACTGATATTGGGCTACATCGCCTTGTAACTTAACGGCATTGGCTGTTTTGGTACGTTTACCCGCAATAGAAAAAAGCCAGTTATATTGTATAAGTGTTTCGCCCATACTATGCACGTCGCCAAAGTACTTTCCATTATCAGCAGGAAAAAACTTGCTACCCGTAGTTTTATAAGGATTATAAACACTATTCTCAACATATAAATTGGGGTTGTTAAATAATTTAGCTTGTCTTATTAATGCTTTTTGAGCATCTACGCCAAACTTTTGTGCAAGTAAGTTGTAGTTGTTTTTTAAAAAAAATGCTTCGGCATCATCTAATGTAATAGATATAGTATCTGCCACTAAATGAATGCTATCAGCAGGTACAATTGCCGATGTGTTAGGCTGCGACTGTGAAAAACAAAGAAAACTGCTTACTATAAATGAAACAAAAAAAAGTATTTTTCGCATAATTGGCGCAAAAGTAGTGTATTATTAATTTTAAATCGATTATGAATGCTACCAATATGTTATTTTTTCCTAAAAAAACTTCATTATTGGCGTTTAGTGAGTTATTTTAAACCAATTTTTGCATGGAAAACAACAAAACACCCCAACAGGTACTCGATATAATGTTAAAGCGCGATGCTTTTACAAAATGGATGGGCTTGCAGGTTGATGAAGTGGCTGAAGGCTATTGTAAACTACATTACCGTGTAACAGACGAAATGTTGAATGGTTTTTTAAGCATACATGGCGGTATCTTATTTTCTGCAGCAGATTCTGCCTTTGCTTTTGCCTGTAACTCGCACGGCATTATTGCAGTGGCATTAGATGTTACCATTAGCTTTGCCCGCCCTGCCAAAGCAGGCGATTTACTTTTTGTTGAGGCTAAAGAAATTTACCTGGGCAATAAAACCGGCATTTACGATATACGCACTACAAACGAAAAAGGTGAACTGGTAGCTATATTTAAAGGCACTTCGTACCGTACTTCGGCAAAAGTGGTTTAGCTTTTTAAAGAAAACCAATTATCGAAAAAACAATACAGATTATCGAAATAAATAGTTTGGTAAAAAGTATTTATTCAATATTGCCAAAAAAACAATAATGAAGAATATAGCGATTTTAATTTTCTCTGTGCTGAGCATTAGTTTTTATGGGCAAACCGAAATAGAATATACAAATAACGGAAACGCCAAAGCTGCCACAGAAAATTTTAAAGCAGCTATAGAAGATTATACAAAAGCAATAGAAATAAACCCCAAGTATTATAAAGCGTATAATAACCGTGGTAGCTATCGATAAAGAAGCTATCAGGTTATTAAAACTGATAGATTGGATACCGGCATATAAAAACGAAAAACCGGTTACTGTTTATTACGAATTAAAAATAGTTTTCTCTCCGGCTAAATATAAAAAACAAGTTAAGCAGCGTGGGTTTGATACGCCGCTTTATACCGATTTACCAAGTGACACTTCATTAAATATATATCAAACAGCTGAACAAGCTCCTGTTTTTAATTCGAATGATAAAACACTTCCTGAATATATATATTCAAAATTGGAGTATCCTGAAACAGCCAAAAGGCAGTTTATGGAAGGCAACGTAAAACTTAGTTTTGTAGTTGAACCCGATGGGCAAGTTTCTACTATAAAAATTTTAAACCGAGGTGTTGGAGGTGGCTGCGATAATGAGGCTATACGTTTAATAGGACTTACCCAATGGAAACCTGCCATACGCGATAAACAATATGTACGTTATCAAAAAACATTCACAGTTAACTTTTCATTAAAAAACTATTTTAAAAATAGCAACGCTTATAAACAAAGTTTAGGTGGTGGAATAGAGTGATTATGACATCATCGAAAAAAAGTTTCATAAAAAACCTCGAAGCAAAGCAACGAGGTTTTAAAATTGAGTAACTACTATTTATTTTATCACTAATAATTTTTTTGTAGTTGTTTTAACGCCATCCATAAAAACGTTCGCAAAATAAACTCCTTCGCTCAAGCCCGTTAAATGAATTATGTTTTCTCCGTCTTTTGCATCTTCACGCATAACAAACTGCCCTATGTTATTATACAATTCAACACTTAGTTTTTTCGATGCATCTTTAGCGGCTATATTAAACTCTCCGTTATTAGGATTTGGGTAAACCATTATTTCATATTCTTCACTTGTAACATTGGCTATGTCAGTGGTTCCTACTTTAGCTACGCTTAAATTATCTATCCCCACATCGTGCGCTCCTTTATCGGTGGCAATAAAACGTAATACCGATGTTGTCGAAGTAGCACTGGTAGTAAAGGTTTGTGTGGTCCAACTCGATACTTGGGCACTGCTAATAGTAAACAAGGTTGTAGGGAAAGTGCTCCCGCCATCGGTTGAAAGTAATACATTAAAAACAAATGGCGAAGGCGATGCCTCATTATGCATATAATCAAATTGTATGTTTTTGTTACCCGACGCAGATAGGTCTATATATAAATCCAACGCTCCTGTTGAACCTGCGGGCGGTGGGTCGTTATGAAATCGGGCACTATGGTTTCCTACCGAGCCGGCAGGTGTATAACTTCCTGTTGTTATTGAAGTCCAATCTGACCCACTATAATCTTCACGGTGCCAATAATCGTCTCCGTTGGGGGTAGTACCGCCTATACTGCTTTTCCAATAAATATCGGGCAGGCGTTCTGCTATATTTGCGCAACTATCGGTTATCCATGTATTTTCAAACGAAGTAGTATACGGTAAACTTGCATAATATGTATGGCAAACGGGCGGCGTGCACACCATTAAATTTTTAAGGTCGGTTAATGTTCCATTAAAAATATCGGCATCTACTCCACCGGTAGTTATTCCGGGTACGGTGGTTGTCCACGAATATTGGTTAAAACTCCAATTTGGGTTCCACGAACCTAAATCAGAAGTAGGAGGTGCAGGCGGAGCCGGAGATGGAGGAATAGTTGTTGCACTGCCATTATCGGTCGCTATCCAAAGATGACAATATGAGGCTAAAGAACTACCCAATGAGCTGGCAATTGACCCATCTGTATAAAGTATAGGAGTTATGCCGGTAGCAGTTTTAACGGTGTTCATCCAAGCTTGTATCCAGGCAGTTTGTGCCGTCCACGAAAGTGAAGACGATACTTCGTAATCGAGTGCCGGAGGCAATTCGCAGGAAACAATATAGGGTTGTGCCACACTTAAAAAGTAATTGGCTTCGGCAATGGCTTGTGCGGTAGTAGTATGTGTATCAGGGTGTGCAAAGTGATAGGCACCCATATAAACACCCGCAGCCACACCACCCGTAGCATTATTAATATACTGCGCATCGGTTACGGTTAAACCTTCGGTGGCTTTAGCCCATGCAAATGTAACACCTCCTGCTTTTACCTGAGTCCAATTTACAGTGCTTTGATAACTGGACACATCTATTCCTATAATAGATTGCGCTGTAGCATAAAAACCTGTTATTACAAGGGCTATTGCTGTAAGTAATTTTTTCTTCATTTTTTTATCTCGCTAATGGTTTCAATACATTTCCAACCCTTGCCATTAACCATGTAGGTAAATTTAAAAGACTTGTTGGTATATTTTGGGTTTAAAGTAAAAACACCTTTTTTATCAAGTAATAAATCTTTATAAGGTTTATTAATTTCAAGGCTCTTTCCGCTCTTATCTTTTTTATCTACTAAAAGCACAAGCTCTGTTTCCTCAACAATAAGTGTATGCTCACCTGCAAAATGTGGTTTAACTTCTTTTATGGTACCGCTTATAGTATTGGCTTCTGTTTGGGCAAACGCGTGCGATGCGGTAAAAAACATCAACGATAAAACAAGACTTGCTATTTTCATAATTAATTTTCTTATAATTTTTTAGTGTAGTAAATATAGTTTATTTAACTGTAATAATAAAATCACACTTAAATGTAATTATTTAAGAGCTAAAACCAAAAATTTAATAGAAATAAAATTATTTTCTATCTCCTCGAAAGGAAGTAACAAGGCTTACCAAATTTCGGCACGTTTATCCGCCGGACGATACATTTTGTTGTTTTCTTTCACACCAAAGGCTTCGTAAAATTCCTGCATATTACTCATAGGGCCATTTGCCCTAAGGTTCCACGGACTGTGTGGGTCTGTAACAATGCGTCGTTTTATGGCTTCAGGGCGCGCCAAAATTTTCCAAGCTTGGGCCCAAGCAATAAAAAAGCGTTGTTCGCCTGTAAATCCATCTATCACAACAGATTTTCCTTTTAGTGAATTTTTATACGCATAGTAGCTTACAGTTAATCCACCTAAATCGGCAATGTTTTCGCCTAAGGTAAGCTGCCCATTAACATGAAAAGTGTCTACGGCAATATAACCGTCAAATTGTTTTCTAACTAAATCCGTATGGCTTTCAAAATTTTTCTTGTCTGCCTCCATCCACCAATCACTTAGGTTTCCAATAGCATCGTATTTTGCTCCGTCATCGTCAAAACCATGTGTAAATTCATGTCCAATAATGCTTCCTAATGCGCCATAGTTAGCCGCATCATCTGCTTTAGCATTAAAAAAAGGCGGTTGTAGAATCCCTGCTAAAATAACAAGTTGGTTTTTACTCGAACTATAATAAGCATCTGTTGTTTGTGGGGTCATCCACCATTCTGTTTTATCAACAGGCTTACCAAGTTTAGCTATCATGG
>JABDDQ010000067.1 GCA_013287545.1 Bacteroidota bacterium | reverse complement strand
GCTTATTTTGTTTTTAAGTTTAAAGGTTAGTTCATTAAACAAAGAAATATTTTCTTGCACCGTTTTTATTTGATTTGTACTTTGAAGTAAACTATACGAAGCCATTATTAAAGCTACACTCGAAGCAGGTAAAGCTGTTGTGTAAATAAGCGGGCGCGAAAAATTCACTAAATAATCGTATAAGTCGTTACTTCCAACAACCGCTGCGCCATGCACTCCCATGGCTTTACCAAAAGTATAAATGCGGGCAAAGCAATCTTGTTCAATGCCTAACTCATTACATAACCCCCTACCTTGTTCTCCATATATGCCTATGGCATGGGCCTCGTCAGTTATTAAATAAGCATTTTGGGCTTTACATATAGTGGAAATTTCTTTTAGCAAGGCACAATCTCCATCCATTGAGAAGACAGATTCAGTTACTACATAAATATTTTCTGCTGTTTTATTTTTATCCAGTAATTCTTTTAGATGTGAAACATCATTGTGTTTAAATTTATAAGCAGTTGCAAAACTTAAACGTATACCATCTATAATTGATGCGTGGCATAATTCGTCATACAATACAACATCACCACGCTGCAGAACAGATGATAAAACTCCTACGTTGGCGTCATAACCCGAATTAAATAGGAGAGCCTTTTCTTCATTATGGAAAGTAGCTATTTGCTCTTCACAATCTATATGAATTTGACTGTTACCAGTAATAAGTCTTGAACCTGTAGAACCTTGTTGCTGAATTTGATATTGTTTAATAATAGAATCTTTCAGGGTTTTTAATTCGGCATTTTTAGCAAACCCTAAATAATCGTTACTGCTAAAATCAATTAAACTTTTAGCGGGTAAAGTAAGTGTACGGAAATTGTTTTCAGCTTTTCTTTTATCTAATAATGATAAAAGTTTTTTAGGAAACTGACTCATTACCTATTATTAAGCCATTACTTTCTTTTCAGAAAAAGCGGCTTTGGGTGTTAAACCAAGTATGTTAAACATATCCATATCCTCATTAAATGCAGGATTTGGAGTAGTTAACAGTTTATCTCCGGCAAAAATAGAGCTTGCACCGGCCATAAAGCAAAGTGCTTGCGCTTCCATGCTCATACTTAATCTTCCCGCTGATAAACGCACCGAAGTATGTGGCATTACAATACGTGTAGTAGCAATCATGCGCACCATATCCCAAACAGGTACTATTTCTTGCTTTTCAAGTGGAGTTCCTTCAACTGGTACTAAGCCATTAATTGGCACCGATTCTGGTTGAGGAGTTAAGTTAGTTAAGGTAAATAACATGCCAATTCTATCTTCAACGCTTTCACCCATACCAATAATTCCACCCGAACATACAGTCATTCCTGCTTTTCGAACATTTTTAATAGTGTTTAATCTGTCCTCGTAGGTACGAGTTGTAATAACATCACCATAAAACTCTTCCGATGTATCTATGTTGTGGTTGTATGCGTATAAGCCTGCATCAGCTAATTTTTTAGCTTGCTCTTCGGTAAGCATGCCAAGCGTACAACAAACTTCCATTTCTTTAGCGTTAATGGTTTTTACCATCTCTAAAACCTTATCAAAATCTTTGTTATCACGTACTTCGCGCCATGCAGCACCTAAACACATACGCGATGCACCGGCATTTTTTGCTCTTTCCGAGGCTGTATTAACTTCTTCAATGCTCATTAATTTATGCACTTTAATATCGGTATGATAACGTGCTGCTTGCGGGCAATAAGCGCAATCTTCGCTGCAACCACCTGTTTTTATGGATAATAACGAGCTTATTTGTACCTCGCCTGCTTTATGAAATTGACGGTGTGCAGTAGCTGCTTCATACACTAATTCAAGTAAGGGTTTGTTATAAACGTCTAATATTTCGGCTTTCGTCCAGTTTTTCATACAGTAAAATGTTAGTAGGAGCAAATGTAACTAAATCAAAACAAAAATTCAATCGCTTTTACCATTACTTTTGTAACAATTATGGTGTATAAAAACTTGCATGATTGTATTGTTGATTTAGAAAAAAAATGGACAATTAATTAGAATTAAAGAAGAGGTTGATCCTGATTTAGAAATGGCTTCTATACACCTCCGTATACATGAGGCTGGGGGTAAGGCTATTTTGTTTGAAAAGATAAAGGGTTGTAATTATCAAGCCGTATCTAATATATTTGGCACTTTAGAGCGTAGTAAATTTATTTTCAGGGCGCATTTTACTGATATTCAAAAGTTGGTAGAAATAAAAAATAACCCTGCCAAGGTGTTGAAACACCCTTTTAAGTATTTGAGTTTGGCTAAATCTGCCATAAGCTCTCTTCCTAAAAAAATAACTACAAATGTTTATAGTGATTTTGATGAAATTAGTATAGATAAACTTCCTTTAATAAAACACTGGCCAATGGATGGTGGCGCATTTGTTACGCTGCCACAAGTTTATAGTGAAGATGTGGATATGCCGGGAGTTGTAAATTCTAATTTAGGCATGTATCGTATACAATTATCAGGCAATAATTACCAGTTAAATAAAGAAATCGGTTTACATTACCAATTACACAGGGGTATAGGAGTGCATCAAACCAAGGCAAATAACAAAAATATGCCGCTAAAAGTTTCTGTGTTTGTTGGCGGACCGCCATCACATTCTCTTGCAGCAGTTATGCCTTTACCCGAGGGGTTAAGCGAGCTTAATTTTGCAGGCGCATTAGGTGGGAGAAGATTTCGTTATACCTATCATAATGGATATTGTATTTCGTTAGATGCTGATTTTGTAATTACAGGAGAAGTTTACCCTAATGAAAATAAATCTGAAGGCCCTTTTGGCGATCACTTGGGTTATTATAGTTTAAAACACGATTTCCCTGTAATGCGGGTGCATAAGGTTTTTGCTAAAAAACAAAATGCTATTTGGCCATTTACCGTTGTTGGTCGACCTCCGCAAGAAGATACCGCTTTTGGTGACTTAATTCATGAACTTACGGGTAGTGCATTATCGCATGAAATTCCGGGGCTAAAAGCTTTAAACGCTGTTGATGCTGCAGGAGTGCACCCATTGCTACTGGCTATTGGTAGCGAGCGTTATACTCCTTATTTAAAAGAGAAAAAACCAACAGAGTTACTTACTATATCTAACCGTATTTTGGGTACAGGACAATTAAGTTTGGCTAAATTCCTTTTTATTACGGCTGATGATAGCAACAAACTATCTGTAAATAAGATAGAAGAATTTTTTACGTATTGTTTAGAACGAATTGATTTTACAAGAGATATACATTTTCAAACCAAAACAAGTATAGATACGTTAGATTATTCGGGTACCGGACTAAATAGCGGCAGTAAAGTGGTTTTAGCAGCTTACGGCGAACCTTTGCGTAAATTATGTAAAGAAATTCCTACTTGTTTAAAAAATGAAAAAGCAAGCGTAGTAATGCCCGGTATAATTGCACTGAAAAAAAATAAATTCATTTCGTATGACGAGACTAAAAAAGAAATGGACGAATTGAATAATCAGCTAAAATCAGAGGAGCTGAAAGGACTTGCTTTAATTATTGTTTGTGATGATTCTGATTTTGTAGCACAGCAGCTAAACAACTTTTTATGGGTAACGTTTACCCGTAGTAACCCATCACATGATATATATGGCATTAACAGTTTTATCGAAAATAAACATTGGGGTTGCAAAGGGCCATTAATAATTGATGCCCGTATAAAACCACATCATGCACCGCCTTTAGTAAAAGATGCTGCTATTGAAAATCGTGTAGATAAATTGTTTGAAAAAGGTGGTAGTTTGTACTCTTTAAAATAGAACTAATCTACTTTTTCATTAGTACGTAATTTTTTAATGTTTCTGGTTTAGCAACACCAAACTCAAAAACCACTAAATTTTCAGTATAATCAGTATAACCGGGGGCGCTTATGGTAATTTTATAGGTGCCTGGTAGCATAGCCATAATATATTTACCCGATGTTTTATTTGGAACAAAGGTTATTTCATCATTAGTCTTTTTGTTTACGGCAGATATATTTATATCTAAATCTTTTGTGTTAGCAGAATCGCTTCGCGTTATTTTACCACGATATACACTATAGCGTTGCTCGTTTTCTTCAAACTTAACACGATAGATATCTAAATCACCAAAACCACCCGAGCGCAAAGCACTGGTGTATCCTGCCCGGTTATCAGGTAAAATAGATATCTGTCGTTCATCATCTGATGTATTTAAAGGATACCCTAAATTAATTGGTGTAGTCCATTCATTATCAATTTCATCCCAAAGGCATTTAAATAAATCAAATCCACCCATACTACTATGTCCTTCAGATGAAAAGTAAAGTGTTTTTCCATCGGCTGATAACCACGGAAAATCTTCACGATATTTAGTGTTGATTTTCGGGCCTAAATTTTTTGGTAAGCCCCACTGCCCGGTTGGCAACATCCTTGCCGTATAAATATCGGTCCCACCAAGCGAGTTTTTATCTTCACGCACAAAATATAACATAGGTCCATCATCTGTGTTAAAAATGGAACCGGAATATTCTTTCGCATTATTTACATTTTCACTTAGTTTTTCAATTTTTGTATAGTTACCGTTTTTTTTGTGTGTGCTGTATAAATCTTCAATTTCGGTTATGTGGTCTATATAAACTACCAACTCACTTCCATCCGGGTTTATACCAACAATTTGCTCATCTAAAGCTGTATTTACCATATTGCCAAGGTTTTTAGCTTTATCCCATTTTCCATCTAACACAGTACAGATAAAAGCATCCGAAGAAAAATACCCATCGGCTTCTACTTGAGTAGCATGCCCACCTTTTCTGCGCGATGTAAAAAATAGTGTTTGCTCATCAGAAGTTACCCATGGATAATAATCGGGGAACTCTGTATTTACATCAGGTCCTGCATTGGTAAATGTAATGTTTATGCGGTGTTTAATTAATTCCTGGGCATTACCACATTGCTCAATATAATGATCAACCTTATCGGCTTCTTCTTTGTTTTTTATCACAAGCTCTTTGTATTTTGAATAAGCTCCAATAGCTTCCTTAAATTTATTAGCAAGGTGGTACGATTTTCCAAGCCATAACCAGGTATCGGGTGTGCATTTAGGGTTTTTAGAGGCTTTTTCTAAAAAAGGTATAGCAGCCGTTTTATCAATGGTAGTATGCATGTAACAATAAGCTAACCTATAGTTATATTGTAAATCTTCCGGCTCACGTTTAACCAATTCTTTATACATGGGTAAAGCCATCATAAAGTTTTGATTTTTAAAATGCTCATCGGCATCTTCCGGTTCCCATTTACCTTTTGGTTTAGCTTGTGCAAACGAGTTAGATACTGACACAAATATCAGGGAAAGAAAAACTATAAACTGTTTTAAGGACATAAAAGTGACGCTAAAGATATAAAATTTTATGGCTTTTGAATGTCATTTATTTGTGATAAAATATTGAACAATTTCTTATACTTTTACGACTTAATTTTAAATCATGCGTAAACATTTTTTATGGGCTCTTGCTGCTTTTTCGGTTACCACCTATGCACAAGTTATTACAGATACAACTAAAGCTGCTGATAATTGGTTTAATCTTGATCCATACACCAATAAAGTAAATGGTGTTAGTACCGAACGAACTTATAACGAGTTACTTAAAGGTAAAAAAAGTACTACAGTTATTGTAGGCGTTATTGATAGTGGAGTTGATTTTAACCACGAAGATTTAAAAGAGGTAATGTGGGTTAACCCCAAAGAAATTGCAGGAAATGGCATTGATGACGATAAAAATGGGTACATTGATGATATACATGGTTGGAATTTTTTAGGGGGAAAAGATGGTAAAAATGTGGAAAAAGAAGCTTTGGAGCTTACGCGTGTTTACAGAGATTTAAAAAAGAAGTATGATGGCAAAGATGAGAAAATCATTGCATCAGCAGATAAAAAAGAGTACAAACTATATACCGATGTAAAAGCTGATTATGAAAAAAAGTTAAACGAAGCCCAACAAGAGCTTACTCAAATAACTTTTGTAAATGAAATGTTTACTAATATTAATTTAGAAGTTAAAGATCAATTAAATGTTGATAGTGTAAAAGTACAGCAACTTAAACAGTATAAGGCAAAAGATAAGAAAGAAGAAGGCTTAATTGGTTATGCGCAAATGATTCTATCTAAAGATACCACCCTTACAGTTGATTATATTTTAAAGCAAATAGATGAAGCTCAAGACCATTTTGAAGATCAGGTAAAATATAACCTCAATTTAGATTACGACCCTCGAGGCATTGTAGGCGATGATTATAAAAACTCTGCCGAGAAATATTATGGTAATAATGATTGCAACGGACCAGGTAGTTTACATGGCACGCATGTAGCAGGTATAATTGCGGCAAACCGTACTAATGATAAAGGCATAAAAGGAGTGGCAGATAATGTACGAATTATGTCAGTACGTGCTGTACCCGATGGAGATGAACGAGATAAAGATATAGCTAACGCTATTATTTATGCGGTTGATAATGGTGCTAAAGTTATTAATATGAGTTTTGGTAAAGGTTACCCATATGATAAAGCAGCTGTTGATAAAGCTGTAAAATATGCTGAAAGTAAAGATGTTTTATTAGTACATGCAGCAGGCAATGATGGTGTTGATATAGATAAAGTTATATCATATCCATGTAAAAAATATGCTGATGGCAAAAAAGCTAAAAATTGGGTAGATGTAGGAGCTCTAAGCTGGCAACAGGGTATAAATTTGCCAGCCAGTTTTTCAAACTATGGTAAAAAAACGGTAGATTTATTTGCGCCGGGAGTTGATATTTATTCTACAAAAAGCGGGGGTGGTTATCTTAACGAAAGTGGTACCAGTATGGCGAGCCCGGTTACTGCAGGTGTGGCAGCAGTTATCCGTTCGTATTATCCAAATTTAACGGCAAAACAGGTAAAGAAAATTTTAGAAAAATCGGTTGATAAAGATTATAAAAGTCAAAAGGTTACTAAACCAGGAGATAAAGTACTGGTGAAATTTAGTGATTTGTCGACTACCGGGGGCGTGGTAAATTTATACAACGCTATTCTTTTAGCTGAAAAAATGAGTAAGTAATTTTATGGTGAAGTTATTTCGTTCTATAATAGTAATTTTTTGTTTAGCTATAACCGTCAA
>JABDDQ010000066.1 GCA_013287545.1 Bacteroidota bacterium | reverse complement strand
GGTAGTCCAACGTTCTCAAGCCAATCGCTAAACATCCAAATACATTCCTCAAATAGTTCTGGTTTAGATTCAGAACTTGAATTAGGTAACTTAAGCTTATAAGGCTTATTCAAATCTTCTTTCCAATATAGAAATTCCTTAATAGCACCATCATAGTCCAAAGATTTCAAATCTTTACTTGGCCTACGACCATTTATTTTTACCATGGCTTTGTATCGCTGTCTTTCAATTGGATGATTACATCCTTTGTATTGGTCTTGTGATACTTCTATATTTCGATTGCACTTTTTGCAAACGACATGAAGCCCTTTAAATGTTTTGTATTTTAATAGTTTCATTGTTTTTTAAGTTTTAACTCTATGCGAGTGTAATTTATTTTTCTGTCTCTGGCCAGCTTTTGGTCGCCTTTAACTCTTTGGCTATAGTTCCCTTCGGAATATAACCGCTCTCTTTCTGTTTTGAACTGGATTCAAAATCAAGCAACTTATAAAGCTCACCTTCAAGGTAGGCCTTATAGTATTCTTGCCACCTGTTCGAATCAAGTGCTTTAAGCTTGATTATTAAAGGCCTGTCATAGGCTAAATCAAAATCATGTTTAAGTATATAAGGACCTACAGAGTCCTTATATAAATCAACATTATTCTTTTTACACCAAGTAGTAACTGCCCTTTCGTCTTCACGGTTTATCAACGGGCAAACTTGATGGAAATACATTCTTTCGATATAGAAATACATATCTTTCTTTTTAAGCTGCTATTTTATTTTTAATAAATGGAAATTCTCTGACCACCTTAGGTTTGATTTAATTATTAGTTGCTAATTTTTATAACTCCATAATTAATTTATATGGCAATTTGGAAAACATATAGAGTGTCAGATATAATATCAGATATTTCAGATGAAAAGTTTGTACTGCCTGTAATTCAAAGACCACTTGTTTGGGAAGAGGAAAAAATGGAACTCTTATTTGATACACTACTAAAGGGGGATAGTTTTGGCGGTATTATGGTAATTGAAGAAGAAAAAGATAGCGTGCCGTTATTTAATTTTAGGCCATTTACAAAAGATGGAGAAGTGATACCATCTAGACAAATTGCAAAATTAACTCAACTTCAAAATTTTGTGATTGATGGACAACAAAGATTACAATCATTCTATATTGGATTAAAAGGAAGTATAAATGGAAAAGTACTTTATTTCGATTTGTTTAGCGATTTTAATTGGTATCTTTTTAATTTTTTTCTTGTCTCATCTAACAATGCTAAAGACGGTTGAATAATCACAGCATTCTTAAACTTTCCGCTTGCAATAAGTTCTTCGATTAGTAAGCTTTTTCCAAAACTGGTTGGGGCACTAACTACTAAATTTTTATTAGAGTTTAAAATTTCAATTAATAATCTTTGCTCTTCATGAAAGTATTTTCCTTCTAGTTTTTCGGATTTATGAAGCTCTTTTCTCAGTTGTCCAGAAAAACTGTTTAAAATGAGTTTCTCTTTTTCTAAATAAGGATAGAAGCCAGCAGACTCTATTAAGTCTGTCCAAATCTCATGGGTTTCGGCAGGGATACATTCCCATTTGTCAAGAACGTTAATTATAATAGACCTGCCTTCATTTTCTTTACTTAGGTCACGTAAATATATAGAGCAGTATTTTGCTAAATCAAAAGAATCATTGATTGAAACGTTTTCACTATTTTGAATTTGCTTTATAATTTTCTCGTTATACATCTTAGGCAATTTGTGTTTCATGCAACTTTAGATGTAGTCTCTTAACAAGTTCTTTTTTATCTGGCACTGGAAATAACATTAAAATAATGTTTAAATTACCTTTTATAGGCTGCCCTTTAGCTGATGTTTGTTTAAGTTTCTTTAATTCTTCGTCAAATATTTTTTCCAGTTTTCTAATTTCTGTTAGATATTCAATTTTAAATGCATCTGTAGTTTCATTTTTGTGACTTAAGATAACTTTTGATGTATATGTACAAAGCATAGGAACAGTAACCGAATCGAACAAGCTCTTTAATTTACTTTTCCCAGACTGAATTTCATCAAGTTTATCAAACCAATGATTTTTCTTTTCTAAATATAACTTATATTCTTCTTTTGTTGTTTTGTCATTATATTCTTGTAATGGCAAAAAAGCTCTTTTTTTATTGCCAACAAGAATAAATTCACCTTCTAAAAAGTCAGTGTTAAAATGCGTTTTAATATCTTTGATTAATTCTTTTACTCCAGTTTCACCTGTACCATGAATTTTAGACTCTCCTAAAAAAAGGGAGTCCTTAGTTTTATCCAAGATTGATGGCCCAATATGAACAGCATCTATTCCTTTAATGGGCGTGTTATAAGAATCCCTAAAAAAAATCTTTGATATAAGAGGTACAGTATGCAGGCAGATTTTAAAGCACTATCATTTATTGGTAAAATTAAAACAAGGGTACATGGTAATAAAAAAGCCTATGTGGTACAACCTGATTTATGCCATGCTTGTGGGCTGTGTGTAACGGCTTGTCCTGAAAAAGCAATAAAACTTAAAAAGGTGTAAGTTTTTTCACAAATAACTCAACCACCATTTTTGCTTGTTGCTTTGTTTATACATATCAAACCTTTTGCAAAGGGGATAGAGTAAAAGCACAATTACAATCCAAACAATATACACTCCTAAAAGACCAACCCCATATCCTTTCATGTTTGGTTGAAAACCTATCCACGTAGGGAGAATAAGTTTTTGCCAACCAAACCCCATTAGTTGAGCATAAACCATGGCTGCTATATGAATTAGGTACAAATGTAGTATGTAGTAAAAAAATGGAACTCTACCGAAGGTGCAAAAGAAATTTACGAGCTTACCTTTTAGTTTTTCGGTGTTTGCCAAAAACAAAAGGCTTGCACCTAAGGTCATTAATAAATATAAAAATGATGGCGGATACTTGCTGGGGTTAAAAAATGAAATCAAGTCTTTCGAAATTGTATCGTAGTGTTGAAAAGGATGTTCGTCACCATACAAATTTGTAAATCGTAGAATGAAAAATAATACTAAGGCACAAGTCCCAATGATGTTAAACGTTTTCTTTCTTTTATTGCTATCAAAAGATGAATCGTAAAATGTACCAAAATAATACCCTAACGACATTACTGCAATCCATGGCACAAGCGGATAGCCAATCATTACATGAGTGTTATCGGTTAATTGGTAAAACATTCCGTCGTGCAAAATGGCCCACAATATATTGCCTTCAAAATGTAGATTATCAAAAAAATCGTGACAACAAATAACCAATAAACTAAAAATTAAAATGTATATTTTTGGTAAGCGACTTAAAGCGGCTAAAACAATCATGCTAATGCCTAACGACCATATAACGAGTAAGCCAAAGGTGCGGAACTGAAAATCGAAATACCAGGCGAAATTTACAATGGTTAATTCCATAAAAACCAACCAAAGTCCGCGCTTTACTAAAAAACTTGATAATTCATTTTGTGTTTTACGTCTGCCAACCATATAGGCCGATAAACCAGCTAAAAAACAAAAGGCGGGTGCACAAAAGTGGGTTATCCATCGGGTAAAAAAAATAGGCAGGGTGCTTTGTGTGGGGTCGGTTGGACTAAAGAAAAAAGCTGAGTAATGAAAATAATCTCTCACATGGTCTAATGCCATTATAACCATTACCAAACCTTTTAAAAGGTCAATAGATTCTATTCTGGGTTTGGTAAGTGATGTCATAAAGAATGTATCAAAAGTAAGAATTTTCAGTTAGCGTTTTTTAGAAAAGAAGAGTTCTTGTTTTCCGTATATTAGTTTAAATTTGTTATACCCATTAAAACCTTCAATTAAACTAAAAATGGACTATTATTCTAAAACTATAAACTCGCCTGTTGGAAAGCTTAACCTATTTGCCAGCAACGAAGCTTTGGTTGGTATACTTTGGGAAAGAGATAAGCCAAACCGTACGCATATAAAAAATTCTGTTGAAAAAGCGGATCACCCAATACTTGTAGAAACCGAAAAACAGTTAAACGAATATTTTGCCGGCGAAAGGAAACAGTTTGATATAAAGCTTGATTTTATTGGCACCGATTTTCAAAAGCAAGTGTGGCATGCCTTACTAACTATACCGTATGGCGAAACCAGAAGCTATGGGCAAATAGCCGAGCAGTTAAATAACCCAAAATCGGTAAGGGCGGTTGGTGCTGCTAACGGAAAAAACCCTATTTCTATTATAGCACCTTGTCATCGTGTTATTGGCGCATCAGGTGATTTAACAGGTTTTGCAGGAGGGATGGAAAATAAAAAACTCTTGCTTAAGTTAGAGAATTGTAAAATAGATTTTACGAGTAAAAGCGCACAGCTGGAAATGTTTGAAGAATAAAATTGAGCCGTGGGGACCCCTTTGATTGTGGTAAAACCCCTTAATACTGAAGTGTTTTTAACGCTCAATAGGAGTTAGGCGTTTTTAAATGTTGTATCTTTATATGACATTTATCGGCCATGAGTTTCCTTAAAAAAAGCATTGTTGGCTTAATGCTGAGTTTGGTGTTTTGCATATCAGTTAAAGCACAGCTGGTTACAAACCTTGGGGAACATCATAATCAATTTTTTGTGGGTTCGGGCTATTCAGATTCTTTTGGAAATATAACCTATGGGCTTAATCATACTCGGTACTTTAAAAAGCTAAAACGAAATATAAGTGGCATAATAGATTTTAGTTTACCATTAAACATTAACTATTATACCCGTTTTGTTTTTAGGAAAGGGTTTCAGTTTGATGTTTTTAAAAAGAATAATTTTAAACTGCCGGTTGCCATTATTTCATCAACGGTAAGAAAACATTTATCCTTGTTTGATTTTCATGAAATTATTACCGAATTATGTGTTTTACCCGGTATTTATACCGATAAGTATACCATTGCCGCCGATTTATCGGCTAATTTTATATGGTTGGATAGGGTGCACTATAACGCAGCTTATTATAGAGATAATAACCAAATTAAACCTAATACAAACCACGAAAAAGTAAATATAAAAACGGGCATTGTTTTAGCGTATACCATAAAACGTTTTTCTTTTATTTTTAAAGGGGGCTTTCAGCAAATAAACACATGGGAGTTTATTAAAATGCCTTTTTATGCAACGGGCATTTTGGGGTATAAATTAAATTTTAAAAAACATAAGCAAGAAGCTGCTATGTAAATTTGCCTCAATTTAGATAAGAGAAGTATCTGTTTTAGTTATTTAGGCGTGTTTATTTTCGTGGTGTCATCATAAAAAGTAACAAGGCCTGTGGTTACATCATAAATTCCACCTACAATTCCTATCGATCCTTCTTCAATCATTTCTTTTAAAATAGGGCTGCGCTCCACAACAGCTTTAACGGTTCGTTTTACATTTATGGTGGACACTTTTTCTACAAACTCTTCGTTTTTAGAATTGCGGTTTTCTTTTACGGTTGTTTCGTCGTTAACGGCAGGTCGTATTTTAGTTAATAAACTGGTTATGTTTCCCAATTCTACATGGTCGCATGCACCTTGTATGGCACCGCATTTAGTATGGCCTAAAACAACTATTATTTTTGCGCCGGCTAATTTGCAACCAAACTCCATGCTGCCTAAAATATCTTCATTCAATATATTTCCGGCAATGCGAATACTAAATATATCTCCAAGCCCTTGATCAAAAATTAATTCGGCTGAGGTTCTTGAATCAATGCAACTAAGAATTACCGCAAAAGGATGTTGCCCATCTGATGTTTCGTTAGCTTGTTGTAAAAGGTTACGGTTTATTTTAAGGTTATTTACAAAACGACTATTGCCTTCTTTTAACAAACTAATGGCCATTAAGGGAGTAATGGCATTTTGAGACTCTTTATTTAATGTTTTCATTTTCAAGCGTACTCCTTTTTTGGGATACGAAGTTATGAATTTATAACCAAAGCGTATTTAAAAACAAACAGTAAATATTATAGCTTCTGTATTACAACCTTACACAAAGTCCGCCCTGAATTATTGAACGGGCAATGCCACCTTCAATATAAATGCCAATTCGTTTGGTTATGTAAAACCTTCCTCCAAATGTAAATTCAAATGCTATAGGTGTGCTGCCAAGTTTAGGCAAGCTCTTAGTAGCAATAATGTTTTCTATCGACTGAACCTGGTACCCCAAGCCTACACCCCAATATAAATCAAGCCGTTGGCGAATTAAATGCACATGTCGGTTAAGTCTTATATCTGCTACAAAAGTATATCCTTTATAAGCCGTTGTATAATTTGTGCTTGATGGGGGAGCCTGTTTGGCCTCATAATCATCGTAGCTCACATCTATGCCAATGCCCATGTGTTTTAAAATCCGGTATTCTATTTTGGCGTAAATAGGATTTATTTGTGGCACAACTTTTTGATCGCTTTTGTTTTTAAATGTATTGTTATACCAATTTTGAAAATATATAACAGCTGGGTCGCCATACCCTACAGAAATAATCAACCTCCTTTTAAGTGCGGTGGTGTCTTTATTGCCGGCAGTCGAGTTAGAAGGGAACAAAATTGCTACCGTAAAAACTATAGATATAAACGAAATTATTTTTTTATAGTTGCCCATCTTTTAGCCGGCAATTTGTTAAAATGTGTGCCAATGAAATTTAGAACTAATATACTAAATTGTTTTCACAGTAGCTAAAACTAAGACAGGCAGTTTGTTAAACAGAATAATTTTATATTCGCTATAACTACACTATTACAAAATGTAATAACAACTAAAAAAATGAAGTATATAGTTTACCTAACCGTCTTTTTTATTTTGTTTTCAAACATAGTATTTGGGCAGAATAATTTATCAGTAAAAAACACGAAGCGAACCCGCATATTGGTATCGAGTGGAGGAGGGGCAAGAGGAGCTTGGGGTGTGGGGGTTGCCGAAGCTTTAATGCAAAAATATAATTGCAGGTATAAGGTAGTTTTTGGCACAAGTACCGGCAGTTTAATGGCTCCGTTTATTTTATTAAATAAAATGACTGCCCTTGAAACCGCTTATACCAGTGTTACTGAAGATAGCATTTTTAGCCTAAAGCCTTTTAATGTATCGTTAACCAATAATACAGTTACAACAACTATAAAACCGGTACGAGCTGTGTGGCGCTTACTATTTAAAAAATATAAAACCGTAGGTGAAACAAAAAACCTGCATAAACTAATTACCAGGTGGTTTACCCGTGCAGATTTTGATACCCTACGTAAACAAAATTTATACCTGGCAGTTGCCGTTACCAATATGAAAACGGGTGATATAGAAATTATAAACTCTAACGCACCTAAACAAGCTTTGTATAAAGATGGTAAAGTAGATGAGTGGCAAGATATGTGCAATTGGATTTGGGCTTCGGCTAACGAACCACTTTTTATGTCGTATTACAGTTATATAAGTCACGATAAAAAAGATACCGCTTATTATGTAGATGGTGGTGTAAGAGATGTGGTACCCATTATGCAGGGCATTAATTATGCAAAAAAGTATGCGAGAGAAAATAATTTTGATACCGTTGATGTAGATGTAATAATTAACAACGGTAAAGTGGTTATTAAAAGAGACTGGACTACCGAAGGTAGATGGATAAATGGCTTGTTACGAATTTTAGATGTGTATGATGCGGGTACAGTTAACAAAGATATTATTATGGGGAGCTTGTATGCCAAGTACCACGACCTATATTCACAAACGCAAAGCACTTTGCCCGA
>JABDDQ010000065.1 GCA_013287545.1 Bacteroidota bacterium | reverse complement strand
AACAAGGCTCAATAAATCAGGTTCTCCGGAAGAAGAAGTGGGTACAGTAGCAGTTGAAACAGGTTGCTCTTCTTTTTTAGGTTCTTCTACAGGTGCTTTTACTTCTTCGGTAGGTTTAGTAGTAGTTTGAGTGACAGTACCATCAAACGGAATTTTTAAATCTTGCCCAACTATAATGCCTTTGCTTGCGGCAGGATTTTCTTTTAAAATTGTATTTACATCTACACCATAAATTTTAGAAATGCCATATAAGCTTTGTGCATGGGCTACTTTATGCAAATAGTATTTTTTGCCATTAACAGTAGTGATATTGGTACTTTTTGCAGGGCTTTGGGCATATATAGTATTTATAAAAGTGAAACAAAAAATAAAAAGCGATATGCGTAATAAATTCTGATTAAAATTAAAGACAGTTGATTTCATATAAGCTATAAAAAGATAAATTTTAAAATTTAATTATTTGGTGCGCCATGAATAATCCAGTTTCTAATAATAAGTATTTCGCAAGGTGTAAGTGGAGGTGAACCTGCTTTTGGCATTATATTACCTGAAGTTCCTGTAATATCAGCCCAAGCTGAAGATCCTGATAAACCGCCACTACAATTAGGCCCTATACCAGAACCACGAGGACCTGAATAAACCGTATAATCAACCGGACTGGTTGTGTTTCCTACCGAATGGCATCCGCTAACAGCGCATTTAGAAGCTACGATAGGCTTAATATCAACACTATAAGAAATGGCAGTACTTGTATCTACCACCATGCATGGTGGTGTTACAACAACCGGATGTATAGTATCCCAGTTATGCCAGTAACACGACGAAAGTGTTAAGCCGAGCCCGGCAATAATTATTAAAATTTTCTGCTTTGTTTTCATGAATTTTTATGTTGTTTTTACTGGCAGATATACTTACGTTATTTTTAGTCGTTTAGATTAAGATAATAGAAATAGTTTGTTTTAAAATTTTTTAATGTTTGCAAAAGTACAAACTAAAAGCGTCTTACTTTACATAAGACGCTTTTTTAACCAAATAGATGATTTATAGCTTAATAAACCATTAATTTTTGAGTGCTTTGTTGCCCGTTTACCATAAGTTTTACCATATATAAGCCTTTTGCCAAGCCGGTAGGTAAATGTGCTGAATTACTTTGTATGCCCACATCTTGCGTTTCGTTTACTAAATCGGCCACTAAATCGCCATTTAGGTTGTAAAGTCTAACAGAAACTGCTCCACGCTCTCTTAACGTGTAAGTTATACGTACATTATCGGTTGCAGGGTTAGGAAATAAACTAAGTTCATTTTCGTTAGTAGCATGTGCATCAATTCCGGCAGTAGAACCCAATGTTAAAGTCATGCTTGCTACACCGGATACTTTATCTCCTCTATCGGTACCATCACCATTGGCACCAAGTACATCGGCGTATATATAACCCGTGCCACTGGCAGGAGAAGTCCATTTAAAACTAAAAGGAGTCGCACTGGCTGAGTTATGAGAAACACAAGGAGGGTAAGGTGTTGTTGAAGCAGCCGCATATATTTGACAATTACTTGTAACGGCTGTTCCAAAAGTACCAAACATACCAACTGATGTACCTGCTGTTGTGCCTTGAGAGTTTATAATTTCACAGTTAAAACCATACTTTGGATAACCACTACCTGTAACTGTAATTGTATAAGTTGTGCTTGCGACGTAGGTTCTGTTGTTCCCAGTACCCCCAAAAGCGGGAGAAGACGTTATGGTTAAAGTGGGCGTTGCTGAACCACCACTATGACAGCCCGAACACTGACCTGAGGTAGTAGGTCCGCCATCAACCGGAGAGCCTGTGTAGTTGGCAATGCCGGCGCTATTAATAACTGTAGAGGCTGATAAAACCAAAATGGCTGCGCCGCTAATAATGGGTAGAGTAATTTTTTTGTTCATTGTTGTTCAATTTATTATTTGCAAATATTTAGAATAAATCTAAACAAATAAGTGCCGTAAAGTAGCATTTGTTTGTTTATTGGCCGCAAATTTACTGTGTATTGCTGGAGCAATTCTGAAGTTTTGAAAAATTTAAACTTAAATTAAAAATAAAATATTTATACTTTGGCAGCCATTATGAACACAACTGTTTTACTTGTTGAAGATGAAAAGCTTTTGAGCGAATCAATCGCCCAGTACCTTAGTAATAGCGGCCTTGTTTGCACACAAGCCTATACATACAACTCGGCTGTAAATAAACTGGGCGAAGCCGAATTTGATTGCATTGTTATTGATATTGGTTTACCCGATGGCTCGGGCATTGATTTAATAACATATATTAAAAAGAAGAAATTAGAAGCAGGCTTAATTATTATATCAGCCAGAAACTCGTTAGATGATAAATTAGAAGGGTTTACAACCGGTGCCGATGATTTTATTGTAAAACCTTTTCACTTATCGGAATTAAATGCCCGAATAAATGCCATTATACGCAGAAAAAAATTTGATGGTAAAGAAACATTGGAGTATAATGAAATAGCTATAAAACTGGAAAGCAGAGCCGTTTTTGTAAAGGAAACTAAAATTAACCTTACTAAAAAAGAGTTTGAGCTTTTGGTATATTTTATTTCGAATGCCAATAAAATTATTACCAAAGATGCTATTGCTTATAGTCTTTGGAAAAATAACGCAGATTTAGCCGTATCGAGCGATATTATATACACTCATATAAAAAATTTACGAAAAAAAATTAGTAGAAAACGGTGCCAAAGATTATGTGAATGCCGTATACGGTATTGGGTATAAATTTGGCGAATAAACAATAGCCAAATGAAACTGCTATACAAAAACATAATTATTAACTCGTTGGCATCGCTTTTAATAATTTTTGTAGGTGGTGTTATTACTTATTTTTTTATTGTAAATAAAATAAAGCAGGAGTCACATGAGCACTTGTTTAGTGAAAAAGCAACTGTTGAAGAAAAATTAAAAAAGGGTTTACTGCCCACACAGCTTCAAAACAATATTGGCGACGAAATTATTATAAAAGAAATATCAGCCCTATCAAACAAAAAACCTTTTTTTAAAACTGTAACCAAAGAAGAAGAAGCTAATGAAGAGGAAGAGGAAAGCTATTTTGAAGCTCAGGCCATTGTATTTGATTGCGCTGTAGGAGACAAATACTATAACATAACCATTGCAAAATTATACGACAATGATGAAGCCTTAGGAGAAAATATATTAAATGCCGTTATGATTTCGGCTATTTTAATGGTTTTGGCTATTGTGTTTATTAACACCTTTATTTACCGAAAAATATGGGCACCTTTTTATTTTACATTAAAGGTGCTTAAAAATTTCACGATTTCTAAACGCGATACCCTGAAGTTTCCGAGAGCAAACACAGCCGAGTTTGAACAACTTAACAATGCTATAACATTAATGGCAAAAAAAATATCGCATGATTATTTATCGCTAAAAGAATTTACCGAAAACGCATCGCACGAAATACAAACACCATTAGCAGTAATTAATTCTAAAATAGAAATGTGCTTGCAGGATACCCAGCTTAGTCCGCAACAGGCTAAAATGCTAATGGAAGCAAGCTACGCCGTAAATAATTTAGTTAACCTAAACAAAGGCTTAATTGTATTGGCTAAGTTAGATAATAACCAAATTGATTTGCCTGTTGATGTAAACATCAGTAAAAAAATATACAAACGACTTGATTTATTTGAAGATTTTATTCAAGAAAAAGATATAGATGTAAATTTAAAAATTGATGATAATGTTGTTATAAAAACCGACCCCGTGTTAGCCGGTATACTTTTTGATAACCTGATAAAAAATGCCATAAAACATAATTTACCAAGTGGGGGGAAAATTGATATAGAAGTAACTACAGCCCTTATTAAAATAGCTAATACAGGCGTACAACCCAAGGCTAACACCGATAAATTTTTTGAACGTTTTTATAAAGATGGTGCTTCAGATTCCTTAGGATTAGGGTTAGCCATTGTAAAAAAAATATGCGAGATATATAATTTTACCATTTTATATAACTACAAAGATGGGCTTCATACAATAACCTTAAACATAAAATAAGTTTAGTGTTAAAAACACTAAAATCAGATTATCTTCAGACTAACTCGATAAATTTGTTCTGTTAATTTTATTAGTGCTATGAAAACCATAACCCGTAAAGAATTTATTGAACAAGTAGGCATAGGTGCAGCCGTTTTATTTGTAGCTGCCTGCGCAGGCAGTTGCAAAAAAACAAGTAATGCAGGTTCTGGCCCAACCAACGTAAATTTCACAGTTAATGTTTCTACAGGCGCACTTGCTACAAACGGAGGTTATTTAATACAAAGTGGTGTAATTGTGGCTCGTACAACATCGGGTTCTTTTGTTGCAGTATCAGCTACCTGTACCCATCAAGGTGGTACACTTGGTTTTTCAAGTTCAAATACATTTCAATGTCCTTTACACGGTGCCACTTTTGATACAAGCGGTGCAGTAATAAGTGGGCCTGCCACAACAAACCTTCAAAAATATAATACTGCACTTAGCGGAAATTCTTTGCACGTGTATTCGTAACAACTTATTTAATATTGTTAAGTTTTTCATTATTTAGCAAACAGTTTACCTTTGTAGTTGAACTTAACGGTGGGTGGCAGCATTATAAATGAAAATTAAATTCAATATTTATCTTCTCTTAGGTTTTGTATTATTAGTTAAGCTTAGTAAAGCACAAACGGTATTTCAAAAAACATTTGGCGATTCTCTTTCTGAATATTGTTTTGCATTAAAACAAACCAACGATAAGGGTTTTATTTTAGCAGGCTATACAAATAGTTACGGCGCAGGACGTAACGATATTTATATTATTAAAACAGATTCGTTATCGAATATAGTGTGGTCGAAAGTTTATGGTGGACCAAACGATGACGAAGCTTATGCTGTACAACAAACTACTGATGGAGGTTATATTGTAGGAGGCTACACCCGAAGTTTTGGCATACAATATTATGATGCTTTTTTATTAAAAACAGATGCCAACGGTGACACACTTTGGACAAAAACTTACGGAGGGCTTGGTTCAGACTTTGGAAATACAATTGCCCAAACAAATGATGGGGGTTACATAATGGCAGGCTACACAACTAAATCTACCATTGCCGGAGATACAGCGAGCATTTATTTAGTAAAAACTGATGCACAGGGTAACTTGCTTTGGCAAAAACTATTGGGCGCAGGTAACCAAGTTACCGATGCTTACAGTATAAAACAAACAGCAGATAAAGGGTTTGTAATTACAGGCTATACAAACGGTTTTGGAGAAATTAACGGAGATGCTTTTCTTATAAAAACAGACTCATTGGCAAACCCCATTTTTACAAAAACGTATGGTTATAAAGGTGCTGATTGGGGTAACTCTATTTGGTTAACAACTGATGGTGGTTATGTTATTGGCGGGTCGTACAGCACAGATAGTACAAGTACTGATATAGATGCCTATATTATAAAAACAGACATTAACGGAGATACATTATGGACAAAAACTTTTGGCGGAGCAGGGTCTGACTATGGACAATATATAAAACAAACTACGGATGGCGGTTACGTTTTAGGCGGTTATACAAACAGTTTTGGCAATGGCAACTACGATACGTTTGTTTTAAAAATAGATGCCAATGGCGATACACTTTTTATGAAAACATTTGGCGGTACCGGCGATGATGAAGCAAATTGCCTTGTGCAAACAAACGATGGAGCATACGCCTTAGCCGGACAAAGCAGCAGCTTTGGCAAAGGCGCTTACGATTTTTATTTTTTTAAAACAGATAAAGCCGGCAACAACACTTGCAACCAAACAAACGTGCATGCAGCTAAAAGAAAACCAAGAACAATTGTAGCTACCGTAAGCATGTTGCAAAATTTACCCAACGCATCGCAGCTAAGTGCATCACCTAAAATGAATGCAGGGGCTACGCCTACTGATGCTTGCAATCCTTTAGATATATCGGAATTTAATATTAGTAAAGCATTATTAAAGGTTTTTCCAAATCCTACTAATGGGTTATTTACCATTTCGCTTACCAATATGGATGAAGAAAAAGCAAAGCTATCGGTACAAAACATTTTAGGAAAAACAGTTTACACAACCAATACAATTACTAATAGAGAAATTAATTTACAACACCTCGTAAATGGAACCTATTTTTTGCAAGTACAAATGGGTGGGGAAAATTATACTCAAAAAATTATCATCGTTAAGTAAAAATCAGTTTTTATACGGAATTATCTTATACTTTTGTTTTTACATAAAAAATAAAGATGAAAAAAATATTATTAGTAGCAGGCATTGTAGCAGCCAACATGGTTAACGCGCAAATTTACATGGGTAAAACCTGTGTAACGCATTTTTTTTCTAAAACATCCATGAAAGACATTGAAGCAAGTAGTAACACAGCAAAACCTGTTTTAGATGCTGCTTCGGGAAGTTTTCAAATGCGGATACAAAACTCATCTTTTAAATTTGAATCTTCGTTTATGCAGGAGCATTTTAATGAGAATTATATGGAGTCAGAGAAATATCCTTACTCCACTTTTAAAGGAAAAATAAATGAAAAAGTTGATTACACTAAAGATGGCACCTATAATGTAACTTGTGCAGGCACTATGGACATGCATGGAACCATACAACAAGTTACCATGCCCGGCACTTTAACCATTAAAGGAAAAGAGATTACTATTGTTTCTAAATTTAAAATAAAGCCTGCCGATTATAAAATTAAAGTACCTTCGCTTTATGTAAAAGAAATTGCCGAAGAAATTGATGTTGATATTACTACTGCAATGGCTCCATACGAAAAAAAATAAATTATATACTTTTTAGCGAAAAAACAGAAAGGAGGTCAATTGACCTCTTTTTTTTATTGTTTTGGGTAAACAACAAATAATTACTTTTGCACATGAAATGTAGTCAGCACAAAACAAATAGTTATCAAACTTATAAAAACCCTTAAAGTACCAAATAATAAAAGGGTTTTACCTATTTTAGTTTAACGTTCGTTTTTCGATGTTATTTGGTTATTTTGTACCGATTTGTACCTTTGTTGTACCTTAAAGGCAACGAGGTACAAAAATTTGTACCTCAAAAGGTCAAAATACAAAATAGCTAAAATGATTAAAGTAAAACTAAGAACAAAAGCAATTTCAGGCAATAGGAAAAGCTTATATCTCGACTTCTATCCTGCCATTCCTGACTCGTAACATCTTTACAGCAAAACCATGTAGGGACACCTGTTGCACAAAAAACTACTTGGGTTACAATAGTTGAAGTATCAATGGTTAAATTATTATTATTAAACTTGATAGGTAAAGGAGCATTATTAGATGGATTACCAGGAAGCCATATATGTCTTAATGTAAATAAAAAAGCTTTTTTAACGGTTGATGTTGCAGGAATATGCAACTGAAAATTTATCGTATCCGGTTGCAATTCACTATACTCTGCATAAGAAACCCCGTCGGCAGTTACACCACCCTTATACGTATTTTGATAAAATAATTGTTGAGCATTACCATAACAAGTAACAAGTAACAAGTAAATGCTTTTTCATGATTAAGACAAAGTTACGTTATTAAAATCTTTTTCTTGATTCTGTAGAAATTTATAATTTATTAAAAACGTAACTTTTAGTTAATAAAGCTTGTAAGCCCTGCTATACCTGGAGCGTATCGCATGGCTCTAACCCCCTCCCCGGTGGTTGGGCAACCGCTACATTTCCAAATTCGGGTTATGTTAACCCAGTCGGCCCCAACAATATGTGGGTAAATGAAGGCATGATAAGAGGTTTTAATAGAATTATAGCTAAATACAGGAAACGAAATTTAAGAGGCAAAGGAATTAAGTTGATGGGTATAAGAACGTTAGAATGCAACTTTAATTTTAAAAAAAGAACCTATAACCCGCATTTTCATCTTGTTGTTGCTAATAAAGAAATAGCAGAAGCCTTCATAAATGAATGGCTTAACTTATGGAAATCAAATAAGCAAATATATACAGTAAGGCAAGCTCAACATATGCGCCCTATTGAAGATTTGGAAAAGGATTTGATTGAAACGATAAAATACGGCACTAAAATATTTACACAACCCGACCCCGATAAAAAGAAAAAAGTAAAAGGTGCAGAACGTATTTATGCAATGGCTATTTACAATATTCTGAATGCTATGAAAGGTCGGCATCTTTTTGAACATTTTGGTTTCAAGATTCCAAAAGCTTCTAAAGAAAAAAGCCAATCTATAATATTAGCAAACCCTAAAGAATGGGAATACAGTCTGCAAAAATTAGATTGGGTAAATAAAGAAACCGCCGATGTACT
>JABDDQ010000064.1 GCA_013287545.1 Bacteroidota bacterium | reverse complement strand
AGAATATAACTTATTAAGCGATACCGAAATGAACACCAACTTATATATTGCCGATAGCAATATTTGCAACAATTATAACCCACAACGTAAAACCTATTTAGAGCGAAATTATACATTGGTAAAGGAGTTTGTAAAGGGAGTCATTTACATTCGCCTTTATGAGAAAAAACAAACTCCATACTAAAAGCTCTATTTGTGCGTTGTTAGTTAAATTTTATTAAATTTACCCGAATGTTTTTTTTGAGAAAAAATCTTTTAATTGGTTTATTGCTTTGTAGTAGCGTTGCGTTGGCACAAGTTGCCAAATATAGCAACGAGTTTTTAGCCATTGGTGTTAGTGCGCGTTCGCTGGCTATGGGCGGGGCAAGCATTGTAACTACAAACGATGTAACAGCAGGATATTTTAACCCGGCAAACTTGCTAAAAATTAAACCGAAATTTCAGTTGGCTTTAATGCATGCCGAATATTATGCCGGTATTTCTAAATACGATTACGGTGCTTTTTCAACCCGAATTGATAGCAATAGTGTAGCCTCTGTAAGTGTTATTCGTTTTGGTACTGATAACATCCCCAATACATTAAACCTGGTAGATGCCAACGGAAATGTAAACTATAATCAAATAAGCAGTTTTGCGGTAACCAACTTTGCTGCTCTACTTTCATACGCCCGTAAAATTCCGAAACTAAAGGGAGTTAATATTGGCGCTACGGCAAAAATTGTTCGCAATAAATTAGGTCCTTTTGGTGGTTCTTGGGGTTTTGGTTTTGATGTGGGTGCATCATACTCTTACAAAAAATGGAATTTTGCCGCCGTAGGGCGCGATATTACGGGCACTTTTAACGCTTATACTTACAATTTAACTAGCTCACAACAACAAGTGTTTGCGGCTACAGGTAACTCTATCCCTTCAAACTCATTAGAGGTAACGCTACCCCGATTAATTTTAGGCGCATCGCGCACTTTTACCGTATTAAAAAATAAATTAACCATTACGCCTGAAATAAATTTAACCACCACTTTTGATGGGCAACGTAATGTATTAATTGCAACAAGAGCTTTTAGTACCGACCCTGTTATGGGTTTAGAGGTTGGTTACCTGGGTATGATTTATTTACGCGCCGGTGTAAACAACATACAAAAAGCTACTGATGTTTCGGGCAAAACACAAACCATCGTATCTCCGAGTGTTGGAGTTGGACTTAGGTACAAAATTTTTTATTTGGATTATGCGCTTACTTACTTTGGTGGCGGCGACAACGGCATTGGTTTATACAGTAATATTTTCTCGCTAAAAATAGATATAGCTAACCTACACCTTCCTAAACCAAAAGCATAAAATTAAAATGACGCGTATACGCATTACATATACCGTTTTGTTTGTACTGATGGTATTTGGTGTTTTTTCGCAAACAGCTAATTTTAATAATGGTTGGATTACCCCAGGGCAAAAATATTTTAAAATAAAAGTTGCCGTTGATGGCTTATACAAATTAGATTCAGCTTCGTTAGCTGCTGCCGGTGTGCCCATAGGAACTATTGATCCACACCACATTCAGCTTTTTCAAAAAGGAAAAGAGCTTTATCCATACATAGCTGGTGAAGCAGATGATACACTTAATGCACGCGACTATATTTTATTTTACGCTGAAAAAAACAAAGGCATAGACGATTCTGATTTATATTCTATATATCCAAGTGCCCCCTTTTTAACCAATCCATACTATAGTGTAATTAATGACACAAATACCAGGCACTTTTTTGTTTTTTTATAAACGTAAAATAAACCCACACTAAAACTACAAAGGGCAATGCTCTGAAATTAAGCAGACACAATAATGTTGATGACAATGCTATGCGAGACGCTCGCACATCTTGTATGGCATTTAGCATATATACACTTAAAAACACAAAACAAATTTCGCCGCTAAAATAAATGCTTTGCGCCTCAATAGCAGGGTGTATGAGTGTTAGCAATAAAACAAATAATGTTTTTTCGGGAGATAAAAATCGCTTGCAAAAAAGTTGTAACTGATATAAAAGTCCAATTAGAAAAGGAATAACAGATGCATGTGCCACCCATAATTTAAACCCTAAAAATTTAAATAGTACGGCTAAGTATAACGTGTAAATAGGGAAGTAGCCATTATCGATAAACCCATTTTCATTAGGAAATAAATCATTAAAATGTGTGTCTAAAAAATAATGTGCGGTTTTTACTTGCGCATACATGTCCCAAAAAACAGGTGTGCTGCTGTAACATAAAACAACAATGGTGTAAATGATACTTACTAAGTACCAGGCTCTTTTTTGTATAAATTTATATAGAAGCATTCTGCCCAAAGTTACGGCAGAATATGGAAAGAGGGAGATAAAAATTTCTTCTTCATTTTTTGATAAAGAAATATTTTCTTTTAATATACCTAAATGAATGACGGAAAGATTTATTACGAAAATGATGTTAAATTTGACACATTATGTTTAAATTATTTTCGGGCATACAAAAAATTGTAAATTTTATAGGCGACAAAATGTGGCGTATACGCCTTAATAAGCTTGATAAAAGACAAGGTGTTTTAATAAAACAATTACGCATAATTACACTGGCTGTTAAAGGGTTTAACGAAAAAAAATGCTTGGTAAAAGCATCGGCACTTACTTATTATATGCTGTTTTCTATTGTTCCGTTTTTGGCTATACTATTTGCAATTTCAAAAGGATTTAATTTACAACAAAGATTAGAAGCCTATTTATTACATGATTTTTCGCAGCATGCCGATGTGCTCACACAGGCTTTTCAGTATGCCGATAAATTATTGCAAACTACACAAGGCGGCATTATTGCAGGTGTGGGCATTGTTTTGTTGATATATACGGTATTAAGTTTGTTAAGCAGTATAGAAAATTCGTTTAATGAAATATGGGAAATAAAAAAAGGTAGAACCTTTATTAGGCGCATAACCGATTACATTGCTATTACCTTGTTTGCGCCTATTTTACTTTTTGCATCGAGCGGAGTAAGTATTTTTTTAAGTACCGAGGTTACGAATATAGAAGAATTAGCATGGCTTGGCCACCTTAGTTTTATATTTAAGGTTGTTTTAAAAATTACATCCCTTTTATTGCTGTCAGGGATGTTTACTTTTATATACGTAGTGCTGCCAAACACACGTGTAAAATTTAAATCGGCTATGTGGGCAGGCATTGTAGCTGCTATTGCATTTGATTTATTGCAGTGGGCTTATATTAAATTTCAAATTGGCGTGGCAAAGTACGATGCTGTTTACGGAAGTTTTGCTGCTCTGCCTTTATTTTTAATATGGATACAATACAGTTGGTTTATTGTTTTGTTTTGTGCCGAACTTTCATTTGCCAACCAAAACGTAGATCATTACGAATTAGAAACAGATATAATAAACATTAGCACACGCTACAGAAGAGTAATTTCTTTATTGATTGCAAATTTAGTGGTAAGAAATTTTATTGATGGAAAGCCCCCGCTTACATCTAACCAAATAGCCGAAAAACTTGATATGCCGGTGCGTTTGGCACGTTTAATTATTTTTGATTTTACCGAAACCAAAATATTTATGGAGGTAAAAACTGATAAAGAAAAAGAGGTGGCTTATCAACCCGGTGTTTCTGATGGTAGTTTAACGGTAGAATATATTTTAGATAAATTAGACACTAAGGGAGTAAACGAGTTGCCTATACATTCTGCCACAGAATTAGATAACATACATAAAGTAATGAATGATTTTGATCAGGTGATAAAGGATAATAAAGGAGATATTTTAGTAAAAGACATTATATAAATTAAACAAACAACAATATGAAAAAAGCCATTATTATTTTAGTATGTGTTTTATCTTTTAATTTGATACAAGCACAAGCCACGCAATACAACGGCAACTGGGTGCTTTGTAAAGTGGTTACTACAACCGGAGATACACAAGTGGTTTCAACTACCGATGCACGGTATGTAACCTATAATTTTGCGTACAACAACACCTTTACTTCTTTTCGCAAAGAACAAAATGAAGAAGTTAGTGGTGTGTGGAGTTTCGATTTTAAAACCAAGGCGATAAGAATTAGAAACTCTATTTTTATGAAAACCCGTACCAAATTAGAAAACTACGATATAGTAATAAACAAAACAACTCCTACTTATTTTGTTGAGGTGAAAACAGAAAACGAAAAGAAAAAACTGTTTACCTATTATGTTTACTGTAAAGTAAAATAAACTTACAAAATCACAATATCGTGTCGGTATAAAAGTGCATGTAAGTCTTGCGACAAAAACTTTGCTTTTTTAATATTGTTTAGCTCAGGGTCTACTAAAAAGTTTTTTGATGTAGTGAAATCCATACCAGATAGGTTAGTGTTGGCAAACAAAGCTTCATATAAATCGCAATTTATAAGTGCCGCTTTTGATAAGTCGGCTTGCGTAAAATTTACTCCGTGCATTTTACAGTTTTTAAATATGCTTTTATTCATACGTTTTCTATCGAACGAAGCATAATCCATTAAACAACTATCAAACAAAACGCAAAAACCAAAATCTTTAGTTTGCGAAAAATTGACACCCAACAATTTACAGTCGCTAAAAGTAACATCTTGCAATTTGCAGCTTTTAAAATCGGCGTTGCTTAGGTTACAGTTTTTAAAAACACATTCAGTAAACTCTAAATTTTTTAAACTGGTAAAAATACAATTAATAAACTCGCAGTTTTCAAATTCTTCTCTGTCTGTTTTATCAACAGAAAAATTGGTGTTTTTTATAAGCTCCTTATTTGGCTTCATTTTTAAATCAATCCTTCCAACAAATTATCATCTACCAAGTTTGGTATGGTAACTTTTAAATTAGGCGTTCTATTCATTTCGCGTTTAATAGCAAATAAAGCTTCCTTGTTACGTGCCCAACTACGGCGTGCAATGCCATTATTTACATCCCAAAACAACATTTGTTTTAAACGGCGGTCGGCATCTGCACTTCCATCAAGCACCAAACCAAAACCACCATTCATAACCTCGCCCCAACCAACACCTCCACCATTGTGTAAACTAATCCAGGTGGCACCTCTAAAGGCATCGCCTACAAAGTTTTGTACGGCCATATCGGCTGTAAATTGTGAGCCATCATAAATATTGCTTGTTTCGCGATAAGGAGAATCGGTACCACTTACATCATGATGATCACGTCCTAAAACAACGGATGCTGAAATTTTATTTTCTGCAATGGCTTTGTTCATTGCTTCTGCAATGCGTATACGAGCTTCGCTATCTGCATATAAAATGCGTGCTTGCGAACCTACTACCAAGTTATTTTGCATGGCATCTTTTATCCAGGCGATGTTATCGCTTAGTTGTTGTTTAATTTCATCGGGTGCAGTTTTGTACATGTCTTGCAAAACTTGCAAAGCAATTTCATCTGTCTTTTTCAAATCGTTTGCATCGGCACTGGTACAAACCCATCTAAACGGACCAAAACCATAATCGAAACACATTGGGCCTAAAATATCCTGTACATAAGATTTGTATTTAAAAGTGCCGTCTGCATTTACAATATCCGCTCCCGCACGCGATGCTTCTAATAAAAAGGCATTACCATAATCAAAAAAATACATGTCTTTAGCTGCTAATGTGTTTACTGCATTTGCATGACGCACTAAAGTTTTTTGAACTTCTTTTTTAAACTGAGCTGGATTTTCTGCCATCATTTTATTCGATTCTTCTAATGAAAAACCAGCAGGATAATAACCTCCTGCCCAAGGGTTGTGCAGCGATGTTTGGTCAGACCCAATATCAACTTTAATATTTTCTTTTACCAAACGTTCCCACAAATCAACCACATTACCTTGGTAGGCAAGTGATACAGCTTCTTTAGCTGCTACCGCTTTTTTAATGCGTGTAATTAGCTCATCTAAATTTTCGTGTAGTTCATCAACCCAGCCTTGGATGTGTCTTGTTTTGGCAGCCTTTGGGTTTATCTCTGCCGTAACAGAAACTAAGCCTGCAATTTTTGCTGCTTTAGGTTGCGCGCCACTCATACCGCCAAGACCACAGGTAACAAAAAGTTTTCCTTTACGGTCTTCTTCGTTTTTAGAAATTTTGCGAGCGGCATTCATCACCGTAATAGTTGTACCATGCACAATGCCTTGCGGACCAATATACATGAATGACCCCGCCGTCATTTGTCCGTATTGAGTTACACCAAGCGCATTGAATTTTTCCCAATCATCGGGCTTACTGTAATTTGGTATCATCATACCGTTTGTAATTACAACACGCGGCGCATCTTTATGTGATGGAAAAATGCCCATTGGATGTCCACTATACAGAGTAAGCGTTTGCTCGTCGGTAATGGTGGCTAAATATTGCATGGTTAATAAATACTGTGCCCAGTTTTGAAACACAGCACCATTACCGCCATACGTAATTAATTCGTGCGGATGTTGTGCGACAGCATAATCTAAATTGTTGCTGAGCATGTGCATAATAGCTGCAGCTTGTTTAGATTGATGTGGATAATCATTTATTGGGCGCGCATAAATTTTATAATCAGGACGAAAACGATACATATAAATTCGTCCGTAAATTTTTAACTCTTCAGCAAACTCTTTGGCTAAAACTGCATGGTGTTTTTTATCGAAATAACGTAGCGCATTTCTTAGCGCTAATTTTTTTTCAGCCTCGTTTAAAATATCTTTTCGCTTAGGGGCGTGGTTTAATGTTTTATCAAACTCTTTTGGTGCAGGCAACTCTACAGGAATACCGGCTAAAACTGTTTTTTGAAATTCTTGTGTTGTCATATTATTTAGGTTCTTTTTTATCAAATAAGCCTGTTTTTTTGTTGTACCCATAAGGGCAATGACGACAGCCGCTTTTGCAACAATAGCCACGTTTTAAATGATATTTTTCGGTGAACACAACAAAACCCTCATCACTTATGTAATAATCTTCGGGGTTTAAGTTGTTTAGTTTATCAGAAAACATCAGGGTATAAATTTATTTATTCTTCAAATGTAAATAACAACAAATGGGATAATGATCTGTTAAACTTTCGGCCATACGTTTGTAGTCGTTACATTCAAAATCGGAGCTATGCAAAATATAATCTATTCGTAAAAGGGGCAAGTTGCCGTTATAGCTTTTGCCAATACCGTTGCCAGCTTCTTTAAAAGCGTCTTTTAAATTTTCACTAAGTAAATGATAGGAAAAAGACGAAGGTGTATCATTAAAGTCGCCACATAAAATTATTTTATAACGACAGGTTTTCATATGTGCGGCAACCATTCCGGCTTCTTCAGCACGTTTTAAAAAGCCATTTTTTAATCGCTTAATTATGTTTTTAGATTCAACCAAGTTAGAATCGTTATACTCGCTATTATTCAACCCATCAATAAATTTGTACTCTTTTTTTCCGAAACTAATAGAGGCTAAATGTGTGTTATAAATGCGCACAGTGTCTTTATTTATAATTACATCGGTATAAATGCAAATGTTGTTTGATTTTGTATCGAAAACAATTTTGCCTTTGCGCACCATGGGATATTTGGTAAGTGTGGCAATGCCCCAATGGTCAAACTCACGTAGGGTAGTAGTATATTCAGCATGAATATTTTTGGTTCTTAAAAAAGAAACCAATGTATCCGCATTATGAAAATCTTTAGGTTGCTCGGATGTATAAAACTCTTGCAAGCAAAGTATATCAGGCGATTCGCTTTGCAGCATTTCAAAAATTATTTTGCGCGATTGCTTGTTATGCGACCAATTGTACAAATCGAACAACATGCAGTTAAAATCCATCACCTTAATATCGTTATTACTGCTTGATTTTTTACCCAGGTTTACATGTACAATACTTAGCAAATTAGGTAGCGTGGCAATAATGGCAAACCCCGATAATAACGCCCACCAACGCATCTGAATGCTCCATAAAACAATAAATAAGATGTTTAGCAGCAATAAAATAGGATATGATATACCAAAAAAGGCCAAAGGCCAAAACGTTTGTGGGCTAATATATTTAGCTGTAAACGATAACAGTAGGGCTATTACTGCAAAATAGTTTAACCATAAAACAAGGCGTTTTAAGGAGCTTGATTTTTTAGATATGTTAACGCTTTGTGCCAAAAATAGAACTACAAATAAAGCCTAAAAATAAATAAAGTAGGGGTTAAATTTGTTGGGAAAAGAAATTTTTGTACATTTGCGCCTCCTTAATAGGTTGGTCCGGTAGTTCAGCTGGTTAGAATGCCGCCCTGTCACGGCGGAGGTCGCGGGTTCGAGTCCCGTCCGGACCGCAAAAAAAGTAAGAAAAAGCCTTTAATATTGATTATTAAGGGCTTTTTTCGTTTATAGACCCAAAAAACCGCCTTTTTCTGCACTCCTGCGTATCCTTCCGCACAAAAACGCCTACGAAATGTCTACGAAAAAAGGAGTATATTTAAGCATGGCAAATAGAGGAGATATTTTAAAAGCTACGAAAAGAGGTAAAAATGCTGGCAAGCATTTTATAATATTCTATGAAAAT
>JABDDQ010000063.1 GCA_013287545.1 Bacteroidota bacterium | reverse complement strand
TGTTAGAAATATAATTGACCCAGGTAACTTCAATAGGTTTAATGATGGAATAATACAGGCATCTATCTTGCGTTCAGCATATAGTAGTGAATTGTCATACCACATTGATGACAGCTTGAGTAATGATATGAAAGGGATTTTGGAAAAAATCATAGACCATCACAAAACACCCCAAGGTGAAGGTTTAATAGAGTTTCTATATGCAATTTCTGTAGAAAAACTTACTCTTAAAAAAGAACATCTTGCTCAATTGTTGCATAAAATTGACAAAATTGATAGTAATGATTTAATAAAAGCTTTTAGTACTCATATTAAAGAAAATATCCTCGAAAATAAACCTTCTCTCCATGAACAAATTGAATTGCTGAAAAACGAAAATAAAGAACTTAAAGATTTATTAAAAGAGAACGGTGTTGAAGTTTCAGAAAATAAAAGGGTTGAAGTGAAATAATAAACCAAATACGTAAAAAGGAAATTAGTCTATTTCCTTCCCTTCAAACAAAGTGAATTTAAGGATTAGTTGTAGAACCGGTAAGTAAAGTTGCTTATTTAGGTAATACAAGTTTAAACAGTTAGATTAAAGGGTCTAAAATTCGATATTTCCTTTGCTTACTTATGCTATATAATAATGGTTTCTTAATCGGAAAATTTTAAAGCCTGCTTCGAGCAGGTTTTTTTATACCCTTTTTCTTCCTGTTTTGAAATTATTTTTTATTTACTGGCTACAAGAAAACCAAGTTTTATATACCTACACTACCTACAAACCTACAACAGAAAGATACTATATTAAATATCACTTACTTATGTTTTTAAAAGTGTAGGTACAAGGGTAATTTTTGTAGGTACTTGTAGGTATATACCCCTGTTTTGTAGGTATTATTTTAAAGCTGTAAAAACAGTACCTACAAAATCAAATTACAGATGCCTGCTACCTACACATAATGGCATGACTTATAATAAATTACATCTAATTGTAGGTTTGTAGGTAGTGTAGGTAGCTAAAACGTAGGGGGCTGGCTAAAGTTTTTAGAAAAAAATACGGGTACTATCTGCATTGAATTATTGAAATGTCTTTTGAAATTTCAATCTGCTTTTGAATGAAATTTTTTAACTGATTGAAATTTTCAATACTGCCGAATGAAATTTCAATCACAATAAAAATGAAATTTTAATCCGTTTTTCATTCCACTTTGATTGAAATATGAAATTTTTTTTGTCCTTTTATTGAAATTTCAATGCCGTAAAAGCCCATAAAATCAGGCATTTATTGAAAATTAAATGAAATTCGGCTATTTCACTCCCGACAAGCGGAATAAAAAACCATGTTTTGCCCGATTGAAAATTTCAATGTGCTGTTTTGAAATTTCAATCCGTTTTCATTCGCCCGAATGAAATTTTCAATCCCAAAAAATGAAATTTACACACGCAGTTTCTTAATTTCTTCTTCTAAAGTTAGAATGTATTTGTTACGGTTCAGTACCTTTTGACAGTAACGCGACAATGAAAGAAAGGAAATACCCAAAAACAAAGATTTACATGCCGACCACATTTCTTTAGGTTGTATGACCTCCGTACAAATATGCCTTATAACATCCTTATACCGCTCAAGATTTGTTTCGTCTGCTATCTGATTAGTCAATTCCTCTACATACATGCTTTGAACAATAGAAATGAAAATAAAAATCGTGCCAGAAATAAAAAACACCAAGCCGATAATTAAAAACAGGACAAGCAAAAAACGCTGCCAAGACAAATGCGAAAAAACAACACGCCTGTCTTTTATGAGCTTCTTTAATTGGTGTATGGTTTCTTTGGTCGCTTCCATGATGTTATTATTATAATATATAAAGGTATTGAATTTTTGAAAACCTGTTTTGAAATTTCAATCCGTTTCATTCGTGTGAATGAAATTTCAATCTCTGTTTTGAATTTTCAAATTCATTTTCAGTCGCAGTTTGCGACTGAAACGTAGCGCACCTATTGTACTTGAAATTTCAATCGCGGAATTTTGTAACCGAATTATCCGCATTCAAATTTCAATGATAACAACCGCACAAGAAAAAGAGTTAACGCACGGCTTACACCTGTTAAGACTGGCTAAACAAGGGGATGCAGGCGAACAAAATAACGCCATCCGAAAGCTAAAACAGTTTATTGCCGACAAAAATATTTCCGTAGAGCAGCTAAATGACTTTGATAAAAACACAGCAAACGGGTTCAGGTTAGAATATGAAGACAAAGTATTTTATAATACGGATGATTTATTAGCATGGATGAAACAGCAATCCGTAAAAGCCCAGTTAAGAGCCTTGTTTCTCATTTCTTGGAAAGTCATACATAACAGGTTGTTCACGCCTGCTAATAAGAACATTATACTAAAAAGTAAAACCCGATAACATGAAAAACTTTTTAGAAATATTCAGGCTATTCAATAACATACATCCTAAAGGGCATAACTACGGCATTGTATATATACATGACGGTGAGTATTACACTTTATTAAACGTATCTCATTTTGTTACCGATTTACCTATTGTATCGGGCAGACGTTATGCTATCCCTATGTTCGGTGGCATTTCTAAACTCGACTTCACTTTTATAAAATCCAACACACAACCATAAAACCATGAGCGCACTAAAAGTAAATTTTGAAAGACTAAGCCGCTTCTTTGATAGCTGCGAACAAAAAGCATTTAAAGAAGATTTACGCCCGATGGGCGCATTGTTCGTTAAAGACAATCAGGTAATTGTCGTAGTAGATAACGAAACAAGCGACAAGCAATTTATAGAGTGTTGCGATGCACTTGTAAAAGAATATCATAACCCCACTAAACACTAAGCCAAATGAACCCCACCACGAAAGCAACCATAGAAGATAACAGGGAAAAAGTTAGAAGCATTATCGTTTTTATTATAAAGCCCGAACTAAAAAACGCTTTGAATTTTAAAAAAATTATCAAGTGTACCATTATTGCCGATAAGGTAACGGATGAAATGAAAATTGTCGGTCTTGGTAAAGACAGGGATAGTGATACATATAAGTCTTCCGAAGCACCCAATGTAATTAAGCTAAGCGAGAACCCAAGCTACGAACACGGCTTTATTGAATTATTTGTTAGCCAAATAAAAAACTTCAAACACTTGCTTTCTGCAAACTTACAATTTCAATATACGGAAGAAACAGAAAAAGAAACTGGCAAGCTGATAAAAAAGCATTTGAACAACTGTATTAAGTACATCAATACAGAAGGGCAGGAAGACGAACAAAACTTTAGAACGGATTTTTAAACATGGAAAACGACGAACAAAATCCGAATGAGCAAAGTACCGAAGAAACTGTAAAGGCTGCAACCCCTGAAAACCCGCCGAAAGAAGAAACACCACAGGAAGAACCACCCAAACAAGAAATACCCCGTATTATTTTACAACTCCCTGCGGGAAAAAAAAGAGGCACACAACCCGGTGCAAGTAGAGGCCCATATAATAAACGGAAAACGGATAACATAGAAGAAGCAACGCTTGTGAATGATGAACATACACAAAAGCACAATCAATTTAAAAATGAAGCCGAAGCAGAAAGGGTAAAATATGAGCAAGGACAGGAGCCGCCGCCAAACCAACCGCCGCCACCGCCTAAGCCCGAACCTGAACCCATAGAAACAGAAACCGAAGAAGTGGAAGAAGAACCCAAATACGACACAGACCTTTTTAACGGATTGTTTTTGCTGAAAATATTTGATATGCTTTTTCCCTTAGTATTGAAAGGCGTATTAAGCGTATTTAATAAAAAAGCAAAGAAGCTAAAATTAGCTAACCTAAAACTTGACGAAGACGAGAAAGAAGATTTTGAGCCGATTGCCGACCAAGTAGCCCCTATCATATTTAGTAAAATCCCTCCCCTGTGGTTAAGCGGTATGCTTATCCTTTATACATACAGCCGTAAAATTTCGTACGAGCTGGGCAAGATACCTGATGAAGAAGAAAAAAAATAGTTGTTCTTATCAATGGACGGAAAAGTATATACAATAATCGCAAAGAAAGGCGCAGGCAAAACAAATTTTGTTGAAAATGAAATCTTGAACCTGTGGGGCTTCCGTAAAAATTACATCTACGACAAAAACGAGGAATACAAAGGCTTTAAAAACGAATTTTTGCCCTGCACCAACAAAGAAGATTTTTTAGAAAAAATATCTACGGAAGCCAGCCAACCGCGCTCGTATAGCAATATCATTTTTGAAGAGGCTACGCACTACATCCGCAGGCATCAAGACCAAGACGGCAGGCTTCTTGAGCAGACAGGGCGAACATGGCATACGAAAAATATTGTCGTGTTTATTTTTCTTTCCATGCTCGCAGTTCCTAAAGAACTTTTTAGTGATACTACTTTTTGGGTAATCTTTCAAACAGGCGATGATATAGAAGCTGTAAAAAGGATGTATAAAGGAAAACCCGAAGTATTAAATGCGTATTTGGATGTATGTAAAAAAACGAAGGGGACTACGTTTGACAGGTCTACAAAAATTTACGGTGATGAACGCAGCAAAGAATTTTATCACTACCACCGTATTATTTCACAATAAATAAATGGAGCAAGTTAAAATCAAACCTTATACAATCCTTGAATTAGCAGGCTTATATGGCGTTTCAAGAAAGGTGTTTAATTCATGGCTAAATTATTTCTGCCCTGATGTCGGCAAGCTGACCGGAAAAATATATACCATTTTACAGGTTGAAATAATGTTTAAAAACCTCGGAAGCCCCACAGGCATTGCATACACCACCCTTACGTTAGCAAACTTATATAAGGTTTCAAAGAATGTATTTTTTTCATGGCTAAAACTTTTTCGTCCGAAAGTCGGTAAGTTGGTGGCAATAACATATACACCCTTGCAGGCTCAAATAATTTTCGACCACCTCGGACACCCTTAATATACAAGCGATGCAGACCATCAGAAAAATGCCTGATAAAGCGAGCAGATAAACTGTATTGAAAAACCGTATATAATAAAATAAACTCCTCTCTTAGCCTTCACCAGTTCGGGTGTTTTCTTTTTAGGCAATCCCTCCAAACGAAAAAACTTACTGTTGCTGTCATCCTCTCTCAAAGAGGGGCTACCGCTATTGTACAGCATTACAAAGCCTGAAACATCCAATAACAGACCAATAGAATTAATTACATAAAGAGTGTGTATATCCATTTGCTTTTTTTCTAAAAGTACAATCAAATAAACATACCGTAGCGCAACACGCATACAAAATCGCGCTGCTTTTCATGGCATTTTATTGCCACTTGCAAGGTTTTATTTCTACTTCCCCGTTTTCATATCCCTTCAATCCTGCGCCCCATGCGCATCTCCGAACCTTTGTACCCGTAAGTACATAAACAATTAAAAAATAAAATCATGGCAGACACAAAAGAAGAAGCCCTCGATAAAACAAAAAAAGAAAATGACGGCAAAGAGGGTAAAGCCGCCAAGTTCAAAAAATGGTTAGGGATGCTAAGCGTCGTAGTAGTCGGCGGCATACTCGTAACCGTCATTGTGGTTATGGGCAAAAAACCCTTACACAGCTTAGAACAAGCGATGAGCTAATCACACAAAAAAAGAGAAAACAAAAAACGTATTAAAAAAAACAGTTTAAAAAAATAAAAACATGGACACTAATAGCCTTTCAAACGCCATCACCCTTTTAAGGAACCTGCCTGCGGGTAGCCCTGATGCTGAAAAAGTATTGAACAGTCTTTCATCGCCTGAACTTCACGCTTTAGAAAGCGCAGACGATTTAGAGAGCCTCGTCGGCAATCATGCTGGTGCAGTTAAACAACATGCCGCGCAAAAAAAATATATACGCCGTGCAAATATTTCATTATTAATTACACGCACATTAACTAAAGGGGCTGCATTTTTAACCAATGCCAGTGCGCAACCTGTTGCCCTGCCTGCACCTTCATTCGGAATACAAGAAGATGCCAGTAACTACACCCGTGTATTTTCTGCTTTCTTGCCACAAGACGGTAGCGTAATCACAGAGCCTGTTCAAATCTCGGCAGACGGTAAGACTAAAATATTCACGTTCACCAATGCAGCGGCTACCATCGTAGAAACCATTAGCATAGGAATGGCTAACGGCAACCCTTACCCAAATTTATTACGTGCTATGTCAAATATGAAGTTTGACATCTTGGAACCAAAAATGATTATTTCCGATACGGCTCGTATCAACCAATTCGATAAAGTGTTGAACGTATTTAAAGGTTCGCCTTTTACGAATACAAGCTACGACAGCATCAACCCGCAAGAGTACAAAGAGGATGTATTAACGGATAACACGATACGCATTTTCCGCAAGTTGAAAATCTACATCAACCCTGAAAAAACTTTAGTACCGATGATTGTTACACCTACGGCTGAAGCCCCTATTGTAAACTCAAGCTTCTATATCACATTGGTTTGTGAAATCGGCGTAATCACCGAGTAAACCTCCCCCGAACATCTACATACAAGCCTCTCTCAACTGGAGGGAGGCTTTAAATAAAAATCAATTAATCATGGCACACGGAAAAGGAATAAAAAAATTACTTGGCGAAGCCAAGCACCCGTTTGAAGTTTTGGTGGATGTAGCCACTATGCCCGGCAAGGTTGCTGCCTTTGCGCCTATGCTACCCTTTATCGGCGGCATGGAGCAGTATTTAAAAAAACAGCATGTAAATATCCCTGGCAGTAAGATTGACCATTTAGAAAATACCGTACTGCAATTTTTTCAAGTGGCTATAATGAAAAAAGCACCCTTGACAAAATCGGTAGGCTTAGCTTCTCAACATCTGGAAAGCCTTGATTTAAGCGAGGTTGACCTGTCCGCTTTAAATACGGGAAATACAAGTGGCTCTGCTTCAGGAGAAAAACAAACGGCTTTGGCTATCATCAAAAAAGTCATTTCATTTTTTACAGCCATGAAGAAAAAATCAGCCAACCAACCCTTAACGGCTGATGAACAAACCGCATTAGGCAATACCCCTGTGGATACCGAATTAGTAAGCAACAACGATAAGGCGCAAGATACTTTAGTAAGTGCAGGTGTGGGCAATGTAAAAAGCGATGGCACGCAAATACCTGATACACCCGACTACGGGCATGGGCTGTTAGGTTTCTTCCGAAAAATCCTGCATCACCCATTGCACACGGAAAATGCTAAACAACTTATTAACTCTTTAGAAAGCCTGCAAGCATGTTAACGGTAAATCAAAAAACAGGTTTTGTAACTAAAAGCCCCGTGCTTCTATTTTATGAAGAAGGGATGCCTTTCTATATGCGCAAGGATATAGATACTACAAAGGGCTTACGCTTTAACCTGCCTGCGGGTGAGTATGATTTGCGCTTGGGAGATATAGAACAAAACGAAATAGTGCAATATCCTTTAATCAAAATGGATTTGCCAAGCGATTTTACGCCGTATCCCGAAAAACTGAAATTAGTTTATAAACCAACGCCAAGAAAGTGCCAGATAGATGTGTACAATTTCATTGTGTACGCAGACCCGATGTTTAAACTATTCCCAAAGTATGTGTTTAAATGGGTATTCGGGCATGAGTTGGGACACTTCCCGTACAAAGGCGAAGGGATTAAATCGGAAAGGGACTGCGATAAATTTTCTGCTAACCTCTTATTGGTTGACGGTTATAACCCTTCGCAAATCCGAAGTGCTATTGACTTAGCGCTAAGCAATCAATTATCATCCCTATGCCGCAAGTTCAACTTATTGGATAACCTGAAAGAAGTATTGCAATGGACACAGTATTAACACAGGCACAACCACAAGCAAGCAAAAAAGTAAACTTTTTGCTTTGGGCTAAAATAATCGGGCTTGCAGGGCTTGCCATTGTTATTGTAGGGATTGTTCGTAAAACGGGCTTATTCAAAGCAAAAACAGAAGCGGATAAAATAGAAGATAAACAAACCGCAAAAGAAGTACAGGAAAGCATCGCACTGGGTAATGAAAAAGCATTAAGCGTAAGCAACATAAATGATTTTTCTAAACTGGGTTTAGGCACAGCCGAGTATAACCACCAATTCCCTTATACAGCCGCACAACTCACTGATATGGAAAACAAACTAAAAGACGATACGTCTTTAATAGGTTATTCAAACGGTGCGGAAACAATCTCAGTTATCAGTACGCTGCCTTCAAAATTTGCCGTATCAAACCTTGCGTATTATTTCCAAAGCCGTTTTAGTTTGGATTTATACACCTTTTGGAATACCAAACTACACAACGCAGCCCTTGCAAAAATAGAAGAGCTTATTACTGCCAAACCTGACTTTTTACCGCTACTGCCTGCTTCGCAAGCCCTGTTAGGAAAGTATAAAGAGAAACTAATCGTATTAAGTAACCCCGTGAAATTAGGAAACAGTCAATAACCATTTAAAAGAAACAGAAGTATGAAAATAATATTTTCCATCATAGCATTAGGCGTACTGGCATGTATCATTAAAAAATGTGGGTTTAAAAATATCGTGAAAACGATAGAGGAAAAAATAAACCCCGAAATAGAACAGGCAGCAGCGCAATTAAAAACACCGGACACAAAAACCGAACAGCCAGTACAAACAGCGCAAACAACAAACGATAAACAAGTGGCGCAGACCACACAAGCGGCAAGCAATACGCAAACCACACAAGGAAATAATACACAGGCTGCACCACCCGTAAACGAAATCCCTGCACCTGCACAAACCTTAGAGTTGCCCGACCATGTAAAAGAATTTATTGCCCGTATGCAATTTAAAAACCCACGCTTATATAGTGCAGATAGCGATGATACCGTAAGTGTTAAAGACAGTTCAAATGTTACGTTTCCTAACAATACTTCTACGTTGGCGCATGACAATATAAGTGATGAGGAAGAAGAAAACGACGAAGACGAAAGCGGAGAAAATTACAGTAATGATAATTATAACGGCGGCGATAATGGCGGCGGTGGCGGTGCAGGCAATACACCCAACCTGCCTGTTATGCCTCCCTTAACACCTGAACAAGTTGCTACCATCGGGGCTGCACCTACTGCGGGCATACTATCCAACATATTGGCAAACCCTATCCGTTTCGCAACCCTTCCAAACGGTATTCATTTAAACCTGCCTCCTATACCTCATATAACACCCAATCTGGGCGGGCTTGTGCAGTTGAATACAGGAGCAGGTGCAACCGCAAGAACCATGAACAGAAGGACAAATTTTAAAGCAAGAAGATACTAAAATGGCAAGCAAAGTTTTAGAAGCAAAAAAAGAAAACAGGTTTATGCAAATAGCTGATAAAGCGGCTTTACCTGTATTGATAAGCTCGGCTATTTCTATCATACTGATTATTACCATACGTGCCTTTAATAAAAAGCAACATGCTTTAGAAAGTGCGGAAGGTGAAGAAAATTACGGGCATGGTGTTGCTGCTTTTTTCCGCAGACTTTTTCACCGCCCTGCAAAAACAACTACAACAGGTTTAACCGATAACCAAAAAACAACCATAGACATGCAAGAAAGTATCAAAGCCAACGCAGCCTATTTTAAAACGCTAATGGGTAACGGCACTATGCTAAACAATGCCCGCGAGCTTATCAAAGAAATGAAAAACGGGGGTATCACAAGCCCGTACAGCCAAGCAGGTGTTTTAGCTGTTGTATCGAAAGAGAGTAATTTTATTTATAAGCGTGAAAATCTAAACTATGATGCGGCAGGTTTAATACGAGTGTTTAAACTGCCTGCTGATTTAGCTGCAAAAATTGCGCATCAACCTGAGTTAATTGCAAATACGGTTTACATGCCACCGTATAACAACCAACTTGGAAACACATTGCCAGGCGAAGGTAATCTGTACCGAGGCGGTGGCCCGAATCAGACCACCGGCAAAAATGCGTATAAGATTTTGGGCGAAGAATTGG
>JABDDQ010000062.1 GCA_013287545.1 Bacteroidota bacterium | reverse complement strand
TGTATTACAACATAAAAAAACAAGATTTTTTAATCTTCAATAACTAAACATAGATTTGCTATGGTTAAAATAAATTAAAGAGTTTTTATTTAGCCTGAACAAATGACCGATAATGAAACTATAATAGAGCCGAGTGTAGAAGAGTTGCTTCTATCTTATAAAGCTATAGAGGTAGAGCTTGCTGAGACAAAAGAAAAACTTGAGACGCTGCAAAATTCCATTGACAAACAGAATAAACTTTCAACGGAATTAAAAAAACTGCTTGCCACTGCTATTGATAAAAAAGATTTTTCGGCAAGAGTGTTTAATGTTTTTTCCAAAGGAGATATAGTTACCATCTTCGACCTTATACAATATTCCAGAGCTGATTTTTTAAAACATCGTAATAGTGGTGAAAAATGTGCTGATGAAGTAGAGGCATTTTTAAAGAGCAAAGGGCTTTTCTGGAAAGCGCAAATTGAAACTACATATAGAATACTATGATACACGTCTTCCATTGATATAAAAAGAAAGTGAGTGTAGTATAATAACTGTTATAATAGAAGAAAACTAATGAAAAGACGAATCCTGTTTTATCAGCCGTAAATTTTTCACATCATTATTGTCAAACTCTTCAAAATAATGCTCTTGAATTCTTCCAAGCTCCTCAATATCTATTTCTTTTTTGGTTTTCCCTTGTACTTTAATGTCTCTTGCAGCAAGCCGATTTGCCAGCTCGCCTATAAAAACAAGGTCTCTATAGTAGTCAATAATTTCGCTAGTTTTATCATATAATGACTCAGAATCAAAATACATATCTGTTTCAATACCATAGCTTACCAAGTCAGTTGAATTAAACTTTTCTGAAAACGATTGTACATGCTGCTCAATATCAGCTAAGCCAATCTCGGTTTCTTCATCAGATCTAACGAGTGTCCGCTGCCCAAGACTCATTAGAAGTAAAAGCCTGCGGTATTGTTCGTCGGTCAAGCTAAGATTTTTAGGTTCTCCGGTTGTCTTTACAGAAAACTTTTTTTTGATGTCAGATAATTTCATATTCATTTTTTTAATAACCACTACACATTACGAACGTTGAGCAATTAATTTTTGTTTATACCCTATAGAAGAATTACAAATATATTTAATATCCTATAAATGTATAAGTGGTAGAAATAATAAAATGAAAATCACAGAACGTTTATTTTCAAATGAATTATAATAATGGCCATAGTTTTTCGTTATACTCAAAAAGGATTAGTTGTCATTGAGAGGAATAATTTATTTTTCTATTTACTTTTGTTTTTTCTTTTTGATAAACCAAAAAGGAAATTCCCAAACGTATGTAAACATTCCGGACACCAACTTTGTTATTTGTCTACAAAGGATTGTGCCAGGTGCAATGAACGGCAATCAATTGGATGTAAGCAGTAAACTTGTAACAAAAACAATTGATAGCCTTAAAATTGCTGAAAAACATATTTTAGATTTAACGGGTATCCAGTATTTTAAATCGCTTACTTATTTACTCTGCGATGGCAATTCTTTAACAAATATTCCTGCTTTACCCAATACACTTAAATATTTTTCTTGTTATAAAAATCAGTTAACAAGTTTGCCTCGTTTACCGGACTCATTACAAACATTAAATTGTGAAACCAATAATCTTTTAAGCCTTCCCACTTTACCGGGTAGTTTATTAATTTTAACTTGTGATGAAAATAAACTAACAAGCCTTCCGACTCTACCTAATTTACTTGAAAATTTAGGGTGTTATAAAAATCATTTAACCGGTCTTCCTGCTTTACCCAATACAATTAAACTTATAAAATGCTTTAACAATAATTTGGCAAAACTTCCTGCTTTACCAAGCTCTTTGGTATCTTTAATTTGTTTTGGCAATCACTTAACAAACCTGCCCGCGTTACCTGACTCATTACAAACTTTAATGTGTGAAAATAATAATTTAGAAGATCTTCCTGCTTTGCCAAAAGCACTCAAAACATTAGACTGTACTAATAATCATCTAACAGATTTACCTGCTTTACCTCAATTGCTTAAAAATTTGCAATGCGGCAGTAATTATTTAGCAAGCCTTCCTTCATTGCCTAATTCATTAAGAGTTATGGATTGTAACGGCAATCAACTAAAAAAACTTCCCCCATTACCAAAACCCCTTAAATCCCTTAATTGTTATAATAATCAACTGGTAAGCCTTCCCGATCTTTCTGACTCACTTACTGTTTTAATGTGTATGAGAAACCAATTGATAAGTCTTCCTTCTATACCAAAATCGTTAAGTTTTTTAGATTGCAGTAATAATCAATTAGTAAACTTACCTGTTTTACCGGATTCACTGACTACTTTAAATTGCCTTCAAAATCGGTTGATGAACCTTCCTGCTTTGCCTAATAAACTTAAAAATTTAGATTGCAATAACAATCAGTTAACAAGCCTCCCTATTTTACCAAACTCTCTTCAAAATTTAAATTGTAGCAACAATAATTTAACTTACCTGCCAGAGTTGACAGGTTCACTTAGAAATTTTAATTGCCAAAATAATATTATACAATGTTTTAATGTTTTTCCTAAAACTATTAGTCACCTTGAAATAGCAAATAATCCATTTAGTTGTTTGCCAAATTATATCAAGAACATGGATAGAGCCTTATATGCAGTTCCGTTATGTAATAATGATAGTATTGTAAACGCCAGAAAAAAAATATTGTTTAACAGCAAACCTGAATGCGGAGATTTGTACCTTTCAGAATATGTTAATGATTCAATTAGTAACCAAGCTATAGAAATTTATAATCCGACCGAAAACATAAAAAATTTGAATGGATATTATTTAATAATTATTGCAGGTAAAGGCTTGCCTAAATATGTTCCCTTAAACGGTGCCATTAAACCATATAAAACATTTGTAGTTGTTAATGCTAAAGCAACGGAATTATTAAAGTCTAAAGCAAATCAATTAGAAGAAAATCTAAATTTTAATTACAAAGATGTTGTTGGCTTAGTATATTCTACCAACATAAAAGTTTCTGTTGAAAAAATTGATATGATAGGAGACCCTACTATAGCCTCTCCTGATAGTGGTTGGACCGTAAATTGTTTAGGTGCCGAAGGTTCTACAAAAAACCATACTTTGACACGATTGATGCAAATTCATAAAGGAAATACAAATTGGAGTGAAGCCCAATATGAGTGGTATACTCATCCAGCTCGTTCCTATATGTATTTAAACGGGCACAGTTCAGGTAAATGTAACCCTAAAAATTAATTAGCAATAGAGTCAGAATATTATTTTCATATAGATGAAAGTGTAGCAAGAATAACCTTAGACAAATTTGTCTAAGGTTGCTATTCGTCTAAATTTTAGCATTTAAAACTTCCCAAAGTCGCCGGAATCTGCTACCTCCGCTTAAACCAACCCGTTTAAGCTATGTACAAACCAACTATCAAAACATTTTACAATCACAGACAAGTGATGGAAAACAACATAGAAAAATCATTTTCTATGTCGCCTTTAAAACCAAAACTATTATTAAGGTATCTGAAACGATTAGGATTAACGGAGCACTTTTTTGAGATACATCATACTTTCAGGCCATTTGTAAAAGAAGATTTTTTAATAGCGCACACAGAAAAGTATTTAGATGCAGTTTTCACCGGTACAAAACCATTGTGCAATTCAAACAACCTTCCCTGGAGCAGGGAACTGGTTAAAAGCTTATGTTATACCAACGCAAGCTTATATAAAGCGTTAGAATTTGCCTCACAAAATCCTGATCAGATAACATTCAGCCCTTCGGCAGGATTTCATCATGCAAGACCGGAGAGTGGGGGAGGCTTCTGTACCTTTTCAGGACAGGTAATTGCTTCTATTAAACTCTATAGAAAGTACGGACTAAAAACAGCATGGCTCGATCTCGATGGGCATTTCGGTAATTCCATAGAAGACTCAAGAGAATTTGTACCGGATTTAAATAATGCCGTTCCAAAAGGCTTTAATATAAACCCAAGCGGCAAACACCTTGATTACAAACTGTCCTTAGCACATCATTTAAACCTATTGGAAGTAGCCATCTTAAGAAATGAAATAAATTGTGTTGTATGGGCACATGGAGCAGACAGCCACGAAGATGATGACATGGGAGGCGTATGCTCAACCAAAGAATGGATTGATTGTTCAAGGATGTTCTATACCTGGGTAAATGAGATAAATGCAAAAAGAAAAAAGCCATTACCGGTCATGCTTACTTTATTCGGCGGTTATAGAATGGATGATTACCATTCTGTTTTGTCATTACATACAGCAGACCTTATTTGTTGTTTAAACACTTTGTGCGGACACAAGCTTGAATACAAGCCAACTATCAGGCTAAACCCCACCAGAAGCGGTTTTTAATGTGTCCATATCAGAAGTAAATCAGAACAAATGGTTGCTTTCCTATTTAATATATAGCATATGAAAGCAATCAAAAAATATAAAAACTACATCACATTTAACATTGATGAGATCGGTCAGGAAACATTAAACTCCCTGATAGGAAAAGCACTTAAGCTATGCGACATACTATCCGTCAGTGAGGAACTGGCTTATTATGCGAAACCCATGTATAAGACACAGATACCTTATAACAGCGGTTTTGTGCAGGAAAGGTTTATATACTATAATACAACAGGTGTTTCGGAATACATAGTACAGGAAATGGAACAGCCCAGAGCCTTTCATGCTTTCTTCTGTGTTTACACCTGTTTGGACTTTTATGACAAGCGAGACCTTGTAGTAAGTGTAAATATTGTGGAAGGTATTGTTAGTGTTGACAGTACTCGCATTGATCTCGGCAAATATGGTTACTGGGAAGGAGAACCGGCAAATGAAAATGAATAAGACAAGGTTTTCTGTAATAGGTTCAGGATACTTTATAAAGATATTCGATATGGATCACCCATTATATTTAAAATTGCAGGGAATGGATATTGCTGCCATCTATGAAATCGTAACTAATCAAGACGCATTTGCCAAGCTAAATCTTTCAGACCACACAGGAAAGCTATACAATTCATTCCACGAGATAATGGCAGATGAAATATTTCCGGTATACTCAATGGATCCTTATACCAGATTAGAAATTAAACCTAACAACTCCGATAAAACAATAAAGCTTATGTTAAAAGATATAGAACGAACAGATTATTTATTTGTGCCGGAATACATCCAAAATACAACAACCCTATTACAAAACAAAGGACTGATGGTTGCTGAATTTGACAAGGGTCATTTCGGCACTACAATCCATCCACAAGAATTTAAAATAGGGGACACGATAAACTTCGAATCGGTTTGGAGCTTGCAGCTTAAACAGAAATGCATTAAGACGATTATCATAAACGGAAATGAAGTTCGTCTTAAAAGACCTGATACCGTAAATATGGGTACGCAGGTGTTTATGACTTAATGCAGAACAAGCTATTTCTTGTAACTTAGTTTGTAATTTATAACTTTACACCAAGGTAGTTTATCATCTATGTTTAAAATTAATTTTTCCACACCCCATATATTTTTTCCGTGTTAAAATATGTCATATATGTAACGATTGTTTTTTGTTGTTTTTTGCATGCAAAAGCACAAACCAATCTTGTGCCAAATCCAAGTTTTGAAATAAATTCTGCTTGTCCGAATAATGAGGGGCAAATCTATGATGCCGCTAATTGGTATACACCCACTTATGGGACACCCGATTATTTTGATACTTGTTGTACTATTCCAAATAATGTAGGTGTGCCTAAAAATGTATTTGGGTATCAAAATGCCGAAGATGGCGCAGGGTATTTTGGCATAATTGCTCATGATTCATCAAATTCATATACAGAGTATATATCGGTTCATTTGAATACAACACTTATAATAAATACAAAATACTTTGTTACTTTTTATATAAGCCTGTGTGATAGTAGTGGAATTGCGATTGACCAGATGGGATGTTTGTTTTCTACACAGGCTATTAAGAGATTGGATTATCTGCCATTTAATTTAACACCGCAAGTTGCCAACCCTAATTTCAATTATTTAAGCAACAAACAAAACTGGACAAAAATATCAGGTTCATTTATTGCAGATTCAGTTTATAAATACCTGACAATTGGAGATTTAAAAGATTCGGCGCAAACACATTTTATTAAACTTCCTTATGGACAGCCAGGCATGCATTATGCTTACTATTATATTGATAATATTTGTGTCTCAACTGATTCTCTTGCCTGTAATACTACAATCGGTATAAAAACCATAACAAATAATCAGGCTTTATTTTATTATAATAGCTACGACAAAAAAATTGTAGTTAAAGAAAATGGAGTATATACTCTTCAGTTAATGGATGCTTATGGCAATAAAATAAACAACCTGAAACTACAGGGTAACCAAAGTATTGATGTTCAAGATTTGCCAAGTGGCTGTTATGTTTTAATCTTTAGTAACCAGCAGGGCAACTTTTGCAAAAAAATCATTATCAGCCCTTAATTTTGAAAAATATCTTGCACTTATATTATCTGACGATAGTTCTATAGGGTAACCATGTATTTATAAACTCATGTACATATCTGCAATAGCTTCCTGTGTAATGCCGATATACTTTCTTGTGGTAGAAATTGACGAGTGAGAAAATATCTCTGACAAGTATACCAAGGCTCTTTCGCTTCTGGCATCAGCTTCATAAATGCGCTTACCAAATGTTTTTCTGAGTGTATGAGAACTCGCGTTTCTTACAACTACATTATACTTTTTGAAGATGAATTTCAATCGTTTGTTTATATAACTGATAGTAAGCTGCCCTCCCCACCGGTTACAAAAGATAAAATCATTTTCATTAAAATTATCTAATTCATTTAAGCAAAAGTTAAGCGCTGTCGTTACATTTGGATTTATGGTAATCCTTCTAATTTTCTTTGTTTTCTGTTCAGTCAACACCAGTTCTTCTTTACCAATAATATCAACCCATTTGATAGAAAGCAGATCACCAATTCGTAAACCGAAGTAACAACCTACCGTTATCAGTAGATAATCTCTGTAAAGTTTATCTTGCTTTAAACGTAGTGCCAAACCGATCATGGTGTTCCAGTTCATGCCGGAAGTTGCTGTCTGTTTTTTTCTCATGGTGTATATTATTTATACACGAGTATAGCCGTAAAAAGCGGCAATAGTCCTCTTTTTAGCGTTTTTAGCAGTAACTGGGACAAGGGATGAGCGCCATTTTCTTAAGTAGCTGGTTACCAATCATAGTCCCACTATGTTGATTAGTGGGACAATTTTAGCTCTAATTTATCTGGGTGAGTTATATGAAAATGCCTATGTATAATTATAAAATAGAGATATACAACAATGAGGTAAACTGAATTTAATTTTTATATTTCGGGTGTGAAAATGAATATGACTGCAAAGCCAAGAATCGCATACGAGCGAAAAGAAGTGACTGATTTCCTTATAAAGAATGGATACATATCTACAGCGTCACCTAATAAAGATGTAGATAAAGTATTTGAGGTGTTCATTAAATTCAATTCTCCATCCATTGAGATTGTAAGAACACTTGATTTGATTCAACATACCAGCCTTGAAAGTATCATCGGCGCGGAATTATTCAACGAATGGTGCAAATTTTCCTTATAAAGATCAACTTAGGGCAATATTGCTCTAAGTTGTTATAAGTTGCTTAAAAAGCATAAAATGATATTACCTATTTGTATTATGTGAAATATTTTTTTGTGATTTATAGCTCAAATAAAACGCAAATATTTTCATCCCAAAATTATTTAGAAATAAATTTATTAGCGTTTGCAAGGCTTCTGCCTTGTTCATTTTGTTCACTCGTTAGCAACTTGTCCAAAACGTTCAAAACGCCCACTAAGTCCACGTTGCTCTTGTTGCTCAATACGCATTCCGCATCAACGGAACTGCTACATTCGGGCATTATCCAATAAAAATGCTGTCAATTAGAATCAAAGAAAAAATTGAGAAAGAGTTTGGTAAAGGCTCAATCAAGTATGCGAAGGACTGTGATGCGCTCGCGAGTGCTATTGCAACTAAATGTAATTGTAAGGTTAGTTCATCAACCTTAAAAAGATTGTTTGGCATTAACAAGTGTGGTATAGGATCACCCAGAGTATTTACGCTTGATGTAATTGCTAATTACATTGGCTACCATACATGGGAAGATATGCTCAGAGATATTACCAACGCAAATAAAAATAAACCCCAACCGCTTCAAACACTTATTTCTAAAGAGCTTAGCAGGGGGGCGAAATTCTTAATCTATTTTAGTCCACAATCCTACATAGCCATTGAATACATAAACAACAACCGTTTTAAGTTGCTTCTGCAAAACCGAACGCCTTTAATGGTAAATGATGTACTTGAAATAACAAAAGTGGAAACACATGTTCCATTACTAATAAGAAAAATCATACGAAATGACATAATACATTCAGAAACCATCTTAGGGAAGATAACCGGTGTAACAGAAATAAAAAAATACAGTAATAATTTAAAAACCAAATAACATGAAAAAAACAATCACTTTAATGGCTATCGCTGATGTATTTGTTCGTACAAACCAATTAAAAACTAAAGTAATTATGAAAAAAGTATTTGTAACACTACTATCAATTAGCCTATTAGCGTCATGCAATAGCAGAGTTGAAGAAACCAATGTCAGCAATGACAAGGTAGATGAAAACATAAAAACAATTGAATCTGCTGAACTATTCAAAGATTTGAAAGGCGATATTGCCGTCGCAGCACAAAACTTACTAAATCAAAAAATCAAAGTAAAAAATCTATTAGTGTTTGATAGTTATATCGATACACTCGGGAAACGATGCCTGATATGTGTGCCTTTCAATAGCCAAAATAACACGATAGGGTATCTGCGTTCGGCAGATGAAACTGCGGGCGTGAATGGAATGAATTGTATCGGTTTTTGGAATCCCGAGGAAGAGACGGATAAAGCACTCGGCAAGACACAGTATTTCTACAATGACGCAAGGCTTGAAAAAATGTATGATAAGGTGGATAAAGATTCTGATTTTGGGACACCGCTTATACTTGAAAACAGAATAACCATGACATTTATGCTTTCAGACGCCAACGATTTCACGGGTATGAAACTGCCGACCTACACGAAATTCACGGACGGCGATAAAATTAAGCACACTGCGGTGTTCACGCAGACCATTGACGTTGTCGGCACGGTCGATAGGCTAATCGGGGTGAAGAACAACCCGGTCGTTGGTTTAATTGATTGTACTGTTGTTGATAAAAGATAAATTTTAAAAAATGGCCCGAATATTCGGGCCATTTTTATTGTATTTTACAGTATTCGAGGGTATAGTAGCGTTAAAATTTCGTTATTCAAAAGTAACATAATTTATGTGCTATGACTATTTCATCAGAAAAGTGATTTGGTGAATTAGTTTTTTGACAATTCCTAAAGTGAACTTCTGTTTTAGCGAGATGTAACCTTAACAGTCGTACGGGTTCAAGTTCCGTCCGAGTACCATCAAAATCAAGCCTTTCATAACCGAAAGGCTTTTTTTGTTTCCTTTAAATTTTGGTAGGTGCGCAGGATAAATAAGGGCATAAACTTTAGTTAAATATCCGCGTTCTTCGTCCATTATCTGAAGAATTTTTGCCATTTTTTATGTATATTTGTAAGTAGTATTATGGTACATAAAAAGCATGTAGATATTGAAATTGATAAGCTGACTAACTCAATTGTAAATGTTATTTCTGGCGAAGTTTTTGAAACAGAATTTAGCAGAGTAACCAGCAAGGAAATAAAAAAGAAAGATTGGCTTTTCGACTGGCATAAAGAGCTAAAGGATAAAACTAAAGTGATATATAAAATGACTACCGTTGAAAATACAAATATTATTCAAGGGTTAATTTCTTATGAAATTGATAATAAATTTATTTTTATCAATTTGGTTGAAAATGCAAAATTTAATCGTGGTAAAGAAAAATTGTACGAAGGTGTTGGAGGTAATTTATTTGCTTTTGCTTGTAAAACTTCAAAAGATTTAGGATTTGGTGGTTTTGTGGGTTTTATTGCAAAGACATCACTAATAGATTATTATAATAGAAAATTAGGTGCCGTAAGAACTATCGGACAAAGAATGGTAATTATTGACGATGCAGCTGAAGTTCTTATTGATAAATATTTTAAAAACAAATAATATGAAAAAGAGACAATCAACCGAGCCCGATTTATTCGTTGTGAATAAAAAGCTTACTGAAAAAGAAAAAAAAGAGTTTAGCGATTTTATAGAGAATTATAAACGTAAGCAAGCGGCAAAGAAAAAGCACCGTAAAGCAGCTTAGTTTTTTAGTGCAATTTTTTAAAGCCTCCGATAAATCGGGGGCTTTTTTATTTGTATATATTTAGCTTTATTATTGTTTTTACAACACACGAGGGTGTAGTAGCGAATAAAAGAATAGTCATTGTAAGATAGTTTAATTGTATGGCAAACAGAAGAAGCTACGACACCAGAATAAAATACCTGGCACGAGAAGGACTGCTGCCGGAAACATACCGAAAAAACATTCATAGAAGCCTGATCTGCAAATGGAAACAAGAACCGGTAGAAAAGTATATCGGCCATGAACTGAATACAA
>JABDDQ010000061.1:10293-11089 GCA_013287545.1 Bacteroidota bacterium | reverse complement strand
ATGCCAAGAAATTTCCCCGGGCGATCGGGGACATTAGATGATAAAGTTTATTTATGTAGTCCGGAAACAGCAGCGGCATCGGCCTTAACAGGTAAAATTACCGACCCACGCGATTTAGAAAAACTGTATGGGATGAAGTACCCTATTTATGAGCACCCGAAAAAAGAAATTATTAATTTGCCATTATTATTTGCTCCACTAAAACATAATGAGGATGTTGAGTTGGAAAAGGGATCGAACATAAAACCGATTCCGAAACTTGATGCGTTAAACGATGCGTTTGAAGCACCGGTACTTTTAAAAGTAGGCGATAACATATCTACCGATGAAATTTTAAGCGGAGGTACAAAAGTGTTGCCACTAAGAAGCAACATTCCTGAAATTAGTAAATGGGCTTATTATCAACTTGATACTAATTTTTATACGAAAGCATTAAGCGCGAAAGAAAAATCGGGCGGACATATTATTGTTGCCGGTAAAAATTACGCGCAGGGTTCATCGCGCGAACACGCTGCACTGGCGCCAAAATACTTGGGTCAGATTGCAGTTATTGCTATTGGCTATGCCCGTATTGGCTGGCAAAACCTGGTTAATTACGGTATACTGCCTTTTGAATTTAAAGATGCAGGCGATTATGATAAAATAGATGCAGGCGATGTACTTAAGCTTGAAAACATAAATGAAGAAACTTTAACCAACCATAAAATAGTGATAACAAACCAAACCAAAAAAACTGAAATACAAGTAAATCACAAACTTTCAGGAAGACAGATACAAATAGTACTTGCAGGTGGTG
>JABDDQ010000061.1:0-10283 GCA_013287545.1 Bacteroidota bacterium | reverse complement strand
TAAAAAAGGAAGAACTGAGAAAATTACTAAATAAAGATTTCTCTGTGTGGTTGAAATGATACGGAGTGATTAAAAAGTAATATTAAAACCTTAGCATTTTTCTTTGGCATAAGTGCCGGGCGCAGGTTCAATTTCTTTATATTTTTTATTGCCCAAAAGTCTAGTAGCCGGTATTTTTTTACCTGAGTTTTCTTTTAATTTATCGCTCCAATATATCCACCAGCTGCCTTCAAATAATTTAGCGGTTTTTTTCCATTCATTAAAGCCATAACCTAATTTACCATTTAAGTAATGGCCATACTTATTTTTAGCAGGCGGGTTAACAACTCCCATAACATGACCCGATTCGCCCAAAATAAATTCGACAGGGCCGCTTACCAATTCGGTTGTACTAAAGGCTGTTTGAGGAGGCGAGATGTAATCTTCTTTCATGGCAATTACATATACCGGTGCTGTTATTTTACCAATATCTATAGCTGTATCGGCAATGCGAAGCGCGTTTTTTCTGCTTAATCGGTTTTTAAAAATCATCTCCTTCATATAATACACATACATGCGGGCAGGGAGATTGGTGTTATCGTTTGTCCAATAGATTACATCAAAAGCAGTAGGCGCAATTCCTTTTAGATAATTATTTATGGCGTAATTCCAAACCAAATCTTTAGCGCGTATAAGATTAAATGCACGCTCCATATCGTGCCCATGCATTACATCATCTTTAAGCAACTCCCCTCTTTCTAATTTAGTTACTAAGGCTTCATTTATAACATCACCCATTGGGCCAATGTCAGAAAAATCAATCATAGATGCCATAAAAGATACTGAATTAATAACATCTGTTTTTTTGGCAGCCAAAACGGCACAAGAGATGCTTAACAAGGTGCCACCCAAGCAATAGCCAAGTGTATTTATTTTTTTTGCACCTGAAATATTTTGAACTACATCAATAGCCGTTAAAGCTCCTTTGTTTACATAATCATCGAATGTAAAGTAACCCATTTTAGGTGGCGGGTTTTTCCATGAAATTATAAATACGGAGAAACCCTGATCGACCATAAATTTTACAAATGAATTTTGAGGCTGGAGGTCGAGCACGTAATATTTATTAATCCATGGGGGAATAATGAGCAAGGGAATTTCATGTACCGTTTTTGTGCTTGGTGTATATTGAATTAATTGTATTAACTCATTTTCGTAAATAACTGCGCCGGGTGTTATGGCTAAATTTTTGCCTACTGTAAAAGCAGATTCATCGGTTTGACTAATTCTGCCTTTGCCAATATCGGTTACCAAATTAGTAAACCCATGCCACAAATTTTCGCCTTGTGTTTTTAAGGTTAGCTCTAACACTTCAGGATTGGTAAGCACAAAATTAGACGGAGAAATTAAGTTGGTGTACTGCTGCGTATAAAAATCAAGTTTCCTTTTTATAGGTTCGCCCATTTCAACCTCATCAACAATTTTTAAAGCAAGCTGCTCTAAAAGCAAATAATTTTGTTTAATAAAATCAAAACAGGGATGCTCATTCCATTGAGGAGCTCTGAAACGATTATCTCCTTTTTCGGGAAGAACAAGGGGGGCATACTCTGCCCCCTTGTTTTCATTTCCGTTTATAAAAATATCTTTCCAAATAGCTTGTTGTTTTTGTAGAAACTCCAGGTAAAAGGTTCTGACTTTTACCATTTCGTTTGGCTCAGCAAAAAGTTTGGTAAAGAAATAAGAATACGTAAGGACTATATCATGAAAATCGCGGTTATACCCTGAACAATTTTCGAAATAATTTTCAGTTACCCTTTTATTAATTTTTAAAGTATCCTTAAATAACTTTTCAATACTAAACTCTTTCGACCCTTCCATCTTATCGCGTAAAAAAACAATTACTATTTATGATGGTTATTAACGTGCGCAGGCTCAGCCTTCGTATGTTTTTTAACCATTATTGGCTCGTGTTCGTGTTCTTTTTCAACTGTATGTGTTCCTTTAAAAACATCTGCATAGAATTTTTCGTTACGTTTAAAAGCCTCGTGAAACTGTGTGTTCATTTCTTCCATAAACTTTTTGTTTAATTCGGTTGCAGTTTCTCTTTGCTTGTTATAAGCTTCCATTAGTGTGGCTGCCATGTCATTTCTTACTTTCCACTCTTTTTGTACAATGGCTTGCATTTTTTCAACTGAATCGCTCCAATTCTCTTGCATATGTTGAGATTTTTTTTGTCCGAAAGAACTCCAAAGGCTATTAAAATCTGCCATTTGTTTATACATATCCTGATAGTGCGAAGTGCACATGTTCATGAAATTATTTGCTTTAAATAAATTAAAGGCAGGAAACATGGCACGTGCCATTTCATGTCCATCGTGAGATTGAGCAAAATTCATATTGCTCATCCAGTTATTTTTACTCATACCCGGCATTGAATTGAAGAGATTGCTATAAAAGCCAAACATTAAGTTTGCTTGCTTATTATACATATCCATTACGGTAGAGCTTGCATCAGTAAGCCATTTATTGGCCGCTTGATTTTTTTCGTGCATTGTTTCCATGTTACATTTTTTTTAATTGTTATTATTTAGTTACGTTATTCAGATAAGTAGCCGCCATCAATTTCCAATGTAGTGCCTGATATAAAAGAACTATCATCGCAGGCGAGAAAAATAAAACCGTTGGCAATTTCTTCGGGTTTACCCAATCTTTTCATTGGGTGCAAATCAATAATGCGTTGTTTAGCTCCCTCCCTATCATTGATACCGATTTTGGTTAATAAAGGCGTATCAACAAAACCGGGGCAAATTGCATTTATGCGTATTCCATCGGTTGCGTATTCGAGTGCAGCTGTTTGCGTAAGCCCAATAACACCATGCTTTGCAGCAACGTAATGAGATGATGTAGAAAAACCTACTTTACCCATTACGGATGACATGTTTACGATAACACCGCTTTTTTGTTTCCACATGTGAGCCAACTCATGACGCATACAGTTAAAAACACCATTTAAGTTTATATTGATAACTTGTAACCAAGCCTCTTCACTCATTTTACCTACTTTACTTGCAACACCACCAATGCCTGCATTATTGAGCGCTACATCAAGCGATCCAAATGTATCGACCGCTATTTGAATGGTGCCTTCTACCTGGTTAAATTTTGAAACATCGCATTCGATAAAAATTGCTTTAGGGTTTTCTTTTTTTATTTCACCTAATGTTTTTTCGCTATCTGCCGATTTCATATCGGCTACTACAATGTTGGCACCTTCTTTTGCGGCAGCAATAGCACAAACTTTGCCTATGCCGGATAAGCCCCCGGTTATAAAAACTGTTTTATTGGTTAGTTTTTTCATTTTAACACTACTTACACGTGAGAGGGCTATTTGATAATTGTGACTAATTACCAGCCACCTATTTAAAACTTTATACCACCAAAAAATTGGAATACAGCCCAGAAAACCCTTTAATTGCAAGGGAGAAATATTTGCAAAAAAATACTGTGAATTAATAACCCCTTTGCGGGGTTTAAATTCCCCACTTACATGTTAAGTTTTTGTTTAGTAAAAAACTATTTTGCATATTTTTTTCTACTAAATGGCTGGAATAACATTTGTTTAATTAACAAGCACAACATAGAAATTTAATACCAGAAAAAATGGAATTGAAAGAAAAACAAAACACAAAAACATCTGTTAAACCGGATAGTGGAAATGTAAAAAAAAGCCGTTATAGTAAGATTAACATAACGTGTGCTAAACTAAAAAACGATTTAAAATGGTTTGGTGACCCCGAAGGAAGCAGCCGTTTTGCAAAAAACGAATCGCCGGTTTATGAAGAAAAAACAATAGGGGCTTTAGTAGAAAACTGGTGGGTAAACAGTTGATTTACGAATTATTGGCATATAGTTTTTATTAGCTTTTAACATTAATATACACACTATGCCAAATGAAAAAATTAAAACAGGAGATACTGTTAAGTTAAAATCTGAATCGCCGACGATGGTAGTAGTAAAAGTAACCAACGACGAAACAAAAATGAGCGAGGACATTATTTCGTGTTTTTACTGGAATGGAGTAAAAGGTGAATTTTCCACCCAAGATTTTAAAGCCTATATGCTTATGCTTGAAAAATAAAATTACCGTCTATGGGTATATTAAATATTAACTCTTTCCAGAATTTTACAGCAATATTTTTATTGTGGTATTATTAAACAAACAGGTTGAAATGTGTTGATTTTATTCTGCTCCTGTATAAGAAATTACGCATATAAAATAAAAATAGTTTACGAAGGAATATTGAAGAAAAAATCTGGTATAATTATTCCTGTCATTTTTTTGATTAAAAAATTGAAATTAAAAAACATGAAAATATTAAAAAGATTAGCCCTCCTAATTGTTGCATTAGCATTACAATTAAATTTAATTGCTTACCACTATGATAATTTACATCAAGGTAGAAATTATTGCGCAAAACTGAAAGACGGTGTAATTGTAGTTATGTACCAAGACAATCCAATAACATCAGATGTTATACTTAATAACGGTTCCGTTATTAAGCCAGACGGCACTGTAATAACTAAAGACGGAAATAAATTTATATTAAAAGATGGTGAATGCATTGACCAAGGTGGTGCAATTCCTGTAAAAAAGAAAAATTAATATACATGAACGCACCTCACAAAAAAAGAAACGAAAAAATATACAGCTGGGCTACAACTACACTTGTTGTTTTAATAATAATAGTGTCTATTGTTGTTAATTATATTAAAGTGTAAACCATTTACACTATTTTAAGTAAAATACTACAAAAGCAACGTTTTGGATAAAAAACGGCTTGATGTAGAAATAAACCAACAAGAAAACTATAGACAAAATAATTTGACCTATACAATAGTTTTTTTATCATAATTTTATTTAAACCCTAAAACATGCTATATAAGTTGTAACCAGTATACAATATGTAAGCCTATACCAAAATATCGAAAATAAAACAAACTTTGTGAAACATAGATTATTTGGGCAAAGTAATAAGTAAAGGGGGTTGCACTAAAAGTTGAGTTATGGAGATTGAGCCAAGGTTTATTATTATTGATGATAATCCGATAGATATTATCATTTACAAATTCATGATAAAAAATGAATTAAAAAAAGACCCGGTTGTTGCCCACTTTGCACAAGCAGAAAAAGGTTTAGGTTATATAGAAAAAAATCATTCGATAAAAACCACTAACAAAACCATACACCTTATAAACCATAATATATTATTAGCAAACGGGTATGATTTTTTAGGCAACTTTGACAGGTTAAATATAAAAATTAAAGAACAAGTTAAAATATTTATTCTGTCGGAAACAAAAAAAGAAATAGAACTTGGATCTGCAAATGCATACAAGTTTTTTTTAAAGCCTTTGTCAGAAAAAAACATCTCGGATATCATCTACGATGTGGTAAATAAATAAGACATTTAAGAGTTTTTCTCTCAACAATTATGACTAAACAAATTGGTAAATATCAAGTTATCTATTCGGCGAAAACCCGCAGAGGTATCCAGGATTTTACCGAAATTATTAATGGTAAATGGAAATTGCCCATTTTAATAACGCTATTTGAAAAACCTTACCGGTTTAAAGAATTATCGAGAAAATTGCAGATTAGCCCAAGGATGCTAACAAGAGAGTTACAAGACCTGGAGATGAATAAATTAATTAGTCGTACTGTTTGCAATACAAAACCTACTACGGTAGAATATGCCATAACCAAAACAGGCTTAACACTAAAAAAGATTTTAGTTGAAATAGGAACCTGGGGCATTGCTTACAGAAAAAAAATGCTGGCTAAAGAATAGTATTTCTTTCGTTTCATACAATTTCAACCTCTCCAACTATTTTATATTATACTTTAAGAAAAGGAAAAGCCCATGTTGCGATATTACATGGGCTAAAGGAAAAAGTATTGGTTTGTCTGTTTTATTATATTAAATATTATACCATAGTTGCAATTCTGTCATTTAATAAAAAACGCATCAAATAGAGTAACTCTATAAGATGCGTTATGTTAAAGGATGTAGTTAAACACTTATGCTAACTCCTTACATGCAAAGAACGAATAACTTTACCAATAAAATTTTGTGCCTGTTAAATCAATAAACTTATTTAAAAAGGAAAACCCATGTTACGATTGATAACATGGGTTATAGAAAACAAAAGTGTGAGTTATATTATCATTAAAATTTTATATTTAAAAATTAATCATATAGAAGTTGCCTGCTTTTTTATTTTAATATACCAAAGCAGTTCATCGATAAAACCCTTTGTTTGTTTGTCCATATTAGTTTTATCATTAGGTACACCTTCTTTATTAAACGTTATTTCTATATTTGGTATAGCCAAAACTTTGGGCACCAGCCACGCACCTATTTTCCAAAGTGTAAATTGCAACGATGTTATAACCTGCGAACCACCAAAAGCACTGATAGATACAGTAGCGATAGCAATGGGTTTTCGATGCCACTCGTTATACAAAAGATCTATTGCATTTTTTAAACTTGCAGGGTACCCTCCATTATATTCGGGTGTAACAATGATAATGCCGTCAGATTGTTTTATTTTTTCGGCAAACTCTAACGCGCTATCACTTGGTTTATCTTGGTTTTTTAAACGTTCATCAAAAATGGGAAAATTGTATTTTTTTAAATCTACAATTTCCATGCTGGCCAAATTATTTTCGCTTAAATAGTTTTGCAAATATAAAGCTACGCGATGGCTGTTACGTCCTACTCTTACACTGGATGAAATAATTGAGATATGTGACATGTTTTACGTTTTTTCATTACAACGAAAAATTATACCCATGGAACAATTTTTACATAGCAAAGAGCAAAAACGATATATGAAAAATAAAAACTCCCAGCTATTCGATATTTTGGCAGAATGCACTAAAGCCTGTTACAATTGCTTTATAAAATGCTTGGAAGAGAAGGATACACCTATAATGGCAGCTTGCATTAAAATTAATGTAGATTGTGCGCAAATTTGCCAAACAACGGCTGCATTTATTAGTCGAGGGTCGGAGGATTCTAAAAGCCTTATGAAAATTTGCGTTGAAATTTGCAAAAAATGTAATGAGATATGTTCTAAACACAACCCAGACCATTGTCAGCAATGCGCTGATGCATGTTATAAATGTGCGATAGCTTGCTCTGCTTTTTAGTGGAATAAATTCCACACTATACTATAATAATCAAGCATAAAATTAGATTAACTTATTTACAACAGTGTTAACGCATACAGGCTTCATTTCTATTAAAATAAAATGCCGCATTCAAAATTTAAAGAAAAAATTAACAATTATTTTATTGGTGTAAGCGATGCCGCTTCATTTGTTGGTCTTTTTTTTAAGCAAGTTTTTAGCGTGCCGTTTCATTTTCGAGAAATAATAAACCAATGTTATGTAGTTGGTTTAAAATCGCTGCCTTTAATTTCGTTAACCGGCTTTATTACCGGTATGGTGTTTACAAAGCAGTCGCGTCCCTCGTTAGAAACCTTTGGCGCTACTTCGTGGTTGCCCTCTTTAATGTCTATAGCTATTGTAAGAGCACTTGGCTCGCTGGTTACTGCCTTAATTTGCTCGGGCAAAATTGGGTCGAGCATTGGAGCTGAGTTAGGTTCAATGAGAGTAACCGAGCAGATAGATGCGATGGAAGTATCTGCCATTAACCCATACAAGTACCTGGTAATTTCCCGCGTTTTAGCTACTACTATAACCATACCAGTGCTTGGGCTTTATTGCAGTTTTATTGCACTAATAGGCTCCTTTGTAAATGTTACCATGTATGAGTCTACAAGTTTTATTGGTTTTTTTGAATATGGTTTTGCATCTATAACATTTTTAGATGTTTTTACATCGGTTACTAAATCTGTTTTTTTTGGGTTTACTATTGGCATGGTAGGCTGTTATAAAGGATACAATGCCGCTAACGGTACACAGGGAGTTGGTAAAGCGGCAAACCAAGCCGTTGTGCTATCTATGTTTTTAGTTTTTATTGAAGAAATTGTGATTGTACAAGTAAGTAATTGGATTCGTTTATACTAAAATGATGCAGGAAACAAACCAACATATCACTCATAAAAATGAAGCTGTTATATCTATACGAGGGCTTTATAAATCTTTTGGGACACTTGATGTACTTAAGGGAATTGATTTAGATGTTTTTAAAGGAGAAAATGTAGCTGTGTTAGGGCGGTCAGGTACGGGTAAATCTGTTTTAATAAAAATTTTAGCTGGCTTGCTAAAGCCCGATAAAGGAAATGTAACTGTGCTTGGCAAAGATGTCTCTACTTTAAAAGAAAAAGAATTAGATGCCCTGCGGTTAAAAATTGGTTTTTCGTTTCAAAACAGTGCATTGTATGACAGCATGAACGTAGGGCAAAACCTTGCTTTCCCTTTACAAATGAATTTTAAAAACCTGAGTAAAAAAGAAATTGATACAGCTGTAGCAGAAGTGCTTGATGCTGTTGGTTTAAAAAATAAAATAAATGAAATGCCGGCAGACCTTTCGGGTGGACAAAGAAAGCGCATTGGAATTGCACGAACATTAATTCTTAAACCTGAAATTATGTTATACGACGAACCCACATCGGGGCTTGATCCGGTAACTTGCATAGAGATTAATGAACTGATAAAGGAGGTCCAAAAAAAATACAAAACGAGTTCCATCATAATTACACACGACCTTACCTGTGCTAAAGCAACCGGTGATAGAGTTGCAATGCTGCTTGATGGCAAATTTTTTAAAGTAGGAAGTTTTGATGAAGTGTTTGATACAGATAATAAGCTGGTACAAAGTTTTTTTAATTACAATTTTATAAAATAAGCCATGGAAGAATCATCAAATAAGCGCGCAATAATTGTAGGTTTTTTTATTTTAATAGGTCTTGCCTTTCTTGCCGGGGGCATACTGGTAATTGGTAACCTGCACGAAACTTTTGCGAAAAAACTACAAGTTACCACTATGTTTGATGATGTAAACGGATTAAAAAAAGGTGATAACATTTGGTTTTCGGGTGTGAAGATTGGTACGGTTAAACAAGTAAGTTTTTTTAATAAATCGCTGGTAAAAGTAGTGATGAATATTGATGAGAAAGCTCAGGAATATATTCGTAAAGATGCCAAAGTAAAAGTAAGTTCAGATGGTTTTATTGGCAATAAAATATTAGTTATTTATGGAGGCACCTTTAAAGCAGATGTTGTTACACAAGGTGATACGCTTGGGGTTGAAAAAACTTTTTCTACCGAAGACATTATGAACACCTTGCAGGAAAACAATAAAAATCTTTTACTTATTACAACTAATTTTAAAACAGTAAGCAAAAACTTAGCCGACGGGCAAGGAAGCATTGGTAAATTATTGAAAGACGAAACGGTGTACAATAATATTTCTGCCATGAGCCTATCTTTAAAAAATGCATCGGGAAATGCAGAGCGTGTTGCAAATTCGCTTTCAACCTTTAGTTCTAATTTAAATAAAAAAGGTACACTTGCCAATGAATTAGCAACCGATACAACGGTTTTTATCTCTATCAAAAAAACAACCGCGCAATTAAATAAAATAGCCGATACAGCTTCGCAGTTTGTTTCAAATTTAAATGCAGCCGGTAAAAACCCGAATACTGTGGTGGGTGTTTTACTAAGCGACAAGACATCAGGTGCTAACCTGAAATCTACTTTAAAAAACTTGGATAGTAGTTCTAAAAACCTAAATGAAGATTTGGTAGCTGCACAGCATAGTTTTTTATTAAGGCATTATTTTAAAAAAGTAAATAAGAAAAAAGTAAAATAATTTTTTAATGAGCTACCCATATATAAACTGAAGGCGTTTTAACTACTTGGCATAAAATTTTATACTTGCTGAGTGCAGTTACTAAGGCCTTTTACCTGCTAAAAGGCTTTAATAACTGAAAATAAAAATAAACCTTAACCCAAAAAAACAAAACAAAAACATGAAAAAACTATTTTTAATTGTAGCTATTGCTCTATCGGGAACTTTTGCTTACGCGCAAAAAATAAGCAGTTCGGAGGTTCCATCTGTGGTTAGTTCAAAATTCTCGTCAATGTATCCAAACACTACAGTTGACCACTGGAAAAAAGAAAAAGGAAATTACGAGGTAAAATTTACGCAAGACAGTAAAAAAATATGTGTTGTTATTGACCCAAGCGGTAACTTGATTAAAACATCAACATCAATAAGCGTATCAGAATTACCAAATTCGGTAAATGATTACGTGGCAAAAAATTATGGAAA
>JABDDQ010000060.1 GCA_013287545.1 Bacteroidota bacterium | reverse complement strand
GACCCCATAGACATTAACACCATTAGTCAGACTATAAAAGAAGAAGCTGAACAATTAAAAAATCGTGCGCAGAATTTTGGTAATGGTGTTAAAGTAGAATTTAACTCTCAACGAAGTCGAAGTGTAGCGAATAAAATAAGCAACCTACTTTACACCATTTTCCATGGCATTTTTAAAGTTATTTCAAAAATTTTTGGCGCATTATTCGTGCTATTTGGTACCCTTTTTTTTGTTATGTTGCTATTAGTTTTATTTAATGTTGGTACAGTTGATGGGCTTAGTATAAACGAATTTTTACAGGCATTTACCGGCTCTGAATTCCCTATGTTTTGGTTTAAAACGGGTTTGGCTATGTGCGTTGGCATTCCGCTTTGCATGATTGTTTACAAAGGACTTAAACTTGTTTTAGGGATAAGAACTTCATATCGTTGGTTAAACTTATCTGCCGGCATATTATGGTTTGTAGGTTTAACAATTTGCCTATACTTATCAATGACTATACTTAGAGATTTTTCAGAAGAAACACCTTTAAAAACACAGATTGCTACACACTTTAACAACGCAGATACTTTATTTATTAAAGGAAATAATAATTATCAAAAAAACGAAACCGATTTAGACTTTACATTTGATAACGACCGTTGGTTAATTAACAATACAGTACAACCATCTGTTTGGGAAGGGAGACCAAGGGTAAAAATTATTGCTTCAGAAAATGATAGTGTCTCTGTGTTTATGAGAAAAACAGCTGCAGGAAAGCAAAAAACCGAAGCCTCGGTGCGCGCAAAAAACATTAACTATAACGCTGCGCAGCAAGGTTCGGTTTTGTTGCTTGATAACTATTTTTCATTTGTAAGTACAGATAAATATAGAAATCAAAGTGCAGAAGTGTTGATTAAGCTTCCCAAAAATAAAGTTGTTTTTTTAGATAATAGTTTAAGAAGCTCTTGGTACGACATCGATAATGTTAATGGCATCGGCGATGCTGAAATGAGTGGGAAATACTGGAAAATGACTGAGAATGGGCTTACCTGCCTAAGTTGTACGGAAGAAGATTTAAAAAAGAGTGAAGATGATGATACAGAACATATAATAAATATAAACGACAGTAATGCACAGGTGCATATTAATAAGCATGGCATCGAAGTACACTCTAAAGACGCGAACGTAAAAATATCTGCTGACGGAATTAAAGTAGATGAGAAGAAGAAATAATAAATAGATTTGATTTATATTTGTTACACAACTTTATTAAAATGAGCGCAGAAAACAAAAGCATCGAATCATCTAAAGCACCTGAGCCTGTTGGTTTATATCCGCATGCAAAAAGAGTAGGCAATTTATTATTCTTAAGTGGGGTTGGTCCGCGTGAGCGTGGTACAAAAAAAATACCCGGCGTAGAGTTAGATGAAAAAGGAGTAATTGTTTCTTACGACATTGAAGCGCAATGCCATAGTGTGTTTCGTAACATTAAATACATTTTAGAAGATTCGGGTAGCAGCTGGAATAAAATTGTAGATGTAACCGTTTTTCTTACCAATATGAAAGACGATTTTCCTAAATACAACAAATTATGGGCAGAATATTTTAAAGAAAACCCGCCTTGCAGAACAACTATTGAAATTAATTGCCTGCCAACACCTATTGCTATTGAACTAAAAGTTATTGCTACAATAGACTAAAATTAGTCTGCTTGTAAAAATGCGTAACGGTAATCAACCGGTGTAACAAAAGTTTCTTTAATTGTACGAGGGGTTACCCAACGCAGTAAATTAATTTTGGCTCCTGCTTTATCGTTAGTTCCGCTACCACGCGCACCGCCAAATGGTTGTTGACCAACTACAGCACCGGTACATTTATCATTAATATAAAAGTTACCTGCACTGTTTACCAGTTTTTTAGTAGCCAGTTCAATTGCGTAACGGTCTTGCGCCATAATAGCACCTGTTAAAGCGTATATAGAAGTTGAATCAACTATATCACAAATTTCTTCAAATTTATTTTCGTCGTATACATAAATAGTTAACACAGGGCCAAACAACTCTTCGCACATGGTAACGTACTTAGGGTCTTTAACTAAAATAATTGTAGGCTCAATAAAGTACCCTTTGCTCTTATCATAATTACCGCCGGCAACAATTTCAACATCTTTATCTTTTTTAGCGGCATCAATGTATTTAGTCAGTTTATCAAAACTTTTTTCATCAATAACGGCATTAATAAAGTTGGTAAAATCTTCGGTAGGGCCCATTTTCATTGATTTTAAATCGGCCTGTAATAAGCTTTTTACTTCGTTCCATAAGTTAGATGGAATATAAGCGCGTGATGCAGCCGAACATTTTTGCCCTTGATACTCAAATGCGCCTCTGCTAATGGCGGTAGACACTTGATTTGCGTGTGCTGATTTGTGAGCTAAAATAAAATCTTTACCCCCTGTTTCGCCCACAATGCGTGGGTACGATTTATATTTATGAATGTTGTTACCAATAGTTTGCCAAATGTTTTGAAACACTTCGGTGCTTCCTGTAAAGTGTATGCCCGCAAAATCTTTATGATTAAAAACAATTTCAGCTGCGTCAGGTCCGCTTGGATAAATTAAATTAATTACACCAGCGGGTACACCTGCTTCGGTAAAAATTTCCATCAGTACATTAGCTGCATAAACCTGTGTGTTACTTGGTTTCCAAACTACCACGTTACCCATCATAGCGCACGATGTAGGTAAGTTGCCCGCAATGGCTGTAAAGTTAAACGGAGTTAATGCGTAAATAAAACCTTCTAATGGGCGCCACTCTAATCTATTCCAAACTCCCGGACCAGATATCGGTTGCTCATTATAAACTTCAGTCATAAAATGAACATTGAAACGCAAAAAATCTGTAATCTCACAAGCAGAATCAATCTCTGCCTGAAACGCGTTTTTGCTTTGCCCCAACATAGTTGCTGCATTTAACTTAGCACGGTAAGGACCTGCAATTAATTCAGCTGCCTTCAAAAATATACTTGCACGGTGTTCCCAACTAAGGTTAGCCCATTGGTCTTTAGCCGCCAAAGCAGCATCTATAGCTTGCTTTACATGCTCTTTTGTGCTTTTATGAAAATGCCCCAGTGTATGCTTATGATCATGCGGAGGTGCTAAACGTATTTTATCGTTGCTACGAATTTCTTTTCCGCCAATGTACATTGGTATATCTAACTCTTTCGAACGCAAGTGCTTTAGCATAGCTTGCAATTCAACACGTTCTGCGCTTTTTGGAGCGTAATTTTTAATTGGTTCGTTATATGGGGTGGGTACTTTAAAAATTCCTTTTGGCATGATTTTAATTTTTTACAAAAGTAAAGATTTTACCGAGTTTTAAGCCGCAAACAATGCTTAATTTTGTTTAAACAAGCCTTGAAAACACAAGAACATAAAATAAGTAAAGAACTGGCTAAAAACATAGCCTTGCATGCACAAGGACTTGCTCCTAATTCGGCTTTTGGAACAGGCAAAACAGGTGCTTTAAAGGCTATACAACACTTAGGTTACCTGCAATTAGATACACTGGCAGTTGTAACCCGTGCTCATCATCACACTCTTTATACACGTACAGCAGCATATAAGGAAACGCACCTTGACCAACTACTAAAAGAGCGCAGCATATTTGAGTACTGGGCCCATGCGGCATCTTACTTACCAATCGAAGATTATCGTTTCACCTTTCTACGGAAAGAAGAGTTTCTTAGTGGGCGTTCGCACTGGTTTAAAAAAGACAAGAAGGTAATGAAGCATGTGCTGGACAGAATTAAAACGGAAGGTGCCTTGCAGGCAAAAGATTTTGAATCGGAAAAACAGCACGGTAGTTGGTTTGATTGGAAACCGGCCAAAATCGCTCTTGGCAATTTATTTATGGAGGGTAGTTTAATGATAAGCGAGCGCAAAGGGTTTCATAAAGTTTATGATTTAACCGAACGTGTGCTTCCTGCAGAAATTAATATAACCAAGCCAACTATTACCGAGTATGCTGAATTTCTTATTAAAAGCACCTTAAGGGCGCATGGCTTTGCTTCGGCTAAAGAGATAGCTTATTTACGGAAAGGCATGTTGCCCCATGTACAGCAAAAGCTAAAACAACTGGTACAACAAAACTTATTGATTGAAATACAGGTAGAAGGCGTAAAAGAAAAACAATTTGCTTTACCTGAAGTAATAGAAACCAAATTTAAAACCAAAGCAGCACAGGTAAGCCTGCTTTCTCCCTTTGATAATGCGGTAATTATGCGCAACCGTTTAAAACAGGTTTTTGATTTTGATTATGGGGTTGAATGCTATTTACCTGAGCACAAAAGAAAGTTTGGTTATTTCTGTCTGCCAATTTTATACGGCAATAATTTTGTTGGTAGATTAGACCCCAAAGCCGACAGACAAAAGAAAGAATTCATTATTAAAAGCCTTCATATCGAAAACTCTCCAAGCGACATGGATGATTTTTTGGCAAGTTTAAGCGTGTCTTTAAAACAATTTGCTGCTTTTCACGATTGCACTAAAATCACTATAGAAAAAACATTCCCAGCAAAAATTAAAGGTGCATTAAAAAGCGCCTTACTAAAAGAGATGTAAATTGTTTTAATTTGTAACTTTAACTCATAAATGATTATTGTAGGTTTAACAGGTGGCATAGGTAGCGGCAAAAGTACCGTAGCAAGGGTTTTTGAAACACTTGGGATAAAAATCTATAACTCCGATGAACGTGCTAAAGAATTGTATTTTGTACCTCATGTAAAGTTGCAAATAGAAAAACTACTGGGTAAAGAGGCTTACGTAAACGAAACAACTTTAAACAAAAAATACATTTCCGAGAAAATATTTTCTGATGCTGAATTATTGAAACAAGTAAACGCAATCATTCATGCCGAAGTAAAAAAAGATTCTGACGCATTTGCAAAAACACACGCCACTGAAAAATATATTATTAAAGAATCTGCCTTATTAATAGAAGCAAAACTACTTTCATCCATAAATAAATTAGTAGTTGTTACATCTAACCTAAATTTACGAAAACAACGCGTTGCTTTACGCGATGGACTTACTGAGGAAGAAATAAATAAACGAATAGCTCAACAAGTACCCGAAGAAGAAAAAATAAAATTGGCTGATTGGGTACTTGAAAATAACGAAGAAAACTTACTGATACCGCAAATACTAAAAATTCACCAAAGCCTTATAGCTTAAACTTCTTCCTCGTACTCCCTAACTTTAATAACGTTTAGTGTAGATTCGTAGGGCTTCGTTTGTGGCTCAAGCTTTTCTAAATTACGTTTAACCACCAGCTTAGGTGTTTTATTTTTTCTTCTCATTAATATAACTCTATAGCTAAAAAACAAAAGCACCGCCACTAACGGACTTATAATATACCAAATAGAAATTACCGATGGTTGCACTGTGTAATTAACATCCTCCAATAAAATTTGTAAAGCATTGTCGTTTTTAAATGTATAATAAAAATTCCCTACTCCATTATTATCAAAAACTACTTTTTGGTTTGTTCCATTCACAATTAAATCGAGTTCGTAATTATTGTTTATTAATTTAAGGCTATTAGGATTGTTAAACTTTACAATTATACGCGTGTTAGTATATGTAAAAATATACTTGGGTAACTGAAAGCTTACATCAGCATTACTAACTCTATTGCTTTGGAATGATTCAGCAGGCTTTACAGTCTCTTCTAACTGACGGGCTCTTACATTAAACGAAATCAATAAAACAAAAACGTATAAAATTTTCTTCATCTATTTTCTCCTTCTCTCAGTATTATTTAATTCTAACGTAAATTTAAAGTGTAAATGTTTCTCACCCAATTAAAATAGACTAACCATTTATTTTGCACGTTTAACACGATTAAAACAATAAAAAAAGCCGATTCTTATACAGAATCGGCTTTATATTTTTTTGAAATATTTGAATTACTTCAGTAATTCTCTTGCAATAACGAGTTTTTGAATTTCGCTGGTACCTTCGCCAATAGTGCAAAGTTTGCTATCGCGGTAGTATTTCTCTGCCGGAAAATCTTTTGTGTAACCATAACCGCCAAAAATTTGTACTCCTTCAGTAGATACTCGTACAGATGCTTCAGATGCGTAGTATTTTGCATAAGCACTTTCTTTAGTAACTTTCTCACCGCGTTGTTTCATATCAGCAGCACGGTAAGTAAGCAATTCAGATACTTCTACATCCGTTGCCATATCAGCTAATTTAAATGCAATGCCCTGAAATTGAGAAATTGCTTTTCCAAATTGCTCACGCTCTTTACTGTATTTAAGCGCTGCTTCGTAAGCGCCGCGCGCTATACCGCAAGATAAAGCCGCGATAGATATACGACCGCCATCTAACACTTTCATAGCTTGCACAAAACCATCACCTTCTACTCCAAGCATTTGGTCTTTATGTACTTTACAGTTTTCAAATATAAGTTCGGCTGTTTCGCTGGCACGCATGCCTAATTTGTTTTCTTTTTTGCCAGATTTAAACCCAGGTGTTCCTTTTTCAATCACAAAAGCCGTCATACCATGACTATCGCCTTTTTTACCTGTACGTACAATAACTACCGCCACATTACCGGTAATAGCATGTGTAATAAAGTTTTTGCTGCCGTTAATAATAAAATGGTCGCCTTCTTTTACAGCAACTGTGTTCATTCCACCTGCATCAGAACCTGTACCTGTTTCGGTTAGGCCCCAAGCGCCAATCCACTCGGCAGTTGCTAATTTTGGAAGATATTTTTTCTTTTGTACTTCGTTACCAAACATTAAAATATGGTTGGTACAAAGTGAGTTATGCGCCGCCATTGATAAACCAATAGAGCCACAAATTTTAGACACCTCAATAAGTGCTGTAACATACTCGTGGTAACCAAAACCCGAACCGCCATATTCAGTAGGCACTACAACGCCCATTAAACCAAGCTCGCCTAATTTTTTAAAAACTTCCACCGGAAATTCTTGAGATTCGTCCCACTCCATCATACGGGGTAAAATATGTTCTTTACCAAATTTGCGAATCATGTCCGCAATCATAATTTGGTTTTCGGAAAGACGAAAGCTCATCCCCGTTGCATTTTCAGTTAGTACTGTACCAGACATTGTATGTTATTTGAATAGTTAATTAATTTTTCTTTTCCTTTTAAAAAGTCAAGCTCTACCACAAAGGTAAAACCTGCTATGTTAGCTCCGCATTTTTTAACAATTTCTGCTGCTGCTTGGGCGGTGCCACCTGTAGCAAGCAAATCATCGTGTATAACTATGTTCCAACCTTTTTTAATTACGCCGTCATGCACCTCAATAGTTGAGCTTCCATATTCTAAATCATAGGTTTGACTAACCGTTTTGCTCGGTAGTTTACCCGCCTTGCGCACCATTATAAACGGAATATTTAACCAACTTGCCATTAGCATGCCAAATAAAAAACCACGGCTTTCAATGCCAATTATAGCATCTGGTTTAGCTTTTGAGAAAGAACGGCAAAAAGCATCTGTAATTTCATTACAAAGCTTTGCGTCTAAAAAAATAGGCGTAATATCTTTAAACAAAATCCCCGGTTTAGGGAAATCAGGTACATCACGTATAGCATTTTGTATTTTTTCAGTTAACAACATAAATGTAGGAAAGGCAAATTTATGGTAATTATTGTATGTTAAGGGTTTTCGGCAATTTTTTCTTCCAAACTCAGTTTTAAGTCGCTTAACATGGATTCGTTAGGATGTTTGGTGATGTTTTTATCGTTTAGTTTTTGAAGGATTTCCTTCATGGCAGCTACTTCCATATATTCGATAGAATCTATAACCGTAATAGCTTCTAACGATACAAATAAGTCCATATCTAAAGCAAGGTCAGCAAAAAACGCTTCGTGACCTTTAAAATCTAAACCACTTTCCCAGCAAGCTGCAATAAGAATTGCTTTTTCATTTTTATGCTCGGTGTGTTGGATGGCTTCTAATAAAAAATCTACGCTTTTTTCATTTTTAAGCAACTCCAACCCGGCATCTTTATGCTCGCTATTGTGCGAACCCAGCAGCTCTATCAACTGCTTTATGGCATGTTCATCTTTTTCCGGTGCCCCACCTTCTATATTAGCTTCTTCTTCTCTAAGTTTAGCCGCAATTTCTTCCGCGCTTGGAATTTGGGTCTTTTCGTTCTCCATCAGATTATTTGTATAAAATCCCTTAAAAATAAAAATATTTTTTATGTTTATACAATATTTATTTTGAGCGGTTTACTACGCATACTACTTTTGCCCTTTTCGCTTGTTTATGGCGGGATTACCTGGCTGCGAAACACTTTATACGATACCAAAATTTTTAAGCAAACTACCTTTGACGAAACAAAGACCATTTGCGTTGGAAACCTTTGTGCTGGCGGGTCAGGGAAGACCCCACATACCGAATATATTTTAAAATTGCTGGAAAAAGAATTTAGTGTGGCGACTTTAAGCCGCGGCTACAAAAGAAAAACATCGGGGTTTTTTGTAGTAGAAACTGATACAAAGCCCGACCAATGCGGCGATGAGCCTTTACAGATAAAACAAAAATACCCAACAGCATTTGTAGCTGTTGACGAAAATAGGGTAAAAGGAGTTAAAAAAATTCTTACGCAAAAAAGCGCCGATGTTATTGTATTGGATGATGCTTTCCAGCACCGTAAAATAAAATGTGGCTTAAATATTTTACTTACCGAGTACGATAACTTATTTTGCAACGATGAATTGCTGCCTGCAGGAAGGCTGCGTGAGTCTAAAAAAGGTTATTTGCGTGCCGATATTGTAATTGTTACCAAAACCCCCGAATATGCTACTCCTATTGATTTAAAGGGTGTTATGAAGGAAATAAACGCGCGCCCATATCAAAATCTATTTTTCTCTTATCTAAAATATGGACAGGCTTACAATCTGTTTGATGAAAAAGAAACCATAAACGTTCCTATGCATCTTTTCAATTGCAATGTGCTTTTGGTAACTGGCATTGCAAACCCAAAACCTATATTTACGTATGTTAAAGAATATGCTGAAGATGTTGTACATAAAGCATTTCCTGACCACCATCATTTTTCAAACGAAGACATTGCGCAAATAAAAGAAGCCTATAATCAAATAGAAAATGAAAATAAAATTATCATCACAACTGAAAAAGATGCCACACGGTTGATTTCTTTTGTTGATGAATTGAAAGAGGTTTCTATTTTTGTGCTCCCAATTGAAATAGACTTTAAAAACAAAGGGGAGGAATTTAATCATCAAATCGTAAAATATGTTAGAGCAAATAAAATTCACCACAGCAAATATTCTTAAACAAACAAACAATTTTGCGCCCGAAGTGGGCATTATACTTGGCACAGGGCTTGGTGGATTAGTAAAAGAAATTAAAGCAGAATATACGCTGGCTTATGAAGATATCCCAAACTTTCCATTAAGTACAGTTGAAGGGCATAGCGGCAAACTTATTTTTGGTACCCTTGGCGGCAAAAAAATTGTCGCTATGCAAGGTCGTTTCCATTATTACGAAGGTTACACCATGCAAGAGGTAACTTTTCCGGTGCGAGTAATGAAATTTTTAGGCATTAAAACCTTATTCTTATCTAACGCAAGTGGTGGAGTTAATCACTCGTTTGAAGTAGGAGAAATTATGATTATAAACGATCATATCAACTTATTTCCAAATCCATTAATTGGTAAAAACATTAATGAATTAGGCACTCGTTTTCCTGAAATGAGTGAAGCTTACGACAAAACGCTTATTAAAAAAGCTAAAGAAATTGCTACTCGCAACAAAATACACGTGTCAGAAGGTGTTTATGTTGGCTTAACAGGCCCAACCCTTGAAACTCCGGCTGAGTATGGTTATATACATGCCATTGGTGGAGATGCTGTTGGTATGAGTACGGTGCCTGAAGTAATTGTTGCCCGCCACATGGGTTTACCTTGTTTTGCTATTAGTATTTGTACTGATTTAGGTGTACCGGGTAAAATTGAAAAAACTACGCATGAAGATGTACAACGTGTAGCGGCTACACAAGAGCCTAAAATGACCCTGATAATGAAGACACTTATCAGCGAGATTTAAAAGAAGAGGATTATTTACACATCACCATTTTACCATTATTAATTACGGCAATTGCTTTACCGGTAAAGTTGTAATTAATAAATGGCGTGTTTTTACTTTTAGAGGCGATGTGCTTTTGGGTAAACTCCCATTTAATATCGGGATTAAATAAAGTGATATTTGCCTTCTCTCCTACTTTTAAAACAGGAATATCAAGTCCTAAAATTTTACGCGGATTTGTGCTTAATTTTTCGATCAATTTTTCTTGTTCTATTTTTCCGTATAAGGCCGTGTTAGCTGATGCATAAGCAGTTTCCAATGCTATAATACCAAATGCCGCATGGTCAAATTCCACGTCTTTATTCTCAATTTCTTCCGGACAATGGTCGCTAACAATTACATCAATAGCATCATTTATAATAGCACGTTTTAAATTTTCTACTTCACTTTTATCGCGTAAAGGTGGTGTAACTTTTAAATTAGTATCAAACTCTGCAAGTGCAGTATCATTTAATAATAATTGGTGCGCAGCAACTCCCGATGTAATGTTTAAGTTTTTGCTTTTTGCCTGCTTAATATAATCAGCACTTTGTTTTGATGAAATAGTTGGCACATGTATTTTACCACCTGCATAAGCAAGTAAATTTATATTGCGTTGCACCATCAACTCTTCTGCTAAAGCCGGAATGCCCTTTAAACCAAGCTGTGTAGCTGTTTCACCTTCATTCATTTGTCCACCACCTGTAAGTCCTTTATCCTCACAATGTGTAATAATTAAACTATTGGTGTTTTCAGCGTATTGTAATAAGCGCACTAATAAACCAGAATCTTTTATAGAGTTTTTATAATCGGTAAAAGCAATGGCACCGGCTTGTTTCATATCAAACATTTCGGTCATTTCTTTTCCGTCTGAGTTTTGTGTTAAACATCCTGCAGGGAAAACATCTACCAAATTGTTTTTGCAAGCATTAACCACATATTCAATTTGTGATTTACCGTGCAATGGTGGATTGGTAGCCGGCATAATACACACACCTGTAAAACCGCCCTGTGCAGCAGCTTGCATGCCGCTTTGTAAATCTTCTTTATGTTCAAACCCCGGGTCGCAAAAATTAGCCTGCATATCAAACCAACCCGGTGATGCGTGCAGGTTTTCTTGTTCTATAACTTTTACGTTTTTGTCGGTTTTAATGTTTGCGCATATTTGCGTAATAGTATCTTGTTCAACAAGTATATCTACTCGTTTAGTGTTGTGTGGTGAATTAGCATCAACCACTTTTGCGTTTTTAATTAAGTAA
>JABDDQ010000059.1 GCA_013287545.1 Bacteroidota bacterium | reverse complement strand
ACTACAATACTTCCTAAAATCAATGTATAAAAAATCGTATAACAATAAATATATAATCTGTATTCTATCGCCAAAAACAGATGCAAAATATTTTTCCGAATTATTTTTTTGCGTAGTTGACTTTTCATGAATCCTGAATTTTACTAATTTATCAGGTACATATGCAAAACCACCGTTAACACCTACTCTTAAACAATATTCTATATCGCATAATTGAGTTATTTTAGGATTAAAAGCGCCTACTTTATTTACAATTGCTTTTTTTAACATTATTGATGTTGGTTCACCAATAAAATTAGAAGGGAAGTAACGTCTTATTAATTCGGCTAAATGTTGCACTGAAACATATTTTATGCCTTCACCCCCTATAAGCTGATAAAGCCTTAGCAATTTACTGTACAAATTTTTAATATCAGCGCTCACATTTTCCTCAAATATATACTCTCTTTCGCAAACAATCATTTGTGTATTGCTATTGCTTGCTTTAAGCATACTTTCTAAACAAGTTGGCAAAATAATGTCATCTTGAAAAACGAACTTTATCCACTCTCCCTTAGCTAACTCCATACAACGATTCCAGTTACCAACTAATCCTAAATTCTTTTCGTTTATAATTAATCTGATTCTCGAATCTTTTTTTTGGAAAGTTTTAATAATTCCGGTTGTATTGTCTATAGAACAATCATCGCAAATCAGTATTTCAAAATCGGTGTACGTTTGTTGACATACCGATTGCAAGCAAGCGTTTAAATAAGCTTCTCCATTATAAGTTGGAATGCAAACACTTACAAGCATATTTAAATAGCTAATTTTTCAAATGAACTAAAAGTCTCCATTGTATGCAAAGAAGGAGTACCATTTCCACGTCCACGGTTTATTTTATCCAAATACTCCGTCTTACTCCGAGTAATATTATGCCTAATAAACGCTATATCAGAAGAATGTTTAAACAACGGCCCATTTATTAATTGTTTATGTTCATTTACTGTTACAATAGAAAATTTATAAGGATCGGGCGGAGGGTATTTGATATAACGTGGTTTTACAAAGGATTTAATATGCTGATTTATTTGATCGGTTAAAGGGATGTGTTTATGATACTTGAACCACTCTACTCGATTCTCATATCCTGAAGAGGTGTAGCATATCCAATTTAGCCCCACCGCCAAAAAACTTTTATAATATCCTAAAAATTCTTGAACAGTTTTATGTTTTTTAAGAATTAAAAATTCATCTGTATCAATAAAAAGTATCCAATCGTATTGTTTATTTTTTTGACAACAGTCAAAATAAGCTCTGTTTTGTTTTCCTAATTTATCGTCTTTCCAAACTATTACAGTACAGTCGGGTTGTTTATCTATGGTTTTAGAAATTGGTATTCTACTATTATTATCATATATAAAAAAATGATTAAAGCCAAGATCTCTATGATAATCTATCCACTCTTTTAAATACTGATTTTCATCCTTACAAATTAAGCAGATAGCTACCTTAGCTTCTTTGTCCTTTTCTTTATAAGAAACTAAAGAATTAATTATTCTTTCTATTGCATAATTTAGAATATCGCGTACATATCTGATTTTTAAAAATCGGTAAGTGGGTTTTAGTTTATCCCGTATAGCTTTTTTTATTCGGTATTGAAAAGCAGTTAATTGCAAAGAAAGTACTCTTTTAAATTCAGGATTATACCCATCTGCTTTCAATAACTCAAAATCAAAAAGAGTATCTTTTGGGTTTGCTTTTTTTATAGCTGAAATATAATATTTAGGATTATATTTAAATCTATCCCCTCTTTTATCTTTAAAACCAAAAATTGATTTATATTCTTCGGTTGAAAAGGAATTAAATATTATTTTTTTCTTTATTAAAGGAAAACCATCTTCTATTATTTTATACGCTGCATAAACAGATGAGTTATATTTTGGCATATATTTTTCATAAGAAAACCAAGCACCTGCATTTAGCCCCATCTCTTCTAAATGCTTACATAAACCCAGTTCATATAAATTAATAACATCCTGTCGGTTAATTTGCAAGCCATGTTGTTTAAAAAACTCTAAAGTCGGTTTAATAGCCTGTTTATTTATAATTACAAAATAAGACTGAATATGGTAAACAATTTCTTCAGAATCAGTCATTCCCGCATAATCAAATTTCTGGCTATTTAACCATTTAAAATAATCATCTAATGGTTTAAATAATATGCAGGAATCGTTAATTAAAGCAACTCTATCATATTTTTCAATATCATATTTCAACATTGCTTTATACCACATACCAAAATCGTGCCCTTCATTTATTACAAAAAAGGGTTCGATTTTATTGTGTGCCAAAAATTTTAAAGAAATATCATCTATTTCTTTATCGTTAGTAATAAAAACAACTTTTGTAAAATGCCTGCTAAGTTCTTTTAAATAGAATTTAACGTAATTAGGAATTTTCTCCGAACTAAAGTAACTGCTAAAAAGGCAAACAGAATTCATTACTTCTTTATTGCGCGTTTGTGGCAATTAAATATTCATTTACTATTTCTTCTGTCTTACCAATTTTCTTTACAGTTCCATGCTCCAAATATATAGATGTTGGGCAAAGTTTTTCCATAGCCGGCATATTATGACTAACAAACAAAATGGTACGCCCTTCATCTTTACTAATAGATTCCATTTTTGCAGCCGATTTTTTTTGAAACTGCGCATCACCCACAGCTAAAACTTCATCAACAATTAAAATATCCGGCTCCATATGAACTGCCACAGAGAAGGCTAAACGAACAAACATACCAGATGAGTAACGTTTAACCGGAGTATCTAAAAATTTATCTATTTCAGAAAAAGCGACAATTTCATCAAACTTTTTTTGAATTTCTTTTCTCGTCATACCAAGTATAACACCATTTAAATAAATGTTTTCTCTGCCCGATAACTCCGGATGAAAACCGGTGCCAACTTCTAATAAACTGGCTATTTTACCCTCCATGGTTATTCGCCCTTCGGTAGGATGAACCACACGGCTTAAAATTTTTAATAAAGTAGATTTACCGGCTCCATTGCGTCCTATAATTCCTATTCTATCTCCCTGATTAATTTCAAAATTTACGTTTTTTAAAGCCCAGAATTCTTCAACAGTAGGCTTATCAACTTTATTAAATGAAAAAACATTTTTTGCTCCACGAACTATAGTATCACGTAATGTAGCATACGTCTCCGTTTTTTGATGACGTAAGCGGTATTTTTTTCCAACGTTTTCTACAGTAATAATTGCGCTCATAATAATTATATAATATCCACAAATTCTCTTTCAACTTTTCTAAAAAAAGAAATACCTAAAGCCAAAATTATTAAAGAAATACCTACTGACATACATATACCGGGTATAAATAGTTTTGCATCGTTGCCAAGTACAGCCCACCTAAAACCATCTATAACACCTGCCATAGGGTTTAAATAATAAACTAACTTCCATTTTTCGGGCACTACACTACTACTAAATCCAATAGGAGAAATAAATAAGCCTAATTGTAGTAAAAAGGGAATAATAAATTTAAAATCGCGAAAACGAACATTTAATGAAGCTATAAAAAAACCTGCACCCAAAGCAGTTGTAAATGCAACTGCCAAAAACAGTGGAAGCAATAAAATAGTCCATGCAGGTACAAATCCATAAAATAACATTAACAAACATAGTATACCTAAAGAAATAGCAAAATCAACCAGGCTTATTGAAATAGCACTAATAGGAAATATCATACGTGGAAAATAAACTTTAGTAAGTATTTCAGAATTATTTACTAAAGAGTTACTGGCATCAGAAAGAGCATTTGAAAAAAATTGCCACGGCAGTATAGCACAACACACCATAATAGCGTAAGGAGCTCCATTATCAGGCAAATGAGCTATTTTTCCAAATACAACTGTAAAAACCATAATGGTAAGTAAGGGGCGAAACGCACTCCATGCAATTCCCAAAAAAGTTTGCTTGTATCTAATAAGTATATCACGAAGTGTTAAATAATATAATAACTCACGGTAACTCCACAAATCTCGCCAATAAGCGCCACTCTCTTTTCCAGACTCTATTACAATCCTCTTTTTACTCATTTCTCTTATCTACCAAATAGGGATAAAGTTAGTATTTTTTGCTTTGCTTAAGCATAACAAAATCATTCATAAAATAACCATTACCAACCTCTAAATCATTCACTTTTTCTATTTTAAACCCAAGTTTAAAGTAGAAATTAATTGATTTAAAATTTTGCCTGTTAACATTAAGCCTGATACTATTGGGTTGGTACAGTTCGTTAAATACTTTTTTAAATACTAAAGTACCTAAACCCGCATGTTGTTTTTGTTGCAAAACATAAAATTTATGCAGCCAGAAATTTTTCTCATTATCCGAACTTATTGATATAAAGCCAATTTCTTCATTCTTATCATTTATAACCAAGTAAATTTTATGTCCCTCCTCAGCTTGTTTTTTTAATGCTTCAAAAGAATACATTTTACCCAACATAAAATCTATCTGTTGCTGACTTATTATAGTAATATAGTGTTTATCCCAAATAATGCGGGCGAGTTTTTCTACGGTAGAAAAATCTTTTTCAGTAACGAGTTTCAGCGTAAACATTATAGCTAACAAATATACAGTTAAATATGTATTTTTGAGGCATGAGCACGAGTGTTAATAATATTAACATCCTAAACCGCAGAGCTACATTTGATTATTCTTTTTCGGATAAATTTATTGCGGGCATGGTGTTAAAGGGTACAGAAATTAAATCTATAAGAGATGGCAAGGTTTCCTTAGCCGATAGTTATTGCTTTTTAAAAAATAACGAATTATTTATTAGAAACCTGCACATTACTGAGTATGAAAAAGCCTCTTTTTATAACCACGCACCTATGAGGGAGCGAAAGTTATTGTTGAATAAAATAGAGTTAAATAAAATAGAACGTAAACTTAAAGATGCCGGCACATCTATTATTGCACTTAGACTGTTTATTAGTGAGAACGGTTATGCCAAATTAGAAATTGGTGTAGGAAAAGGAAAAAAATCGTTTGATAAACGCGAGGATATTAAAAAGCGCGACATTGAAAGAGAAACCGCCAGAAAGTTTTAGCGTTTATGGATGAAAAAAAGATACACCATGCTACTATAATAGCAATGCTATTGGGTGTTATTATATCCTCAGTTCAGTTTTTGTATAACAGAAGTATTTGGCTTGATGAAGCTATGTTATCTCTTAATATAATTAGCAGAAGCTATGCTGAGCTTTTAAAGCCGCTTGACTCTATGCAAGTAGCTCCCATTGGTTTTTTACTTGTAGAAAAATTCTTTTCTACACTTATTCCAAATTCAGAATATGGATTAAGAATATTTCCTTTAGTATGCTTTTGGGCATCTATTTACCTATTCCATAAAATAATAACTATATTATTAAAAGACAGCAGGGCAGTTTTTTTAGCCGTTTTGCTATTTTGTTTAAACACCTCTCTGCTTTATTATTCGTCAGAAACAAAACAATACATTGTTGATGCTTTTATTTGTTTGTTATTGTATTACATACTTTTAAAAGAATATAAAACTAAAAACGGCCAATATATATTATTAGCTTTATTTGGAGCTTTAGGCATTTTTTTATCTAACACTTCTATTATTATTCTATTTACTATTTCGTTTTTTTTGATTGCAATACAACTAAAAAAACAAAAAATAAACCTACGCTTAGCAATTCCTTTTATAACCTGGGCAGTTGTATTTTGTTCTTATTACTTTACGTTTATTCATAATCATCCAAGTAAAAATGGCATGCTTGCATACTGGGGTAATAGCTTTATGCCGTTAAATATTTTCGAGTTGCGTTTTTGGGATTTTTGTTTTTATAAAACCAAAATGCTATTTGGCTCCTTGCTATCTTTTGGTGTATTAGGTTTATTACCTTTTTTATTTTTCATGATTAGTTTATATCAATTAATTAAACGTAAACAAAAAAAGCTATTGATTTTATTGTTACTGCCTACATTATTACAGCTTGCTCTTTCTGCGTTTAAATTATACCCGTTTGACCTACGGCTAATTTTGTACCAAACCGCTTTTTACATTATAATTATAACCCTTGGCGTAATGCAGGTATTAGAGTTGGATATTTTTAAAAAACAAAAAAAATTAGCGATTTGCATTTTTTTACTACTGCCTTTAATAACCGGAGTAGAGCTTTTTAGAAATTATCCTTTAAAAACAGAAGAACTAAAAAGCAGCATTAACTTTGTACAATTACACGCACAACCAAGTGATACTATGTATGTTTATTATGGTGCTATTCCTGCATTTAATTATTATGAAAAAATTGGCAAAATAACTTTTAAAAACCCAATTGTTTTTGGGCATGCATATAGAGGTTCAAATCAAAAATATGTAAATGAAATAAAGAATAATAAGGGTAAATTATGGGTACTTTTTTCACACATATATGACGATGAGAGTAAATACATAATTACTTCGCTTGACTCTGCTTATAAAAAAACACTTAGTTATAAAACAAAAGATTCCGAGGTTTATTTATATGAATCTTTACGAAAATAAAATTACAATTTAACACATTGCCCGGCATCCACGCCCGGATGCACCATTGGAGCATATGTACTATCTGCACGCCATTTAGCAACTTCATCTGCCCATTTAGGATAAGTATCTTTATATACATTCCTCATGCTGCGCCAATAATAAATAATATTTGCAGTTAAACATAAAATTAAAACAAGTGAAGTAATCTGTTTTAATTTAACGTTTAAAACATCTGCTTTAAAAGACTCCGATATAATTATCAATATAAATATACTACTGGGTATATAAACATATCTGGGGGAGCCTGTCATATTTAAAGAACCCAACGTTGAAAAAGTACCAACTATTAACAAGCTTATTAAAGAAATTAAGTAGTCTGTATCTTTCCTGTTTTTAAATAATAAATAAACATATAATAATGTCATTAACACTCCAAAAACAAGACCAACATAAAATCTAACCCCATCCAAATAAGAGACAGATACGTGTGGAATCATCGAAAAATTATCGATAAAAAAATGTGCTATAGTTTTGCTATAATTATGTGTAGAAAGTCGGTGATATGTATTATTAAAAAATATAGCATATAAAATTGCTATTGACTGAATACAAGCACAAATAGTTACAATGCCAGCCTGTATATATTTTTCCTTACTTTTTTCTTTGTAGGCTTTAAATAAAAAAATGGGCGTAAAAAAAAGAGAAGCCGGGCCTGTTAAAACACCAATAACCAAAAGCAGTCTAAAAAAATATTTTTGAAATTTTGATAATTCATCTGCTGGGACTATCATTATAAGGAAAGTAATTAACCCAAATATGAAATGAGAGTTAGTTGTATTTAGCCATAATTCGGGAGCCGAAACTACAATAAGTGAAAAAATGTAAATGATTTTTTTTACCGGCTTATCCCAAAATTTGTGCTTAGTAAAAATTACAATGTAGACGGCAACTAATTGAATTAAAAAACCCATATATGTAGATACAATAGCCGCATTTTCAACAGAAAATATTTTTGCTTGTATAGTGCTAACGATACTGTTAAACAAAGTAAGATAGCCTACGTGCGCTGTTATAAAAATATCATGCAACGAGTGATGGCGAGCAAACTGGTAAAAAATACAACCTTCTTCAGCCCATAAACGAGGGTGTAATAATAAAGCCGGCTCCCTGATGCTAATAAGTAGGATACTGCATAAAAGTAAAATAATACGAAAACGAGTATCATCTTTTAGTTTAGCGTTTATTGCATTAAATAACTTCATAAAGTTAAGCATAGGTGGAAGGCTCAAATATATGTATAATTTTTTTTCGCTTAAGTTTAGTTTGCCTGTTAAATCCCACTATAAATTGGTTGTAAATTCTACCTTCGTAAAATAAAATAGTAATACAAATAATGAAATACTTGCCAAAAGCCATTTTTTGCTGGAGCGGAGGAAAAGATTCAGCTTATTGCCTGCACAAGGTTTTAAGCGAAAAACTAATCGACGTAAAATATTTACTTACTACCATTAATGATGAGTTTAACCGCATTTCTATGCACGGAGTTAGAGAAGGTTTGTTAGATAAGCAAGTAGAAGCTATCGGCATTCCTCTTTTAAAAGTAAGAGTTTGTGCAGGAACTAATGATGAGTACGAAAAACAAATGGAAGCTGTTTTATTAAAAGCTAAAACAGAAGGAATTGACCAAGTAATTTTTGGGGATATTTTTTTAGAAGACTTAAGAATTTATCGTGAAAATAATTTAGCAAAAATTGGTATGAAAGCCATTTTTCCTTTATGGAAAAAAGATACAACATTTATTATCAACGATTTTATAAAACAAGGTTTTAAATCTATTACTTGCTGCATTAATGATGGTTATTTAACTGAAAATTGGGTTGGTAAAGAAATAAATGAAACATTTATAGAAGAATTACCTGCTAATGTTGACCCATGCGGAGAAAATGGAGAATATCATTCTTTTTGTTATGATGGACCCATTTTTAAAAACAAAATAAAATTTACAGGTGGAGAAACAGTTTATAAAGCCCTTCAGCTAAAAACAGATGATGAATGTACTTTAGCAGCTAACATTACTACAAAAGGTTTTTGGTTTTATGATTTAACGCCTAACTAAATTAAAATGATACGTAAAAATTATACCACATTACTATTCGTTTTAGGTTTTATTAGCTTACATGCACAAGATAGTTTATATGCCCGCAAAGTAATAAACACATTATGTTCTAAACAATTTGCGGGACGAGGGTATATTAAAAATGGTTTAGATATTTCTGCCAAATATATTGTGGGCGAACTTAAAAAATTTAAAACCCAACCCCTTTTTAATACAGGTTATTATCAGTGGTTTGATTTTAACGTAAACACTTTTCCCCGAAAAATGAATGTAGCTATAAATGGTAAGGTTTTAAAACCCGGCATTGATTTTATTGTTAGCCCTGGAAGTATTGGTTTTAAAGGGAAATTTAATGTAGAAAAAAAAGATAGTGTTACTTATGTAGCAAATTCAGAGATTCCCTTTATATTAAATCTAAAAAGAAAACTAACATTTAGTGTTTCAACAACATGTGCAAACTATTGTGCTGTAGAGTTATTGAATAACAACACCTTTAACAATATAAAAACAGTTGAAGTAAGTATAGAAAATAAATTATTAAACAAATACATATGTAAAAACATTTGCGCTTATGTAAACGGAAAAGATGAAAAGAATGATACCGTAATTATGCTTACAGCCCATTATGATCATTTAGGAATGATGGGTAGTAAAACCTATTTTCTGGGAGCAAACGATAATGCAAGTGGGGTTAGCATGTTGCTTAATTTGGTAAAATACTATACACAGCATCCACCAAAATATAAAACCGTATTTGTATTTTTTGCCGGAGAAGAAGCCGGCTTATTAGGTTCAAAATATTTTACCGAGCACCCGGTATTTGAACTAAGCAAAATAAAGTTTTTAATAAACCTTGATTTGTTAGGTACCGGCGATGAAGGCATCACCGTAGTAAACGCAACCGAGTTTAAACCTCAGTTTGAAACATTAAAAAAAATAAACGCAGAAAAAAACTACGTAGCTTTAGTTAAACCTCGTGGAAAAGCTCACAATAGCGATCATTATTGGTTTACAGAAAAAGGTGTGCCCTCATTTTTTATATACACTATGGGTGGCATAAAAGCCTACCATGATGTGTATGATATACCAAAAACACTTCCACTAACAAAATATAATGCAGTGTTTAAATTACTTGTAGATTTTATAGCTACTATCTAAGTTATCTATACACATATAAACAAAGAAGCCCCACATAAATGCGGGGCTTCTTTGTTTAAAAAAATAAATGTTTAATGTGTAACCGATATTTTTCCGGTGTTAGATTTTCCGGACGTTCCAATTACTTTATACATATAAGCTCCAGTAGCTAAGTCACTAACATCGAAACTAATTTTTTGTGATGAGTTTGAAGGAACAGATGTAGTCATTGTTTTAACCGTTTCTCCTAACATGTTGATTAGTGATACAGAGTAGTTTTCTGTCTCCGTTGAGCTAAATGTAAAGTTTAAAACATTTGCCGCAGGGTTTGGATATACAACAAAATTTTGAACGCCTACTTTACTTATACCCAAAGGTATAGGTGTGCCGTTATAACGTATATAAGCTGTATCTGCACTTGTTTGTAAATCACCAAGGCTGTCTCCTGCTATAAGTGCAAAGGCTATTTTCACAGAATCGTTAGCCGCAAGCGTAAATGGACCGGAACTCATTACATTACAAACATCATTACCCGCAGTAGTAGAATCCCCTGCTTGTAAACGCTGAGTTGATAAGGTTGTGTATTTATCTGCTTTTTTAAATCCGGCAGACGAAGCTATATCTACACCTCCTACACCAGCTCCCACATTATCTATGGCATAAAAATTAGGCGGTGTATTTGTTAGTAATTGTATACCGGCATATAAATGACTGGTAGATGGGGTAGCCCATGTATAACCTAATTTTCTGGTAGCATCGTAATTAGATTTATTTGAGCTTGCAGTTGCCGCATCAACATCCCAATCGGCAAAAATGCCAGCATATAAATTACTTAAAGTAGATGTACCTGCATTATGTATTATGTACTCTACAATAACAAATTTGCTACTACCGGGCGACGACCAAGCGTAGGCATTATGGCGAACCAATAAATTTTGAACAGGAGTTGCATCTGCATCATTAAATTCTCCGTTTACATCAAATTCTGATACACGAGGAGGTGTTACTTTATGAGCTGTAACCACGGTCACAAAATCTGTATCAGATGCTCCCGTAGAGCTTGTGCCACGTATACAATCAGAAACTGCAGTTGATGAAGTTCCAACCATTAAACCACCTTCATATAATAAGTTATCTCCGTTGTAAGCAAATCCTAATCCACCGGCTTCTCCATCTTTACTCCAGCCAATTTTACCACGACTTGTTATAGTAGTGAAAACCTGATTAATAGTGATATTTACATAATCAGGATTTAATAATACAGAGAAGAAGTAGCTTTGTGTGTAAGCACCATCAGTAATTTTTACCTGAAATACTACTATAGTGTTTAAGGGTGCACTACCAACATTAAATTTAAAAGGTGTAGTTACATTAGATTTAGATGTATTAGAGGCCATTGCTCCCAAAGGATAAGAAGTGCTTAATGCGGTAAGATAAGCTCCACCACTAACAGCTGTTATTGAAGCTGTTGCTGCGCTTGATGTTGCACTTAAGTAATTAATAAAACTACCGCCAATAAATAATGTATCACCTTGTGTAAAAACTAAATCGTTATGGTCGGTTACGCTATCGTTTGTAAAAACAACTGATTCGCCCTGAGCCGTTACTGTAGAAGTAACTGCATTAAATAAATTTAAACGACCGCTACCTAATTTATTTGCATAAGTAGCTGTATTTGAAGGATAGTTATTATCTGTTGTAACAATTATACGCTGCCCTGCTTGTAGGCCGGTATAAGCAGGAAACTTAGATAATACTAAAGCCACCCCACCCGATGTAATTGGAGTTGCCATAGATGTGCCACTCATATAACCATAATTTCCAAGAGTTCCTTCAGTTGCACCCCATTCGGTACTCCAAATATTAACTCCTGGTGTGCATAAATCAACTGTATAATTCCAGTTAGAGAAACTTGCTATAACGTCGTTGTTATTAT
>JABDDQ010000058.1:366-12064 GCA_013287545.1 Bacteroidota bacterium | reverse complement strand
CGTCATCTAACAAAGCATTTTCTTTAGGAAGCGTATCAACAATGTTTAAATATTCTTCTTCAGTTAAGAAGTCTAATGTATTTACTTGTGATGCTGCACCAGCGTTAATTACTACATAACGCTCGTAGTAAACAATCATTTCAAGTTTTTTGGTAGGTAAACCTAACAAATAACCAATTTTGCTTGGTAACGAACGGAAGTACCAAATGTGCGCTACAGGAACCACCAAACTGATGTGCCCCATACGCTCACGACGTACTTTCTTTTCAGTAACTTCAACACCGCAACGATCGCAAATAATGCCTTTGTAACGGATACGTTTGTACTTACCGCAATGGCACTCGTAATCTTTTACAGGACCAAAAATACGCTCGCAGAATAATCCGTCGCGCTCTGGCTTATATGTTCTGTAATTTATGGTTTCAGGTTTTAAAACCTCTCCGCTCGAACGATTTAATATCGCTTCAGGCGAGGCAAGGCTTATGGTAACCTTTGTAAAGTTTGATTTTAATTTTGTTTCTTTTCTGAAAGCCATGTTTTATCTTTTCTTTATTAAAATTTAGCTCAAATTATAAAATCCTTTCCTAACAATTGTTAGGAAAGGAATAAAAAGTATTAGTCTAAGGTAACCTCTAAACCTAAGCCTCTTAACTCATGCAACAACACGTTGAATGATTCAGGAATGCCTGGCGTACCAAGGTTGTCGCCTTTAACAATTGCTTCATAGGCTTTTGCACGACCTGCTACATCATCCGATTTAATAGTTAACAACTCTTGTAAGATGTTAGCTGCACCGTATGCTTCAAGTGCCCAAACCTCCATCTCACCAAAACGCTGACCACCAAATTGTGCTTTACCACCAAGAGGTTGCTGCGTAATTAATGAATATGGTCCTATTGAACGCGCGTGCATTTTATCGTCAACCATGTGGTGTAGTTTAATCATATAGATTATACCTACAGTTGCAGGTTGGTCAAAACGCTCACCTGTACCACCATCTGTTAAGTATGTTTTACCATACTGAGGGATTTTAGCATCAGCGCAATATTTATCAAGGTCTTCTAACGAAGCACCATCAAATATTGGTGTAGAGAATTTCAAACCTAATTTTTGACCTGCCCAAGCTAACACGGTTTCATAAATCTGACCAATGTTCATACGAGAAGGCACCCCTAATGGATTCAATACGATATCAACCGGAGTGCCATCTTCTAAGAATGGCATATCTTCTTCTTTAACGATACGAGCCACAACACCTTTGTTACCATGACGACCAGCCATTTTATCGCCCACACGTAATTTACGTTTAGATGCGATATAAACTTTTGCCATTTGAACAATTCCTGCTGGTAATTCATCACCAACTGTAATTTGGAATTTCTCGCGTTTGTGTTTACCCATTAAGTCGTTAAAACGAATCATGTAGTTATGCAACAAACGTTTAATTGAGTTGTTTATGTCTTTATCAGTAGTCCAGTTGTCTGGATTAATTTCGCTATAGGTAAGTTTTTCAAGTAATTTTTGAGTAAACTTAGTTCCTTTAGTAATTACTTCTTCTTTTAAGTGGTTTAACACACCTTGAGAAGTTTTGCCATTAACTAAAGAGAAAAGTTTATCGATTAATTGATTCTTTAAATCACTGATATTTTTTTGATAGTCAGCATCTAATTTATCAACTAAACCTTTTTCTTCAAGTTTTGCTTTTTTATCTTTTACAGCGCGCGAGTAAAGACGTTTGTCAATTACTATACCGCGAGTTGAAGGAGGTACACGTAAAGAAGCATCTTTTACATCACCGGCTTTGTCACCAAAGATAGCACGTAATAATTTTTCTTCAGGTGAAGGATCTGATTCTCCTTTTGGAGTAATTTTTCCAATAAGGATATCACCTTCTTTTACCTCTGCTCCTATTCTAATCATTCCATGCTCATCCAAATCTTTAGTAGCATCTTCACTAACGTTAGGTATATCTGGAGTTAACTCTTCCATACCGCGTTTAGTGTCACGTACATCTAAAGAATATTCATCAACATGTAATGATGTAAATATATCATCGCGAACAATTTTTTCGCTGATAACGATAGCATCTTCAAAGTTGTAACCTTTCCATGGCATAAATGCCACTTTTAAGTTTATACCTAAAGCAAGTTCTCCGCCTTCGGTAGCATAACCTTCAGTTAAAATTTGTCCTTTAGTAACTTTATCACCTTTTTTTACAATAGGTTTTAAGTTTACGCAAGTGCTTTGGTTGGTTTTTTTGAATTTAGTTAACGCATAACGTTTAACATCACCTTCAAAACTTACCAAACGCTCCTCTTCAGAACGGTTATATTTTATAACAACTTCATTAGAGTCAACATACTCAACAACACCATCTCCTTCTGCATTAATAAGCACACGAGAATCGCGAGCTACACGAGCTTCGATACCGGTACCTACAATAGGAGCTTGTGCACGCATAAGCGGAACTGCCTGACGTTGCATGTTAGATCCCATTAATGCACGGTTAGCATCATCATGCTCAAGGAACGGAATTAAGTTTGCCGCTACTGATGCAATTTGATTTGGTGCAACATCCATCATTTGAACTTTTTCTGGCTCAACAATTGGGAAATCACTTTCGTTACGGCATTTTACTTTATCTTCAGCAAAGTTTCCTTTGTCATCTAAAGACTGTCCTGCTTGTGCAATAGTTTTTAAATCTTCTTCTTCAGCAGTTAAGTAAGTTATTGGTTTATTAATTTCAACTTTACCATCATTAACCATGCGATAAGGTGTTTCAATAAAGCCTAAACGGTTAACTTTTGCGTAAACGCAAAGTGAAGATATCAGACCAATGTTTGGACCCTCTGGAGTCTCAATAGTACATAAACGACCATAGTGTGTATAGTGAACGTCACGAACCTCGAAACCTGCACGCTCACGACTTAAACCTCCTGGCCCAAGGGCAGATAGGCGTCGTTTATGCGTAATCTCAGATAATGGATTGGTTTGATCCATAAACTGAGATAGCTGGTTGGTACCAAAAAATGAGTTAATTACAGATGATAATGTTTTAGCATTAATCAAATCTATTGGAGTAAACACCTCATTATCACGAACGTTCATACGCTCACGAATTGTACGAGCCATACGAGCTAAACCTACACCAAACTGAGAGAACAATTGCTCACCCACAGTACGTACACGACGGTTTGATAAGTGATCGATATCATCAACATCAGTTTTAGAGTTGATAAGCTCAATCAGGTATTTTATAATTAAGATGATATCTTCTTTTGTAAGAACGCGAACGTTCATTGGAGTTTCGATACCTAATTTTTTATTGATACGGAAACGACCAACTTCTCCTAAATCATAACGTTTATCAGAGAAGAATAATTTATCAATTACACCACGTGCAGTTTCTTCATCTGGTGGCTCTGCATTACGTAACAAACGATAGATGTGCTCAATCGCTTCTTTCTCAGAGTTTGTAGGATCTTTTTGAAGTGTGTTGTAAATGATAGCAAAATCAGTAGTGCTTGCATCTTGTTTGTGTAAAATAATGTCTTTTACACCAGCATCAACAATCATATCAATATGAGCATCTTCTAAAATAGTTTCACGCTCAATTAACACCTCGTTACGCTCAATAGATACAACCTCTCCGGTATCTTCATCAACAAAATCTTCAGTCCATGTTTTTAACACACGTGCTGCTAATTTTCTGCCAACTTCACGTTTCAACCCTGCTTTAGAAACTTTTACTTCATCAGCAAGGCCAAAAATTTCAAGGATACGCTTATCACTTTCAAAACCAATTGAACGTAATAAAGTTGTTACCGGAAGTTTTTTCTTACGATCGATGTACGCGTACATCACGTTATTAATATCAGTTGCAAACTCAATCCATGCTCCTTTAAAAGGGATTACACGTGCTGAGTATAATTTTGTTCCGTTTGCGTGACGGCTTTGACCAAAGAACACACCAGGTGAACGGTGTAACTGAGATACAATAACCCTTTCTGCACCGTTTATTACAAACGAGCCACGGCTTGTCATATATGGAATTGTACCAAGATAAACATCTTGTACAATGGTTTCAAAATCTTCATGTTCAGGGTCTGTACAATAAAGGCGAAGTTTCGCTTTTAAAGGTACACTGTAAGTTAAACCACGCTCAACACACTCTTCAAGTGCATAACGAGGCGGGTCGATAAAATAATCCAAAAACTCAAGCACGAATTGATTTCGTGAATCAGTTATCGGAAAATTTTCAGAAAACACACGAAATAAACCTTCTTCATTTCTGTTGTCGGCAGTGGTTTCTAATTGAAAAAAATCTTTAAATGATTGAATTTGTATATCCAATAAATCCGGATACTCTACCGGGAATTTTACTTGAGAGAAATTTATTCTCTGTGGTTTTTTTGCTGAGGCCAAAGCTTATTAGTTTTTAGGTTATACAATAAGTTACAAAAAGATGCCAGGTTGTTGCAGTTGCAACAAATAAGGAAAGGGTGATGCCTTTACAGGCTACACCCAATCCTAATTATATGAGAAAAATTACTTAACCTCAACTTTTGCACCGGCTTCTTCAAGAGCTTTTTTAATAGACTCTGCTTCTTCTTTAGCAATTCCTTCTTTAACTGCTTTTGGAGCACCATCTACTAAATCTTTAGCTTCTTTTAAACCAAGTCCTGTAAGGTCTTTTACAACTTTTACAACACCTAATTTTGCAGCACCTGCTTCAACTAAAATTACATCAAAAGATGTTTTAGCTGCTGCAGCTTCTCCGCCACCGCCACCAGATACAACAACTGCTGCTGCTGCTGGTTCAATTCCATATTCGTCTTTTAGAACAGTTGCTAATTCTTGTACTTCTTTTACTGTAAGGTTTACAAGTGTTTCAGCGATTGATTTTACGTCTGCCATTTTATTTTTTATTTAATTGTTCTTACTTAAGTTTAATTTATTTTTTTCTTTAACAGTTGCTTATGCAGCAGCTTCTTGCTTTTTGTTTTCTAAACCACCAATTACGCGGCGTATTGGAGCCTGTAGTAATGATACCACATCTGCAATAAGTTCGTTTTTAGATTTCAATGATGCTAATGCATCTAATTGATTGTCTCCAATGTAAACGGTTTCTTCAACAAAAGCAGCTTTTAATAAAGGTTTGTCGTTGCCTTTTTTACGGAAATCTTTAATAACCTTTGCAGGGCCATTAGAAGTTTCAGCAAACATTAAAGCTGTATTTCCTTTCAAAGCAGGTATCATTTCAGCTAAACGGCTATCGTTAGCTCTTTCCAATGCTTTTTTAAGCAAAGTGTTTTTTACTACTTGAATAGAAATATTTTTATCGAAACAATCTTTTCTAAGCTGGTTTACTTTCTCTACTGTTAAAGAAGAACAGTCAGCCAAATAGATTTTGCTATTTTTATTTAGCTTTTCTAACAGCTGTTCTATTACTTGTGTTTTTTCTTCTTTTTTCATTTACTAATTAGTTAAAAGATTTAGTATCTAAAGCTATACCTGCGCTCATGGTGCTGCTCATATAAACGCTTTTTACGTAAGCACCTTTAGCCGATGAAGGCTTAAGTTTTACGATAGTGTTTAGCAATTCATTAGCATTTTCTGCTAATTTCTGCGCATCAAAAGATACTTTGCCTATACCTGCGTGAATAATTCCGGCTTTATCAACTTTAAAGTCAATTTTACCACCTTTTGCTTCGGTTACCGCTTTACCAATTTCCATTGTTACAGTACCTGTTTTAGGATTTGGCATTAAACCACGAGGACCTAATACACGACCTAATGCACCCAGTTTACCCATTACTTGGGGAACTGTTACAATTACGTCGATGTCTGTCCAACCGCCTTTAATTTTTTCAATATAGTCATCTAACCCAACAAAGTCTGCACCAGCTGCTTTTGCTTCTGCTTCTTTATCTGCAGGAACAAGAGCTAAAACGCGCATGGTTTTACCAGTACCGTGAGGTAAGGTTACAACACCGCGAACCATTTGGTTAGCTTTACGTGGGTCAACTCCTAAACGGATCGCAAGATCCACAGATGCATCAAACTTCGTAGTTGTAATTTCTTTTACAATTTTAGAAGCTTCTGCAACTGTATAAGCTTTTGTGGAATCAAATTTTCCATCAACAGCTTTTCTTTTTTTAGTTAACGTTGCCATTTTTTGTTTTTAATTAATTGTTTTTAAAAGGAGCTTCACCAGTTACGGTTACACCCATACTACGCGCCGTTCCGGCAACCATTTTCATTGCAGATTCGATTGTAAAACAATTCATATCTACAATTTTATCAGTAGCAATAGTTTTTACTTGATCCCAAGTAATGCTACCAACTTTTTTACGGTTACTTTCGCCCGAACCTTGTTTAATTTTGCCCAGTTCTAATATTTGTGCCGCTACCGGTGTACGTTTAATTACAAAATCAAACGTTTTATCAACGTAAACATTAATGATTACAGGTAATAATTTTCCGGCTTGTTCTTGCGTACGAGCATTAAACTGTTTGCAAAACTCCATAATGTTCACACCTTTTGCACCTAATGCAGGTCCAATTGGTGGCGATGGGTTTGCTGCCCCTCCTTTAATTTGTAGTTTTACCAGTGCTGATAACTCTTTTGCCATTTTATTTGTTTTTTAGTCGGCTTTTTGGTTTCAATTACTAACGTTGGAAGCAGCGATAAAGCGCCATTAATAATTTTGCCAATTGGCCATTTGTTTTTGTTTATTCGCGCTCTACTTCTCCAAAGCCAAGCTCTACAGGAGTTTTGCGTCCGAATATTTTTACGGTTACTTTTATTTTCTTTTTCTCTTCGTTAATTTCTTCAATAACACCATTAAATCCGTTAAATGGTCCGTTAATTACTTTAATAGATTCTCCAACCACGTACGTATTAGATACGGTGCCTTCAGATTCTGTTAATTCATCAACTTTACCTAAAATACGGTTAACCTCAGCAAGTCGCATCGGTACCGGTTCCCCACCTTTAGTTTCACCTAAAAAGCCAATAACCCCCGTAATGTTTTTAATAGTGTGAGGAATTTCGCCCACCAAAATAGCTTCAATAAGTACATAACCCGGATAGAAAGAACGCTCTTTAGCAATTTTTTTACCGTTACGTACTTGTATAATTTTTTCAGTTGGAATTAGTACTTGAGCTACATAATCGTTTAACCCAAGGCGATTAATTTCAACCTCAATATATTGTTTAACTTTTTTCTCCTGACCGCTAATAGCACGAACAACGTACCATTTAAGTACAGGAGCTTCTTTTTTAGTTGTTTTAACTTGTTCGCTCATCTTTATAGATTATTAAGCAGTTGATAAGCTAATTCCATTAATTTTTTAAACCCGGTATCCATTAAAAAGATAACCATAGCTATCATAGCAGATGCAACCAGTACTACAACTGCACTTTCTTGCAATTCTTTCCAGGTTGGCCAAGAAGTTTTTTGAACTAACTCAGTAGTTGTTTCTTCTATGTATGTTCTTATTTTGCTCATTACTCTTTTAGTTTAAAGTTCAAAAGAACTGTTACTTTCTGCACGGGCGGAGAGATTCGAACTCCCATCAACGGTTTTGGAGACCGCTATTCTACCATTGAACTACGCCCGTAAACCGTTACCCTTTTTAAACGGCAAAATGGCAAGAGCAATTTGCCCTGCCATTTAACCGATTAAATTGTGTAATTATTTTATAATTTCAGTTACTTGACCAGCACCTACGGTACGACCACCTTCACGGATAGCGAAACGTAAACCTTTGTCCATTGCAACCGGAACGATCAATTTTACAGTAATTGTAACGTTATCACCTGGCATAACCATCTCGCGGCCTGCTTCCAAATCAATTTCACCAGTTACATCAGTTGTACGCATATAAAACTGAGGACGGTATTTGTTATGGAATGGTGTGTGACGACCACCTTCTTCTTTTTTCAAGATATACACTTCAGCTTTAAACTCAGTGTGAGGTGTAATAGAACCTGGTTTTGCAATTACCATACCACGACGGATATCTTTTTTATCGATACCACGTAATAAGATACCTACGTTATCTCCAGCTTCACCAGTATCAAGGATTTTACGGAACATCTCAACCCCTGTGCAAGTTGATTTCATTTTAGTTTCTTGCATTCCTATAATTTCAACCTCTTCACCTGTGTTAACAACACCTGATTCAATTTTACCAGTAGCAACTGTACCACGACCAGTAATAGTGAACACATCTTCAACTGGCATTAAGAATGGTTTTTCTTTATCACGAACCGGAGTTGGGATATAAGTATCAACTGCATCCATTAATTCCATAATTTTTGGAACCCATTTTGGATCTTTATTTAATCCACCTAATGCAGAACCACGGATAATTGGAGTGTTATCACCATCAAATTTATAGAAAGTTAATAACTCACGAATTTCCATTTCAACAAGGTCTAATAATTCAGGATCTTCAACCATGTCAACTTTATTCATAAACACAACGATACGAGGTACACCAACCTGACGTGCAAGTAGAATGTGCTCACGTGTTTGTGGCATAGGACCATCAGTAGCAGCTACAACTAAAATTGCGCCATCCATTTGGGCAGCACCAGTAACCATGTTTTTTACATAATCCGCGTGACCTGGACAGTCAACGTGTGCGTAGTGACGATTAGCAGTTTCATATTCAACATGTGATGTATTGATTGTAATACCACGCTCTTTTTCTTCAGGTGCGTTATCAATCGAGGAAAAGTCTCTTACTGCCGCCCAACCTTTTTCAGCTAAAACAGCAGTAATGCCAGCGGTTAATGTAGTTTTACCATGATCTACGTGACCTATAGTTCCAACATTTACGTGGGGTTTGTTACGTTCGAATTTTTCTTTAGCCATTTTTTTGTTTTTTTGATTTGTTTATTTTATTTATTACCTATTTTAATTTTAATTCTTTTACCAGAGCTGTTGAGCAGGATTGAACTGCCGACCTCTTCCTTACCAAGGAAGTGCTCTACCACTGAGCTACAACAGCTAGTGAGGCTGCATTGCTACTTTTTGGAGCGGAAGACGGGTCTCGAACCCGCAACCTCCAGCTTGGAAGGCTGGAGCTCTACCAATTGAGCTACTTCCGCTTGCAATTGTTGACTTATTGAATTTTAGATTTGTACTAACTCTACAATTCAAAAAATGTCTAATTCAGCAATTGACCTGAGTGGGGTAAGATGGATTCGAACCACCGAAGACGAAGTCAGCAGATTTACAGTCTGCCCCATTTGGCCACTCTGGTATTACCCCGCACAAGAGCCGAAAACTGGAATCGAACCAGCGACCTACTGATTACAAGTCAGTTGCTCTACCAGCTGAGCTATTTCGGCATTTTTGGTGTGTCTTTTACAAAGAACGTAACTTTCCTTCAAAAAAGGAGTGCAAATGTAGGCATAATATTTGATCAGATCAAAAAATAATTAAAAAAAATCACTAAAAATTGTGTTTTTTTTTCTCCAAGTAATTTTGAAGTAATAAAACGGCACTTAGCATATCTATGGTTTCTTTATTTTGACGTTGTTTTTTTGTAGTGCCGGCCGCTATCATGGCTTGTTGCGACATAACGGAAGTAAATCGCTCATCCAGCATTTCTATTTTTAATTGCGGATATTTTTCTTTTAGTTTTCTGGTAAATCCCACTACATGTTGGGCACTATCTGATGGTGTATTGTCTAATCTTTTAGGATTTCCTATTACCACGCACTCCACTTGCTCTTTCTTAAAATAATCCTCTAAAAAAGTAAAAAGTGTTTGTGTGTGAATGGTAGTAAGGCCTGTGGCTATAATTTGCAACGTATCTGTTACGGCAATGCCAGTACGCTTAGTACCATAATCTATAGAAAGGATACGTGCCAATTTAATTCATAGAAGCCTGTACAAAGGCTACAAACAAAGGGTGTGGCTTCTCTACGGTACTTTTATACTCAGGGTGAAACTGAACACCAATAAAGAAAGGGTGTTTTTTAACTTCTATAATTTCAACTAAACCAGCCACCGGGTTAACGCCCGAAAGCACCATGCCTGCTGCTTCAAACTGCTTAGTATACTCATTATTAAACTCGTAACGATGACGATGACGCTCCATAATATCAGCTTCGTGGTATATTTTTGAAGCTAATGTGCCTTCTTCTACATGACATGGATATGCGCCCAAACGCATGGTTCCGCCCATGTGCGAAATATTTTTTTGTGTTTCCAATAAATCAATAACCGGACTGCTTGTTGCAGGGTTCATTTCTCGGCTATGTGCATCTTTTAAGCCTACTACATTACGCGCAAACTCAATTACAGCGCATTGCATGCCTAAACAAATACCTAAAAACGGAATATTATTTTCTCTGGCATATTTAATACTTAAAATTTTCCCTTCTATGCCACGGCTTCCAAAGCCCGGTGCCACTAAAATGCCTTTTAAACCTTTTAATTTTTCAGCAATGTTTTCTTCCGTTAAATTTTCCGAATGAATCCACTCTACAATCACTTTGCATTCGTTTACAGCACCTGCATGCACAAAGGCTTCTGATATTGATTTGTATGAATCTTTTAACTCAACATATTTTCCAATTAAACCAATTTTTACTTCTTTTTTAGGGTGATGTAGTTTATGTAAAAACTGTTTCCATTGAGTTAAATCAACTTGTGTAGTTGCGTTATCTAAACCTAATTTTTTTAAAACAATAGCATCTAAATGCTCTTTTTCCATCAATAACGGAACCTCGTAAATGCTTGATGCATCGCGGGCTTCAATTACTGCATCAGCCTCAACGTTACAAAATAAGGCTAATTTTCTACGAATGTCTTTGTTTAGCGCATGCTCTGCACGGCAAACTAATACATCGGGCTGCACACCACTTTCTAATAAAAGTTTTACGGAGTGTTGTGTAGGTTTGGTTTTTAATTCACCTGTAGTAGATAAATAGGGTAATAATGTTAAATGTACTACCATGCAACTATGACCAAGCTCCCATTTTAACTGTCTAACAGCTTCAATATAGGGTAAAGATTCAATATCACCAACGGTTCCGCCAATTTCAGTAATTACAAACTGAAACTGCCCAGTTTTACCAAGTTCTTTAATACGGTTTTTTATTTCATCAGTTATATGAGGAATTACTTGTACCGTTTTTCCTAAATAATCGCCTTTACGCTCTTTTTCAATTACGTTTTGGTAAATTCTGCCTGTGGTAACATTGTTTGCACGAGATGTTGGTACGTTTAAAAAACGCTCATAATGCCCTAAATCTAAATCCGTTTCAGCACCATCGTCGGTAACATAACATTCGCCATGTTCGTATGGATTAAGTGTCCCCGGGTCTACATTTATGTAAGGATCAAGCTTTTGAATAGTAGCCGTATAGCCTCTTGCCTGAAGTAATTTTGCTAAAGATGCTGAGATGATTCCTTTACCAAGCGAGGAGGTTACACCACCGGTAACAAAAATAAATTTAGTGTTGTTTTGCATAACAGTTTTTTAAAAACTGTGTGCAAAGATAGGATTTTTGAAGAAGCAGAGCCTCAGAAAAACACAATTATTGAAGAATAAATGAGAACTTATTAACGCCGTGTTATAGCGATTAAAAATCGAACTTATAACCTACGCCTTTTATGGTTTTGATATAATCGTCGCCCAGTTTTTCACGCAGTTTGCGCACATGCACATC
>JABDDQ010000058.1:0-356 GCA_013287545.1 Bacteroidota bacterium | reverse complement strand
GTCCTGTCTCCTACAACTACTTCATTACCCCAAACGTGCTGTAAAATAAACTCGCGGCTAAACACTTTACCGGGTTTGCTTATTAAAAGGGCAAGCAGTTTAAATTCTTTTTTAGGAAAAGCTATTTCGATGCCATTTTTTATAACCATGTGCCTATCTTTTTCCACACGGATACCACCTACTTCTACAATATTGTTTGGTTCATCGCCAGATACTGAGCTACCCCTACGTAACAGCGCCTTAATTCGACTAACAAGCACACGAGGTTTTATTGGTTTGGTTATATAATCATCGGCACCAACATCAAAGCCTGCAATTTGGGAATAATCTTCGTTACGAGCTGTTAAAAACGCAAT
>JABDDQ010000057.1 GCA_013287545.1 Bacteroidota bacterium | reverse complement strand
TAAAGGCAATGTGGCCGATTTGCAAAAATTAAGTGAAAAAATGTTTCTCGAAATTTTTGAAGGTGTTCCGCAATTTGAAATTGATAAACACTTGGTTGAAGGGGGCATTCAATTAATTGATGTGCTATCGGTTAACACAAGTATTTTTACCAGCAAGGGTGAAGCACGAAAAATGCTGCAAGCAGGTGGCGTATTGGTAAACAAAGAAAAGGTGCAGACTGTAGAAACCCTTATTGATAAAAATGTGCTTATTAACGATAAGTACATTTTGGTACAAAAAGGCAAAAAAAACTACTTTTTAATTAAGGTGGTTCAGTAGGTTTTAACGCAATAAAAACCCTTTTTTCGTTCAAAATCCTTTGTTTTAGTCGTACCTTTGTACTACAAAATCAATGTCATGTTAGTACAGCAATTATACACGCAATGTTTAGCGCAAGGTGCTTATTTTATTGTTAGTGATGGCGAAGCTGCCATTATAGACCCATTGCGCGAAACACAACCCTACTTAAATTTACTTACTCAAAATAAAGCGAGCTTAAAATATATTTTTGAAACACATTTTCATGCTGATTTTGTTTCCGGCCATGTGGATTTGGCCAACAAAACAAATGCACAAATTGTTTATGGTCCGCAAGCACAAACAACGTATAAAAGTCATATTGCAAAAGATAACGAAGAATTTAAAATAGGCAAGCTCACCATAAAAGTGTTACACACACCGGGACACACGTTAGAATCTACCACCTATTTATTGCTTGACGAAAACAAAAAACCGCATTGCATTTTTACGGGTGACACCTTATTTATAGGTGATGTTGGCAGGCCTGATTTAGCTATTAAATCAAGCCTTACACAAGAAGATTTAGCGGGCATGTTGTATGATTCGTTACGTAACAAAATAATGACGTTGCCTGATGATGTGTTAGTATACCCTGCGCATGGTGCGGGTTCTGCTTGCGGTAAAAACATGAGCAAAGAAACTTTTGATACCCTCGGTAACCAAAAGAAAACAAATTATGCTTTAGCAAATATCTTTAAACAAGATTTTATAAAAGAACTTACTACAGGCATTTTGCCTCCTCCGCAATATTTTGCAAAAAACGCGGCATTAAATAAAGAAGGTTACCATTCGTTTGATGAGGTTATGCAAAAAGGCAGTAAGGCTTTATCTGTTAGTGAATTTGAAGCAGACATAAAAAAAGGCGCACTTGTTTTAGATGTGCGTAAAGCGGCTGAGTTTGCAAAAGGGCATGTGCCTAATGCTTTGTTTATTGGTTTAGATGGGCAGTTTGCCCCTTGGGTAGGCGCGCTAATTACCGATTTAAAACAACCTATAATTTTAATTGCTCCGCAAGGAAAAGAAGAAGAAACTGTTATGCGCTTATCGCGCGTGGGTTATGACAATTGCTTGGGTTATTTAGCAGGTGGTTTTGATGCCTGGAAACAAGCGGGTAAAAACACAGAAGACATTACATCTATAAGCGCTGAAGAATTTGCCACTTATTATGGAAAAGAAAATGTGAATGTACTGGATGTGCGTAAACCGGGCGAGTATGATGCTAAGCATTTAAATAACGTAAACCACAAAGCGCTTGATTTTATTAGCGATTGGCAAGATAGCTTGGATAAAAACAAAAACTACTACATACATTGCGCAGGCGGTTACCGTAGTATGATAGCGGCATCTATTTTAAAAGCTAAAGGCTATAAACATTTGGTTGATGTGGCAGGCGGCTTTGGCGCTATTACAAAAACGGCTATTCCCGCAAGCGCCTACGCAGTTACTTGCGCTAATGCGTAATTAAAATGAAAACCAAGCTGTACAGCATCTTGCATGAAAAATGCCCTTATTGCCACGAGGGAGAATTTTTTATCAGTAAAAATGCGTTCAATTTAAAGAAGTTCGATAAGCAATATGAAAGCTGCTCTGTATGCCGTAGCACTTATATGCCTGAAACCGGTTTTTATTACGGCGCCATGTATGTTAGTTACGGGTTAAATATAGCTTTAGGGGTTGCCCTATTTATTTTAAGCAATGTAATTTTTGATTGGGGTACAACGGCATTTTTAATTTTGTTTGTGGTTTCTGTGATGCTAACATGGACTGTTATTTTCAGAAAGTCGCGCCTTATTTGGATAAACCTTTTTGTTAAGTACGATAAAACAAAAGCCCCAACCAAAGCATGATTATTTTTTTAATTGGCATGCCCGCTTGCGGAAAAACCAGTATTGGCAAACGTTTAGCTAAAAAGCTACAATTTACTTTTGTTGATTTAGACAGTCACCTTACAGATAAAGAAAACAAAAGTGTAGCAAACATTTTTAATGAAAAGGGAGAAACTTTTTTCAGAGAATTAGAAACCAAGTATCTCAAAGAAATTTCTAATACAAATATCAACACTATTATTTCAGTGGGAGGTGGAACACCTTGTTTTCACAATAATCTACCCTTTATGCTTTCTGCCGGAAATGTTTTTTATTTAAACGCTTCTGCCGAAACCTTGTTTCTTCGTTTAAAAAAAGATGCTAAACGCCCTATGTTTGCTGACCTTACAGAAGATAAGATAAAAGAAAAAATAAACTCATTGCTGCAGCAGCGCGAAACTTTTTACCTGCAGGCACATCACGTTATAAACACCTTGCATAAAAGCGATGATGCTATTGTAGAAGAAATGAGTAAGATTATATCAACTAACTAACCTTTTCTATCAGGGTTATCCGTTAAAAAGGCACTCCAGTTTTTATATGTTTTTTTACCTGTTGCGTTTTGCGATTTACCCTGAAAGTGATGACAAACTGCCACAGCTAAAGCATCCGTAGCATCTAAATGTTTGTGCGTGTTGGTAAACTTTAAAATTTGTTGCAGCATAGCGGCTACTTGTTCCTTGGCAGCATTACCATTACCTGTTATACTCAGTTTTATTTTTTTTGGCGAGTACTCAAAAATAGGCACATCAAAATTTAGAGCTGCTGCCATTGCCACGCCCTGTGCGCGACCAAGTTTTAACATGCTCTGCACGTTCTTTCCAAAAAAAGGTGCCTCGATGGCAAACTCATCGGGCTTGTGTTTTTTTACAATAGTGGTAACCGCTGCAAAAATTTTTTGCAAGCGCAACGTGTGGTCGTCATCGGTATCAAGCTTAATAACATCAAGTTCAATTAACTTAATCTCGCTACCCTTAATGTGTATAAGTCCAAAGCCCATAATAACCGTACCGGGGTCTATGCCTAAAATTATTTTATCGGTTACTTTGCTCAAGGGTGTAGGATAATCAGCCCTAAATTTACTTCTTATTTTATTGAAAAATCAACTTAGGTGGTTTTGTTTTTATTTAGCGTACTTTTGAGGTCTATTATGACGATACACCAAGCCCTTAAAAATTTAAAGATAGAAGCTTTAAATCCTATGCAGTTAGCCTCTATGGAGGCGGCTAAAAAACAAAAAGATATACTGCTACTTTCTCCAACAGGTTCAGGTAAAACCCTGGCTTTTTTATTACCCATTTTAAATAACCTGGAAAAAGATACGGCTGGTGTACGAGCGCTGATTGTTGTTCCCTCTCGCGAATTAGCTTTGCAAATAGAACAGGTGTTTAAACAAATGAGCACAGGTTTTAAAATTAATTGTTGTTATGGCGGACACTCTACAAGAATCGAAAAAAATAATTTAGAACATCCGCCAACTGTTTTGGTTGGCACGCCCGGCAGAATAGCCTATCATTTACGCCTGAATAATTTTGATACCAATAATGTACATGCTTTAGTGTTAGATGAATTTGATAAAGCACTTGAGTTTGGTTTTCAGGATGATATGTCTTACATCATTTCTCAATTAAAGCAGCTTAAAAAACGCACGCTTACTTCGGCTACTAAAATGAAAGACATTCCTTCGTTTACAGGAGTAAAGCACCCGTTCGAAATTAATTACTTATCCGATGTACCCGCTAAGTTAGAAGGCTTGAAACTAAAATACGTACGTGTTGAGAACAAAGAAAAATTAGATACTTTAATTTCACTCATATATAAAACAGGCGCAAAAGCAACTTTGGTTTTTTGTAACCATAGAGATGCCGTTGATCGTATTAGTTTTATGTTAGAGAAAAAAGGCTTGGCACATGATATTTTTCATGGACGCATGGAGCAAGAAGACCGCGAGCGTGCTCTAATAAAATTTAGAAACGGAAGCCATCGTATTTTAGTTACAACCGATTTGGCTTCGCGTGGATTGGATATCCCTGAAATTGAAACCGTAGTACATTACCAATTACCGCTTACCGAAGATTCGTTTATACACCGTAACGGACGTACGGCACGTATGAATGCTAAAGGAACATCGTACTTGATTTTAGCTGAAGAAGAAGAGATACCAAAATTTATTACCGAAGATGTAGAGGAAGAAAAAATATCTGGCAGATACGAAGCGCCTGATATGCCACCTTGGAGTACACTTTATATTGGTGCAGGCAAAAAAGATAAAATAAATAAAATGGACATTGTAGGCATGCTTCTGCAAAAAGGCAAACTACAAAAAGATGAGCTGGGTTTAATTGAAGTGCTTGATCATTCGTCGTATGCCGCTGTAAAACGTGACAAGATAGATGCTGTTATACGATTGATTAAAGACGAGAAGATTAAAAACCGAAAAATTAAAATGGAAGTTTCTAAGTAAATTTCTTTTTAATAAGGCTTATAGAAGCTTATAAATAATACAAACAGAATTACAGCGCAGCTTACAAAGGTTAACACAAAAGTTAGGTTGTTTAAGCTTTTTTTATTGAAAGGTGTTTTTTCTTTGCTGCCAATGTTTTTGAAAAACACTAAAATATCTTTTCTAAAAATTATACCTACAATTAAATAGGGAATAAACATTAAAAATAAAATGCCCGTGTTTAAACCTTGAGCAACTGAGTTAGGATTGTTTTGTAAATCGCTTTCGGCAGCAGCTTTGCACATAGCGCACTGCGAATAAGCACCCGCACTTAACAGCAGTAATAATAAAGTTGCTATGGCGTTTTTAAAACTCAATTTAAAAAGGGTAATAAGGTTTAACCATTAAATACACAACCACGCCGGTTATCGTAACATATAACCAAATAGGATAACTAAAGCGAACTATTTTGCGGTGTTTAACTACATCGTTTTTCAAGCCGAAATAAAACGAAATTAAAATCATAGGTAAAACAAGTGCGGCTAAAATAATATGAGTTAAAAGGATAAAAATATATACGCCACGTACGCCTACTACTAAATTTTTTTCGGCATCATCTAAGGTGCCATCGTGGTTTATGTCTCCAAATTTTACATCAGGCATAAAGTAATGTGCCAATATATACGATACTAAAAACAAAGCCGACAATACAAAAGCCGTTAAGTTTATGCTTTTGTGCATGGCTATATTTTTTCGTTTAATAAACCATAACGATGCCAGTAACAAAATAGTGCAAGTACCATTAAGTGTAGCGTTTAACGCAGGCAAGTACGAAACAAACCCCGGCATCACATCTGGGCGAGGTAGCACTTTTTGATTTAAAATAACCACTACGGCAAACACAAAAATGCTTAATGCCATTACAAATCTAAATACGGCTTTATCACTCATATTATTTTTCTGTTTTTAAAATAGATATATCGTTTATTAATTTATTTACCTGCAAACTATCTGTACCATCATAAATGCCACGTATGCGTTTTTGTTTATCAATCAGTAAAAGTGCCTCGCTGTGTATAAAACCTTCGGGTGTTCCGTCATCCTCTAATGCGTTTACTAAATAATCTTCTTTGGCTAAATTGTAAATTGCCTTTTTATCTCCGGTTAAAAAATGCCATTTGTTTTTTATAGCACCATATTTGCCTGCGTAGGCAAACAACACTTCGGCGGTATCATTCATCGGGTTTACGGTGTGCGACAGAATTAAAAAATCAGCATTATCTTTTTCGGCTTGTTGCACTCTGCCTAATTGATTGCTCATTGCCGGACAAATGCTTTGACACGTAGCAAAGAAAAAATTAGCCACATAAATTTTATTCTGCGTGGTTTGCTGCGTTACAATTTCTTTGTACTGGTTAAGTAACGAAAAATCTTTAATGGTGTGGTAAACCGTGTCGCCATTTGTCGAAACCGTTTTAGCACCTATAACAGGCAATAACAATTTTTTTTCTTCTTTCTTTGGGTTGCAAGCAAAGGCAAATAATGCCGTTACTGCTAATAACAGTATTTTATTTTTGTTCAAGTTCATTTTTTTGTAATGTGTTAGCGTACTCGTCTTTTGTTTTTAAGTGCTTATACTCTTGTATCAAACGTTTTACTTCTGAGTTTTGGTTTGGGTCATAGTAGCCACGTATATGCCTATGCTTATCAACTAACACGGCAAAATAATTAAACACATAGTATGGCTTGCCTTTAAAATAAGCTTGGTTGGCCGTTTTGCCTTCGGTCAACAAAGGATGGAAGCTTGGTAAATTAATTTTTAGTGAATCAAAATCTCCTTTTAAATCTTTATCGGCAATAGAGAGCCCATTATAAGCAGAAGAAAAATCTGAAACAAAAAATATAGGAACGTTTTTAAACTCGGCAGGTTTGTATTGGGCATAATCAAAAAACGCCTCTAACTTATACCCGTCTTTTCGTAAACTGCTATCTAAAAATAAAATTACATATACGGGATAATTGGTAGTGTCTATTTTAAGAGAATCGTATTTTCTATTGGGAACGTCATATTTGCCAGCCGACTCCATACGGTCGGTTTTCAAATTTGTTATAAAAGAAAAATCGGATACCGAATAATAAATAGTATCGCCTTTTGCAGAAACGGTTTTTGACCCGTAGTAAGCCATTTTTTTAAAATTAGCTTGGGTTAATTCAAAAAGAAAGTACAGCAACGAAGGAAATAAAATGATACTTAGTAAAATTATACGCTTTCTTTTCACGGCGCAAATTTACGCATAAAAACTATTGTTTTTTACAAAGTTTAATTACTGTATTTTTACCGAAAATTAGCTATGCGCCCTCTTTTAACACTATTATTTGCCTTGCTTTTTCAGGCTGCTTTTGCGCAGACGAACTGCAATTGCAACGAAAAAGAGATAGAGTTTTCAGAAGCCTATGTAAATGCCAATAACTTAATTTTTAGAGGAAAAACAGTAGGCACGAGCAAAGGGACCGACTATGATAAAGTAACGTTTGCAGTAAGCAAACTATTTAAAGGCACAGCAGCAAAACAGTTGGATGTTTATTTTGATGCTAAAAATCCATGTGCTTTAAAATTTAATGCCGGAGAAGATTGGCTTATTTATGCCAACTATAAAAGCGGAAAACCCTTGCTGGTTTACTGTTCTCGCAGCCGGAAAAATGTAATTAACACCAATAAAAATATTGATTTAATGTATGTTAAATCAGATATAACCATTGATGATGAAACCGAAAAGCTTACCGAGTTATGCGGCTTAAAACCCTTTACCGAACCCATAACAGATACCGAAAACGCGCACGATAACATTATACCCACAGGCAGCCAGCGAATTTTATTGATAATTTTTTCGGTTATAGGTTTTGCCCTTATTTATTTTGTGCTGAATAAAGTACTAAAAAAGTAGCGTTTATTTCAAAGCTTGTACGCAGGCGTTCCAAACTACTTCGTTTGGGGGCGGCGCAATAATCTCAATTTTTTCTTTAGTAACGGGGTGCTCAAAATTTATTTTGCGCGCGTGTAGGTGTATAGATGCATCTTCGTTGGTGCGTTTAAAACCATATTTTACATCGCCTTTTATAGGACATCCCATGGTTGATAGTTGCACGCGTATTTGATGGTGCCTGCCGGTGGTTGGATTTACTTCTAACAGAAAAAAATTGTTTGTGGCAGCCAATATTTTATAATCTAATTCAGAACGCAACGCAGATTTATTGTCTGCTGATACCGCTTTAGATTGATTTGTTTTTTCGTTTTTCACTAAGTAATTAACCAGCGTGCCGTTATCGTGTGGTGGTTTATTTTTTACTACAGCCCAATAAGTTTTTTTCACATCACGCGTGCGAAACAGCTCATTCATGCGAGTAAGTGCTTTGCTGGTTTTAGCAAGCAACAACACACCGCTAACAGGCCTGTCTATGCGATGGATAACCCCTGCAAATACATTACCGGGTTTATTGTATTTTTCTTTTAAAAAGGTTTTTACTTTTTCTGAAAGCGGCTCATCACCTGTTTTATCGCCCTGTACAATTTGTCCTGGTTTTTTATTTACGGCAATTAAATGATTGTCTTCGTATAAAACTTCTACTTCCATATGGTTGTAAAAGTACTAAATAAAAAGAGCTTACATATAGTAAGCTCCTTTAGATCAATAGTTTATTTGTTGTTACGCCTCTACTTCAGTAACTATACTTGGGAAGATGCGCACCGAGTTATCTTCTTCGCGGCGGAACTGATAGGTGTAACGGTAGTGGCTTTCTAAACCACTCTTGTTTGGTAAACCGTTAATCATCATAATATTTCTGTTCTTCGCAAATTTCAATAGCTCTTTTAAGTAGTGAGCCGATATTTGCCCCACCTCATCTATTATACAATGCACTTTAAAGTCTTTGCTACTACGGTGGCTCGACTCTTTAATAAACACGTGTAATAATGTGATGTAAATAATTGCTTTTACTAAAATATCGGTTCCGGTAGAACCAATGCTATCAATTTTGTGTGTCCAACCGGTTTCGTTTACACCTTCTTTAATATTGAATTTTAATTCAAATAAATCCTGTAAGCGAATTTCTTCCTGCTCTTGTTCTTTAATAGCATGGCGTAAGCTTTCCAGTAATTTAACGGCACGTTGGTTAATATCGCGGTTTTTGCCAGTAGCAAAATCGGTGTTAAATAAACCTTCGCCATAAAAATGCCCGTGCTCATCTTTAAACTCCTCAATTTTTTTAAGCAGTTTATAAACCTTGTTATCACTCTCTTCCAGCTTAATTTTTATAAACTCAATCAGCTTGCTTTCTTCAAACTCGGCTTTCTTAAAATCTTCGGCAATTAACGATATAATGTGCTGAATTTTGTGTTGCTGGTTGCTAAGTTCTTTTACTTTGGTAGCAATGGAGTCGGTAACCAAACTAATTTGTGTAGCGGTTTCTGCCACCGATAACTCAATTTTATTTTCGTGTACAAAGTTAGTTAAGTACTGTGCAAAACGTTCGTATTCGGCCTGGGTGGCATCATTACGAATCATAAAGCCAAAGTGGTTCTCTAGCCTAAACTTGCCGCTAAACTCGTTTACATAACGCTGAAACGCACCGTACTCTTCATTAAAGTGCGAATCGTTTTTAAGTAACTGCGTACACAAATCCATTACGCTGTAATTTGTTTTCTTAGGCTCAGCACGCTCAATAATTTCGGCGTACTTGTTATATACAGGCGTTTCTCTAAAATTTTTGCTGAAATAACTTATACCGTTATTAAACTCAATAAGCTCTTCTTCAAAGGCACGTTTTTCTTTGTTAATGTCCATGCGCTTTAAATTGTACTTACGATTTGCTTCTTCTAAATCAGCCGTAAGCGAATTCATTTGTTTTACCAACTCTTCTTTTTTCTGGGTAAAATCAGGTAGCTTATCAAAGAGTTCGCGCTTATCTTTTAAATAATCGTTTACCAGTTGCGCAAAACGGTCAATTTGCTTAATGTCTTCTTGTAAACCTTTTATTTTTTTATCAATGTCTTTTATGTGTTTGCTATCAACTCCTTTGTCTTTATAGTTGCCTTCTTTTTCATCGTTCAACGATTTTTCTTTATCCTCAAGGGCTTTAACCGTTTTTGTTCTCTCTTCTTCTAAAGCGTTAATCTCGTCTTCTTGTCTTGCTTTTAAATCGGCAATGCGTTCTTCAAAATGTTTTTTTCTGATTATCAAACTGCTCGTTAAACTCACCCAGCTGCATATTTTTGCGTTTGCTGAGGATAGAAAGTTCTTCTTCCAGTAAGTTTTGTTTTTGACGGTTGCTGGTTAACGATTGTTCAATTTCGCTACCCGCACGGCTTTTCCAGTCTTCTAATTCAGTAATTAGTTTTTTCTCGCGTTTTTCTGATAGCTCTAAACTATAGGTTAAAACTTTTACCTCTTCTTTAAGTTCGCCAATTTGTTTACCGAATTTGTCAGATGATAAGGCTTTCTCTTCGTTGTTAGTTGTCTGAAATAAATTTAATTTTTCTTCTGCTTCACGTATCTCAGCCAACAATAAATTTTTACCCGCCTGATATTCTTCAATAGATTTTGAAACCGCAGGTACCGTGCCTAACTCTAAACTGATGCCATAAAGTGTATCGGTAAGTTTTTCTTTCATTTCGGGCTTTAAATCAGCTCTAAATAAAATTTCTTCGTTACAAACTTTACCAATGGTTTCGTGCCAGTTTTTATAATTTTTTTCTAAGTAGCCGTAAAACGCATCAGCCTGTATGTTCAGTTTTTCTTCAATGGTTTTTATATCGTCTTTCTTTTTAGCGATGTATAAATTGCCCTTATCTATCTCGGCATTTAAAGTGGCTTTTAATTTTAACTCGCTGTTTTCCCACTCTTTCTGCAAGCTTTGTATCAGGTTGTTTTTTATGGCGCGCTCTGATCGGTTTTTGTAGGTGATGGCACGTAATTCGTTTAACTCCGCTTCTAAGTCTTTAATTTCTTCTTCGTGAAAACGAGTGCTGCGTATAACTTTCTCTTCTGATTTTAACTCGTTAAACTCAATTTGTTTTGCCGTTACCTCTGAATTTATTTCAGCCAGCATTTTATCTCTACGGTCTTTTAAATCGTTTTCTTTACGGTTAAAATCGTTTTTGCTTAAAAGCTGACGCTCATTATAATCGTTAGATAACTGCGCAATTTTTGAGTTTACGTTATTTAAGTAGGCGTTCTTTTCGTTTTGTACCTGCTCAAATAACGAAGTAAACTTCATTTCTAAATTTTGCACATTGCTTGTTAATGAATCGTACTCTTTACGTGCAATGTTTAACTCAACCTGTAATTGTTCGCGTTCGTTAAATTTCTCAACGGCTGCTTCAATATTTTGCCCTTGATATTCTTTTAATTTTTTATTGGTATCGCGTATCGTACGGTCATAATAACCAATCTCTTCGCGTATGTTGTTTTGTTGGTCTTCAATGTTTGCTTTTTGTAAATCATGATCAGAATTTAGCTGACGCATGTCTTCTTCTTTTTGCTTTACCGAGTTAAGCATGTTTTCGTTTTGCGTTTCGGCGTAACGTAAACTATTACCCAGTTTTTCCGACATTTCTATCTGCGCCGATTTAATCATTTTTACCTGATCGAATTTCTTTTCAATCATTTCAATCAGCTGCTGCGATTCTTTTTTCAGGTAGGTTTCAATATCGGTATATTTTTCGTTGAACTGGCGTAACTGGCGTTCCACTTGTTCTAACTTAATGCCCGATGTTTCGGTTGTAATGGCATTAGCAATAAAGTCTTTTATAAAACGAGAATCGATAGAAGACTTAGAGCTTAAAAACACATTGGTAATTGATTTAGGAATGTTCTGATATTTTTCATTTCCTTTTAGTATGAAAAAGTTGTTCAGATTTTTATCTGTTTCAGTTCCGTACAACACGTTACGGTAACGTTCAAATGTGTCAATTTGGTTGCTGTAGTAAATGCCCGCTTTATCTAAATTACGCAATACATCCTGTATTTTAACGGCTTCATCATTCTCATTAAAAAAGAAATCAGAACTGTAAGATGCATCCACAAAACGGAAACAAACTTTGTTATGGCGATACGCAATCACAAAAAAGTTTTTCTCTTCGGTAGCTACTTCATACACAATGTATGAGTTTTCGTAACGGAAGTAGTGTTCTTCAAAAGGTTTTTGCGATGCTGATATACCAAGCCCGCGACTGTTTGCGCTGTAAAAAAATAAAATAGCACGTTGCAAACTGGTTTTACCAAAGTTGTTGGTACCAACAAAACAGGTGTTGCCGCTCAACTCAATATCAGTATACTTTACACTTGCAATGTTAATCTCAACAATTCTATTTAAAATTCTAAAGTTGTTACTCATCTGTATGGTTTAAAAATCTTAGTTATAAATAATTCCTGATGCGCCTTCGGTTGCACCACCTTCTTCGTATATGGCAATAGCATTTATCACATCTAACAGGTAGGTGTATGAATCTAACACCTTGTAAGTTTCCGATGCTTCGTCTTCACGTTCTAAAAACGAATCACGACTCATTAAATCGCAAATCTCGCGCACTTTATTGTGCAAGGTTTCCGAACGGTATAACGGAATTTTTTGAAGCTTTTGTTTCAGGCGT
>JABDDQ010000056.1 GCA_013287545.1 Bacteroidota bacterium | reverse complement strand
TTGGTACTAACACCTTTTCAGGTTGAATGTAAATAGTCAGTTTACGGAAGATGCGTATGGTAGCATCCGACAAAACATCTTCTTTATATTCTTGTGGATTAATACTGTCGGTACTAACGTTTGTGAACGGTGAACCTTTATACACATTCAACACTTGGTCGAATTGGTTAATTCTCAACACATCTGAAATCATCATTTTTGGAGCGATGATGTCAAATTTCATGTGTTGCATAGCACGCAATAAATTTGGGTATGGATTACCGCCGCCTTGCGCTATGCTGACGGTTTCCTCTATTGTGTCGGTTGTCCCCCCTTGCAGATTTTCAAAAGTGAAAATCTTGGTTTTACCGTCTGATGAGTTGGTAATACTTTTTATGCCGACACTTTGGTCGTCGGGTAAGTATGCAGCCAGTACACGGGTGTACGAACTTGCATCTTCCAACACCCCGAAACATGGTGCAGGTAAAGCAATTTGCTGATTGCTACCGTTGGTTAAATACGCACCACCTTTTGTAAGTGTGCGGGTAATAATCAAACTGATATTCGCATGACGAATATATTTTTTTACGTGTGCTTTATGTTTGATTGCTTCCGCATGGTCTTTGCCGATAATGGCTTCCAAATCGTCAATGCCTTCTAATGCGTGCAGTTCGGGTGCTGATAAACTGTTGTACACTTTTTCAGCTTCCAAACCTGTTGGCATATTCCTTAAAAGGGCTACCGCATTTTGTATGTTTTCTGTGCTACTTGTCATTTTTTTATTTTTAAAAAAGGTTTAATTGTTAGCTTGATTTTTTTGATGGGTTAAGACATGGCTTGCTCTAAGCCGTTGATTTGTTTTTTGAATATGATATGCACAATTGTTAGCAGTAAGCCCGCCAACACGATTTGGCTAACTCCTATCATGTACACTTTTAATTTGCCTTCTGTTGCGGCGTGGTCTATGGTTATCATTTTTTAAGTTTTTAGTTTTGTTTTTAAATACGATACAAAGGTTGCCCCACGCCAGTAGGGCGATGTAGCAGATACGCATTGAAAATGATTGAAGCGGACTACAAAGAATTACTTTGCATTAAATCATACGGAAAATGATTTCTAATAACTGATACGCATTTAAAATGATTGAAAAACGTTTGAGAAGAAACTCTTAAACGTGTTTGTACAACGTGAAAACGCTTGATACAAAAGGGTTGTGGGGCTTATTCGGTTTCTTCGGGAAATCCGACGTGTTCAAATATGATATTTACCTGTGCAGGCATATATACTCCGCCTGTTAGCTTGCCGAGTTTCTTAATGAATAGTATTCTCCATGAGAAAAATACCGTTCTTGAAATACCACCGTACAGCTTGCATAAATCATTAATCGTACAGGGTTTTATGTCGGGAGAACCAACGTAGTCAAATATAATTTTTACCTGTGCAGGCGTGTATATTCTGCCTTGCAGCTTTCCAAGTTTTTTGATAAATAGTTTTCTCCATGCGAAAAAAACGCCTCTTGTAATGCTGTATAACCTGCATAAATCATCAATCGTATAAGGCTTTACGGGTGTTTTTTTCATACTGAAATATTATGTAACGTTTATCGTGCGTGTACCCTGTGATAGTGAAAAAACTTTTTACTTCTTTCGTCGGGATATGTTTTTTTATCACGGTTAAAAGATGTGCCTTGTGTTTTCTTTTGTACGTCTAAATATTTTTCTAAGATTTTCGGGTAGTTCTCAAAGTGTTTAAGCACTTTATGTTTTTCTTGTTCGTCGGTCTGAAAGATTATCCAAAAATCTATTAAGCGCATAATGTCGGAAGGAACGGCAAGCAACGAGTGAAAAACAAAAATGTTTATGTTACAGGTATGATGTGCGCCCGTTATCTGCCTGATAATTCGCCCGTCTGTTTGCCCTATGTTTCTTAAATAAAAAGTTGCTTCTTCAAAAAGTATATTGCAACTGGCTTCTTTGTGGCTGGATTCGGTATCAATGCAATCTAAAAATATTTCTTTGTCGGGTTTTGCGGTAAAACTGTTTTCGTGTTTTAAATATTCATAGTAGTAATCCAAAATATAATTTTTACGACCACGCCATTTGTTAAGTAAATTCTTTATCCAAGTTGTTTTACCTGCGCCCCTTAATGCAACCACAACGAAATTCTTACCGTTCATATCTATTCTTTAGGAGCTGTTACCTGTTTAATTAATAATTGGTATATAACTCTATACACTCCTTGCCACTCTTTAGATTAGCCCAAAAACCTTTTTGTCTTTTAAGTTTGAATTTTCTGATTAAGGCTTTTTTTTCTTTGTTAATGGAATTGAGCGTTAAATACTCAACAACTAAAAACTTTTTACCATTTTTCTCTACGGTTATTTTATACATGATTTTATTTTTTATGATTATTATTCGTTAGGTAATTTTTCGAGGGCTGCCATTGTTTTACGGCTGTATGTGTAACCGAAGAAAATAGTTAGCAGTATGGGCGGCGGTATCTTACCAAATATGTAAGGGGCTACTTCGTCCGCCAAATCATTAAAATCTCCGCGCTCGTCATCATCTAATTTTAATTCTGCGGGTTTTAAATGCCTTGCTTTTTTTACACCAAAAAGCACCAAGATTTTTTTTAATACGTGCGGAAAAATGAAATCAAATATTTTAATCAGAAACAACCCGTTAAACAAATCGGTGTTGTACTTAGGTTTAAATTCTTTTATCACTTCGGGCTGTTTAACTTCTGGTTCAGGCGGGGCGGGTTGTGCGGGCTGTGTATTTTGTGTAGCTGCTGCCGTTGGTTGTTCTGCAAACACTTCTTCATACTGTATGTTTTCATTGTTAAACTCATCCAGTTTTTGCGTGCTTTCGTCATTCACGTAGGTAGCTTCTTCTATGTGTTCAGTAGTTTTTTTATAACCGCCTCTTTTTGTACCCTTTCGCACGCCCCTGCTTTTATGGTTCATGTCCGATGCAGCGGGTAACTGCAAAATAATTTTTGTAGTTCCTTCCTGATTGTTGGGGTTTATGGTTTCACCTTCCATAATTTAAAAATCACTTCTAAAATTTTGCTCGCAGGGCTTGCCGTCTGTGCGTATAAATCGGATGCGGGTATTCAGATGCTTTTTAATAATATGAGGTACTAACTTGCCATCTACCATTATTTTTTTTACGGTCTTTCCATCTTCCTCTAAAACCTCTATATCTATAAATTGAAATTTTAAATCTGCTTCGAGCAATTCTTTAAAATCTTTAATCATGCCGATAAAAAAACCTAAGAACATATCTTCGTAATTAGGGTTTTCGGATAGTTTTAAAACGTTTGGTACTTCTATGGTTATTTCTTTTTTGGTCGCTGCATCCATGCCCGTAGCATTGGATTTAATAGTGTCTTGTCTTTTGTCGGCAACAATATGAGCCAGTTTAACCGCCATGAAATTGCAGGCATCTTTTAATTCGGGCTTAATGGCGAAAAGAATAAAATATTTAAGGCTCTTTTTATTGTTTTCCTGTTCTTCCAGTTCTACGTTTATTTCTGACATGAGTTTTTTATTAACCGTTTTTATACTGTTTTACTAAGGCTTCCAAGCAATCAATAAAGTTTTTATCGCTGCATTCGTTATCCACGCATACAACTACTTCGTTGTTATCCTTAACGAAGATTGCGCCCATCGGTCTTAAATCTTGGTGGTATGCCAGTGTACTGGCTTCTTTTAAAAACCTTTTAATTTTATCGGCATTAACTTTAATTATCGGCATCGTTTTAATTTTTGTTTTAAATTTTCTTTCCTTTTTTTAAAATCTTTCAGGTTTGTTTGCGCTTTACGTATGATGAGTTGTTTTAAAATGGAGAAGAAAGCACGTAATTGTTTTTTAATGGGCTTTGTCTTTAGGTAGTTTACCAAGTCTTCGTCATTGTAAAACACTTGGTTTAAATAGACAATACGGAAGCCCTTAGCAGTCTTGGCTTCAAAGTCGGTTAGGTCGCTTTCTTTTAAATGATTCTCTTTTAGAAACCACTTTAATTTAATGCCAGCGTTTTTTTTCTCGCCGTCTATTCCACCGATGGCAAGGTTTTTAAATTTTAAACCTTTTAAAAAAATTGCTTCTTGTTCGGTGCTTATCATTTAAAATTTAAAAGCTTTTAAATTGCTTCTGCAAAGCTCCAGTTTAAAAAAACCGTGAACAATAGAGGGAGTTACTATGAGTATCAAAATGATACTCGAAATGAAATTTTAAAAGAGATTGTTTTGTTTAAATCGGCTGTAATACTTGCCAGTATTGAGGTTTACGGCATTGGAATTTAAAAGAGAAACCGATTAACGTCGGTTAATCGTATTTAAAAGCATTAATTTTTAAAAGAATGACAGGGAAATTTAAAGGTAAACGGGTTTAATTGTGCTTTTAAATTTAAAAAACGGAGGGCTTAAATTTAAAAGCTCTTTGTTTTAAAAATACATATCACTTATCTGTATATAAAAAAAACGCCCCATTTCTGAGGCGTTCTTTGATTAATGAATTACTAATCATTAATTACATCTGGCTGCACATCTTGGCTGTATTGCTACACTGCTCAGCGCATTTTTTCCCTTCCGCACCTTCGCATTTCGCACACTCAGTCGCACATTTCTCACACATCTTAGCGCACTCAGCACAGATAGCTTTTACATCTTTGCTATCTGACTTCATCGCTTTTACTGCTTTCTCGCAAGATGCAATACACGCTGTACATGTTTTTGTGCAGGTAGCCCCTTTTTTACATGATGTTTCACAGGCTTTGCATGATTTGATACAAGCCTCGCATGCAGCGATGCACTCTTTGTATTTGTCGTTGATTGATTCGATTTTTACAACGCTTTTGTTTGCCGTTGGCATTTTAGCAGCCATTGATACAAAGCCAATAGCTACCAACACTAAAATTATCTTTTTCATTTGTTTATTTTTTTAAGTTTAACTAATTTGAATTTCAATACTATACTAAGAAAATCAAACAGTTTTTGGAGGATTCCATGCTTCGGCGGTATAATCACAGCCGTTTTTTGAAATAATAGAGAATTGCTTTTTGTCTGAAAAAGAAACAGGGGCTAATATGGTCTGCTTCTGCGATACAAATGCGTTACAATTACAACAAACCATAAAAGGATTACAAACAGCCATACCGCAATCTTTATTAGTTGGGCAAGTATCATCAGAACATTCTTCTTTTGAACAACAACTGGGTTCTGTGCATTCTGATTCTTCGGAAGAAATAAAAATATTGGGCAGTACAGGAGAAACTGTGAGAAATAAAATGTGAAAGGTCAATATGGTAGCTAATATTCTCATCTATACAACAAAGGTATAAATTTTACCGTTGTTTTTCATTCATTAGGTTAAGTCTTTAATGTTTTTTGCTTGTTTTTAAGCATTACGATAGCCTTTTCTGCTCTAACCTGCCTTGTGGCTTCCTGTTTAGCAGAACCTACCCAATCACTATAACCTTGCTTATATGACTTTGATAAGCTTTCAAAGAATGTGTTAGCCTCCTTGTTTTTATCCAACAAAACTTTGAGTTCGTTTGGTGTACCTTCTATGTGTTCGCCTTTTTTAACATGATATATTATATTGAAAGTTTTTTAAAGCTACAAAAAATAAAATTCTGGATAGTATTGAATGGTGTATGATGGTCAACTGTTATGCACTTAATTTTCTCAAAGAATTTTTGTAATTTCTCTGTCAAAGTAGTTTCAGAATATTGTTTTATTTCAATACCACTACATTTTTTCGGGCCTTGTTCAGAAAATGTACCAATGACCAAAACACCTGTTGATTTTATACTTTGACTAATGGTATCAACATAACTATTTATCTCTTGTTCTTGGGTTAAAAAATGAAAGGCAGCTCTGTCGTGCCAAAAATCATATTGTTCAGTTGGTTTAAATGTAGCTGCGTCGGCTACAATCCATTTTACTTTAGTTGCTTTATCTCCAAGTCTTTGTTTTGCCCTGTCTAATGCCACAGCAGAAATATCTAATACAGTTATGTCTACGTATCCCATTTCGAGTAAATGGTCAACCAAGAAACTATCCCCACCACCAACATCAATAATCTTAGCTGTTTTGGCTATACTAAACTGCTTGAAGAATTCTAAAGAAGTTGTTGGCATTGGCTGATACCAGCTAACATCCTTCAATTCTTTTGTAGTATAGATATTTTCCCAATGTTTTTTTCTATCTAAATTTCCCATCTCTTTATTATGATTAAAATTAATTACTTTTTTTAAGAATTCGCCATAAAATCACACCAAATAATGCACCAATGACAGGAGCCGATAAATATACCCAAAGATGCTCTATATGTCCTGAAACAATAGCTGGGGCTAATGAACGTATCGGGTTCATAGAAGCTCCGCAAATTGGTCCCGCAAACATAGCCTCTAACAACACTACAAATCCGATAGCCAAACCAGCGAACATACCTTGTTCTTTGCTTCCCTTCGCCACATGAATTATCACAAACATTAAAATGAACGTTAGGATTAACTCCAAAATAAAAGATTGCATAGCAGTACCGGCAGGAAGCGTAGCCCCCAATGTTTGGTTATTCGGGAACAGGAAATGAAGCGTTACACTTGCCAAAAATGCCCCCGCAGCCTGACTAATTATATAGGGTAGTATATCTTTAGCAGGAAACGTTTTTGCCAACCAAAAAGCAATCGTAACGGCTGGATTAAAGTGCGCCCCTGAAATATCTCCTACTGTATAAATCATGGCCGTAACTATTAAGCCAAAAGTTATAGCTATTCCTACGTGTGTTATAGCTCCACCGCTTTCTTGATTAATAATAATTGCTCCTGTACCACAAAATACAAGTGCAAAAGTTCCGATTAGCTCAGCTATATATTTTCTCATGCTATTCTTTCTTTTTTCTAAAATCTAAATGACTAATCCAAGTAACCTGAGCGTAGTATTGATTAAACCAACTGCCTATGCCCGTATTCCAAGTAATGTATAAAATGCCCGCTTCTATTTTATTATTGCCGTTTATTTTTCTGCCGATAGAAGCATTAGCCCAGTTTTCTCCATAGATAACACTTGCATTTTTAAACGTATTAAAAAAGGCTTCTTCGTATGCAGTAAAGTATAGCTTTTCATTTATCGGAATCTCAATACCGATTAAGTACCTGATACGGTTTGTAAAAGGTGTTTCATTAGTTACTCGGTTTTGAATAAACCTGCCATCAAAACGTAAGCGATGTGTTAGTTTAATATTTTTAATAGCGTGTTTATATTTAGCCTGAACATAAAACCTGTTTTCATTTACATAGTTATCGGATACAGCATTTGAACGCTGGTAAACATAGCTACCCGTTAAAGTAAAGTTATCTGTTAATTTATAGGATAGCGATTGCTCGGAGTAAAACAGTAGAAAGTTTGCATCTTTACTAAGATTAGGCTTGCTAAAATTCACAAGCGGAAAAGCTCCAAAGTAATATAACCCGTACCCAACCTTGTTACTTATATCTCCCGAATGGTCGATAGTAGGAAAAACGCCACCAACATAGGTACTTTGTGGCTTAACTGAAATAGCCATAAAGAAAAACATAAAAGTGAAAAGAGCTTTACTATACTTCATACTATTTTACTTTAGAAAATACATACAGGGTTTCTAAAGCGATTTGCCTGCAACGTTCATCGTATTTCGTATCTTGTAAAGGTGTATTGTCAAATGCTTTTGGGTCGTCATACGTAGTGCCTATTCGTAATTCAACTCCGGGTATAAATGGGCAATTTTCTTCTGCATCGCTGCAAGTCATTATTGCCGCAAATTCTTTTTGCGGGTTATTCGGATGGTCATACACTTTAGAAAAACAAACAACGGGTGTTTTCTTATCATCGTATAACACATGATAGGTCGGATTTTTTTCAGCATCCATAGCTTTAATATCAAAACCCACTCTTTTTAAAGCGTTAATCGCATTGATATTAAATGCAGTTGCTTCCGTACCACCTGAATATGTATTTATATTTTCAATAGTAAAATAATCACTTGCAACCTTTGCCCATATTTGCCCAAAATGGCTGCGCCTTGAATTGTGCGTGCATATATATACTAAGTTGACAGGTTTATTTAGAATACTTTTCTTTGCGATGTACTGCGTAATTTTTTCTAAAATCTCTTTACGCTCTGATGAAATTTTATCAAAGTCTTTAACTAAGCTATCGCAATAAGTTTTAACGGATTGAAACATATTAAGTCAGATTAGGTTTAACAACATCCACCGCCAGGTGTGCAGCAAGCTTGTTTTTCGTTTGACAATTCGGCTAAACTTACTTTTTTCTTTTCTGATGGATTGCCACACGCATCACTTGCCAAGCAAGCGGTTTGTTTTGCAGTTAGCGTAAAATGTTCGCCATTAAACTCTAATCCGTATTTACCAATGGTAGTTCCCTGATACTCTACTTCTATTTCTGCATCCTCTACACCTAAAACTTTTTCAGAAAGTGCAATTATTTTCGCCAGTTTTTGCGGTTCTAAACGGTGGTCTGTATCACCTGCTTCCCACAATTGAAAGTTTACTACTTTCTCATTACGAACCGTACCGCCGCAATCAATAAAGTCTTTGGTTACTTGCCCTACTTCGGTTACGTGGAAGTGTTGCGGAACGTTTGTACCGTTTGGTAATACAAAGGTTAATTCTCCAATGTTACCTAATTGTTTTTTTAAATCTGATAGTTTCATGGTTTTTGTTTTTTAGTTGTTATCAATTAATCGTTTAATACCGATAAATAAAATCAAATTTTTTTAGCAGCACTTATCTTTGTTAGTATATGCGCCAAAGAACGAGCCTAAATACGTTTTTGCATTTTCCCATTCTTTTTCATCTATACAGTAACAAACTTTTACCCCGTCAATATCTCCTTTAATTAATCCCGCTTCTTTAAGTTCCTTTAAATGCTGTGATACGGTGCTTTGTGAAAGAGGTAATTCATCTACTATATCCCCACAAATACAGGCTTGTTTTTTTATAAGTAATTGCAGAATAGCTACACGGGCGGGGTGCGCCAATGCTTTAGCGTATTTGGCAATTTTATTGTCCTTAATTGTAAATTCTTCTGTTTTAGTTGTTCCCATAATTCAAATGTATCGCAATGTTACGATATTATATTTGATTTGAAATAAAAAAAATAATTTAAAAGGATAATAAATTGAATTTCAGTTCAATTAGTTTAAAATTCCTGAACGCCTGAAATTAGGGTAACAAAGTAAACATTATGTTTTTTGGCTTATAAGTGTTTAGTATATACAGTTTGCAGGCTGTTACACAGGTTATTTTATCTAAAAAAATAAAATAACATCGGTAACACAGTAAACACGACCAACAAAGTAAATTCACAAAATAAGTGAGCGTTTACAAGGCTTGTGTCTAATGTTTACTATGTTACCTTAATTTTAAGTCATAGAATATTTAAAGAAAAGAGTATAAAAAAACCGAAACGGTTAAGTTTCGGCTTAAATTTTTATCGGAGCGGCCAGTTACGTTACATTTACTTCTTCCAAATCTAAACTTTCATTTTGGTTTACTTCTTGTCCTAAAAAAGTAGCTTCGGCACATAGTTTAATAGTTTCAACTTCTTCGGGAGTACAAAACATATCCGCTTTAAACAAATAAGGTTTACCATTACCGGTGTTAATTACAATTTCTTCCTCGTACGTTTTGCCATTTGGTGTATTAATTAAAGCAGGGTACTTATAACGTCGGGTTACTAAGGATGTTTTAATTTTAATCTTCTCTTTTAAAATGCGCTCTATATAATTGCTGTCATATCGTCCCCGTAATATTTCTTTTACAACGTACTTTAAATTGTAGTGTATCTTTAAAAAGCCATGTTCTAAAAACATAGTTCGCATAAACTGGCTTATCTCTCTTTCGGCTGCACTTTTATTGGCTTCAATAAGTTTCTTTAAGGCCTCCGTTTTTAAAACTTCCTTTGCAAACCACATACGGCTCATTTTAGGATGTACTAACGCTCTTTTGTTCAGATAGTTCAGGAACATAGGTATTTCATCAGTCATTAAATCCAGTAAGTCCGTACGCTCGGTTTCTGCTTTCGGAACACGGCGCACCCAAAACCTTTCATCATGCTCGTTTGCTATCAAAAAATTATCTTCATTGTTACTGTTGAATATGAATTTTATAAAGCAATCTATTTCGATTTGGTCAACACCCTTTTGGTTCATTACTATTTTGTTACCCGTAGATAATGCTTTAACCTTTTCAATGGTTTTTTTCTTGTCAATAAAACTTTCTTCGCAAACCACTAATAATTTATCTGCCCAGCTCGCGTTAAAATCATTCTCTAAATCGGAATTACCAATAGTAGTCATATTACCCGTAAAGATTGCTTTCAGCAAATGCCCGAACGTTGACTTACCCGTTGTGTTTTCTTTACTTACCAAACAAAGTATAGGCAGCATTTGGGTAGGTTCGTGGTAAAGTAGTTGTACATAATCTAAACCTACCTCTAATTGATCGCCAAAAATGTGCTTGAAAAATCCAAGCGTTTCGGGACAATCGCTATCATCTAAACTTGCTTCGTGTTCAAATGGCTTATAACGGTTAAAACAATAATCTATAACCTCTTGGTGGTTGCGGTGGTCGGGTACTACACAAAAGGCTTTATGTTTATCTATAAACTCAAAAATGCCTTTACCGCAATCGGAACTTATTGTTCCTGATAATCTTCTATGATACTGATATTCTAATACACCTTTCTTATTCGGTATATATAATTTTTCATAATAGTTGTCGCCTACACGGAAGTAATTTTTTGCAATGCCAGGCACTACAATCTTTAATTCGTTTTTCTCCGTGTTCCATTGATATTTAGTGCCCGAAAAAACAAAGGGCTGTTCTCCTATGATTTGATTGTTGTTTGTATAGTACGTTTCGGGTGTGGTAATATGGAAGTGGTCGTAAACCTTATTAGTCCCTGCGGTAATATTTGTTTTATAAAAATAGTGGTTGACTTGTTTACTGAACGTGGTAAGTTCTTTTAAAATATCCTTTTCTTTGGCGGGGTACGTTTCAAATAAATCATCTAAACCCTTCGGGCTTTCTTCTAATTCTTTACTGTTAATGTGGGCAAAATAAATATCAAACTCGCTTTTCTTGCAATAGTCCTTTAATAATTCACGGGTATTTTGTGCGCTGTTTATAAAACTTTTTGGTCGGGTGCGTAGGTCGTGCAGTTCTTCCAAATCTTTAGAACGTATCGTGTTGCAATCACCATCATAAAGCAGAATGATATTTTTTACATTCAGTTTTACAATGGTTTCTATAATATCCGAATGCAGCGTTTTAGTATCTCTATCCTTAACGTTGCTATGTCCTGTTATACCAAAAATATATAAGCCTTTCAGATAGCCGCTAATTGCTTTTATTTGTCCTTCGGTTATAACAACGGTATCAATACTTTTTTTGTTTCGGTAAGCCTCTATAATATTAGGGGAAATCCACGGCAAAGACTTTACACCCTTTTTAATATCATATTTTAGTTTACGTTCTTTGCCTTTTTCAATTACAATTCTTTCATTGCCCGGTTTATATCGTATAACTTCAATCGCTTTTTGTCTGCCGTTCGGCAACTTACCTACATTGTCTTTATAATAATTGCAAGGCTCGCCTTTTAAATCATAAATAGGTATGATAATGTCGCCCGTTACTTCGTCTTCGCACAACAAAGGGTATTCAATTATCTTGCTGTTTTTTAGTGCTGCATATTCAGGTACACAAAGTTTATTCTTAGCAGCGGTTAAACCGATAGCTTCGCAACGTAATTGAAAATAAGATTTTGGTTTATTTTCCTTCGCCATAATATACAGATGTTCGTTGCTCTTCTTTTGCTTGGTCGTACATCATTTGCCAAATCTTTTGGTCTGAATTGCTTAGTAAGTGTGTTTGATGGTATAATTCTAACTTACTTATATGGTCGTTTAAGAATAGATACCTTGTAGAAATTTTACTTATGCAAGTACAGGCATCCGTGCCGCAGAAAAGGCAGTGTATTTTATGTATTGATTTATCCAATAACCCACATCTACACATTACAGTGCCAAATAAGAAGATGGCAGATATACTTAAAACGGAATGGCTTTTATACTGGGGAGATTTAACCAATGAAGCCGGGCAGAAAGTTTTACGTATTAAGGATAAAGAAAGAAATTTGAAAGAAGTAATTAAATACAGCACAAAAATATTTACTGAATTTGACCCTAAGAACAAAAGAAATCCTAAAGTAAAAAAATCATTTCTTATTTATGCTGCCGCAATTGATAACATAATTGCAGCCTTAAAACCTCATCACGTATTTGATAGTTTTGGGTTTAATTTGCCACCTATTAAAAAAGTAAGTGGTAATTTCACTAAACTCAATGTTTACCAAGAGTGGCACTTTGACCTTAAAAAAACAGACTGGCTAAATGTAGAAACCTATAAACCACTTTCA
>JABDDQ010000055.1 GCA_013287545.1 Bacteroidota bacterium | reverse complement strand
GGGGGTAGGATTGCTTTCGGGCAAAATATCTACAAAAGCCCAACCTGTATATGCAAAATGTATAGGACCTGCAGATAGCTTACTGAGGGGGTCTTTTAATTTCATTTTTTTATGAAAATTACGGGCATCTTCTAAACCCAAAACGTGCGACAAATCGAACAAAAGGTTTTTACCAATGCTAAGCGCCTCTTCTTCTCCCCTATCTTTATACAAATGTTTAATGCTATTTAAAAACTCATGTGATAAAGCTGAAGCGCGTACTAAGACATAACGCTCGTTGTTAATTTCGATACAGCCTTTGGTTGGGTTAAATTTTAATGAGCTAAAATAATCGCCCACTAATTTTTCAGCTTTGCTAAAAACAGGCTGTATTGGTTTTGGAACTTTTACCGTTGCCTTATTGGTACCGTGTTTTACGCTTTTTAGTTTTTTATTTTCTTTTTTAAGAAAGTCTATCTCCTTTTCAAGTTCTTTAATTTTATGTTGATAGGGTAAAGTCATTTTTTTCGATAAAACTCAAATATGAGTATACGAAATTAGTTTATTTTTAGATTAAAATTAAAAATAATGCATAAACTCTTACCAATTAATTAGACTCTTAAATAAAAATACAGGGTACTTTTTTGCAATTATTCTTCGAACAGAATAACCACTTTTCTATTTAAGCGGGTTAAATAATTTTGATACTGCCAATCGGTATAGTTTTGTGTGGCATTAATACATTTTGCAAACTGCTTAACGCGGTATTTTATTTCTTCCTGCAGTAGGTGTACTAACTCAGTTCCTTCTTCAAAGCAAGAGGCATTGTCTTTTATTTTTCCGTAATGTTCTTCTAACGACTGGTCTAAAACAACTTGAGGCTTTAAACCTTTTTTTAAACAATACATATACTTGTCGCGCACAATAAATTCTTCGTCGTGCGAGTTAATAAAGCGTTGCTTAATTTCCTCGGGCATGTCATAATCACGCTCGGTTTCATAGTCCCACTCATCTTTATAGCGCTGCTCTAAATACATGTGAGGTGCTATAAACACATGGTTCCAATCAATTGGCATTTGCCACAAACCAAAACGACGTGAATTATTTCCTAAATCAATAATTTTAAATTGCTTTTTACCCGGCGTAATTCGACTACCACGACCAATCATTTGATGATACAGGGTAAGCGATTTAGTAGCACGGTTAAGCATAATGGTTTCTACCTCGGGCTCATCAAACCCATGCGTAAGTATACTTACTGATGTAAGTATGGCGTCTTTAGTGTTATGAAACCAATCTAAAATTTCGTAACGCTCTTTATCACTATAGGTGCTATCTAAATGTTTTACCGGATAATTTTTCTTTTTAAAAGCTTCATAAACCAAACGGCTCGAAATAATTCCGCTATTAAAAATTAGTGTTTTTTTACCCAACGAAACTTCTTCGTAGGCCGATACCAATTTGCTTTGCATCATGGCATTGCTATACAACATTTCTAACGAGGCCGTTGTAAACTCACCTGTGTACCCAATTTTAAGCGAAGATAAATTTACATCATATGAATAAGTAACTCCTTCGCACAAATAACCACTTTCGATTAAAGACGGAATGGTTTCACCTATGATAAGGACATCATACGTGTCCATTAGTGGCAATTTTTTGTTGCTGCTAAGCGGAGTTGCTGTTACACCTAAAATGTTTACGTCTTTAAAATGCTTAAATACTTTTCTGAATGAATTGTTGTGCGCTTCATCCACAATAATTAAACCAATATCTTGCAAAAATTCTAAATTATCTTCATCGTGCAAGCGGTTATTTAGTGTTTCAATAAGAGCTGTATATACAAGATAAGGTTCGTTTTTATCAAGAATTTTTACGCTACTGTTAATGGTTTTATTAGGGATGTTTACAGAGCTTAAAACAGCCGACGTTTGTTGAGAAAGTTCGACACGATGCGTTAGTATAAGAACTTTTTTATTGAATTGCTGAATGTATTTTTTAGCTATTTCAGAAAAGATAATGGTTTTACCACCACCTGTTGGCAATTGAAAAAGTAAATTAGAATGTGGCGGAAGCTCTGCCAGTTTTTTATAAATATTATCTACCGCTAATTGCTGATACGGATATAATTTCCGTTCGGAGGTTTGCTCAATAATTTCTTCGCTCATAAAAAAAATGTAACCTGCAAATATAGGGCTATTTTTTTATTGAAAAAAGTCTTACAGATATATTTCAGCAATAGCTAAATCGGATGTTTTTTTAGCCGCCAATATAAATTTTTCGTTTGCGTTTTCTTTGCTTATAAGAATTATATCGCCCTGCATTAAAGTTGTTTTTTGAAGCGACGATTGAGCTATTTCAATTTCTCCCGATGAGACATACACCGCCATAACATCGCTATTTATGATAAACTCTTTTTCAGTTTTTTCTGCCAAAGAAAATCCTGATGCAGTAGCTCTTGCTCCTTCTCTTGTCATTACATTAAAATCGGTTACCTTACCAATAGAAGTTGTTTCCCAATTTCCTGAAAAATTATCGGTGTCAAACTTTTTAAGTTGTTTAGTATAGTGGTTTTTATGCTGAATGGTTAGCTCACCTTTTAACACCATAATAACACGAGAAACATTTGGCAGACCGGTAAATGTAGATTGTTCTACATCAATAGTAGCGGTACTTATTCTAAAAATAAAATCCAGATTTTTGTAATTGGCATCTTTAGGATAAATAGCCAGTTGCGTAGTGGTGCCTCCAGCCCAGGTGCTTGTACTTAGTTGCTCTTTTTTAGTGAGATTTAGTTGCATTGGCTAATGTCATTTTCTCATCTTTCCACTTAAATGTTTTTATCATTTGCATAATATCAGTACGCAAATAATCAATTACAATTTTTAACGAATCGATATTAGGCGGACAATTAAAATAAAGAGAGCCTCGTAAAAAATGCTTGGTGCTATCAGTTATATAAAATTGGATAGCCGATGCACTGTTGCCCGAAATATCATATAACAAACCATACACGTGTGCAGAGTCGTTTATTAAAACCTGCTCATCTAAACCACTTGCTTTTACTTGATGGCGAATAGCAAGTTCTCGTGAATCGTTTAAGTGTTTTGCCAAATCATTATTAAGTTGATTATAGCTAATATAAAGTTGAGCCCTATATAAAGGATACATAATATTTAACCAACAAGGCTCGGCGTTTCTGCTTTTATCGTTTTCTACAAAAGAATAAACAGGTGTTTGAAATGTAAACGGACAAATACTATCGTAGATTTTGTATTTTTTTTCAGGAAAGTTTAATTTATAAAATGCGCGTGGTTTAGGAGCTACCGCATTTTCATCATCATCGCCAATGCAAGAAGTTAAGCAAGCCATAACAATTAACAGGCAATAGAAAATTAGTTTTTTCATTTTTCAAAAATAGAAAACCCTAACAGATAAAACCGGGGCTTACAAATTTATTATCAACAGCTTATTTAAAAGGGTAAATCATCGGCAGGAGTTGACAGGTTTCCTCTACCCGCAGGTGGATTAGGTACTCCATCACTTTTCCTGATTAACTGAAAAGTTTCGGCCACTATATCGGTTGTGGTTCGTTGTTGCCCCTCCTTATCTTGCCATTTGCGGGTTTGTATTTTACCTTCTACATAAATAGTGTAGCCTTTTTTAAGGATGCGTTCAGCACTTTCGGCAATGGTTCTCCACATAACTATATTGTGCCACTCGGTCTGTTCAATACGGTTACCATCTTTATCCTTATAATATTCGGTAGTAGCCAAGCTAAAACTTACGCGTGCCACTCCCCCATCTAAGCGACGCATTTCGGGGTCTTTACCCAAATTACCCACCAAAATAACTTTATTTACACCTGCCATATCTCAAAAAATTACTACTAAACAAATGTAAAGATTTAATCAGCTTAATTGTTTTTACAAATGCTTATTTTTGTTTGATTGTGAAAACAAAACTTACTCACCAATATGCAAATTTTAAGCAAGCAAAAATTGCTTATACTGTTAGTGGAAAAGGAAGGGCTGTTGTTTTATTACATGGTTTTTTGGGTTCGACAGAAGTATGGGAACCTATAAAAACTTCGTTAGCCAAACAATTTAAACTAATTTGTATTGATTTACCCGGGCACGGACAAAGCGATTGCTTTGGTTATGTGCACAGTATGGAGTTAATGGCACAAGCCGTTAAAGCCGTTATGGATAATTTGCGTTTAAAAAAATATGTAGTTATTGGGCATAGCATGGGCGGTTATACAGGCTTGGCTTTTGCCGAATTGTTTCCTGATTTTGTAAGGGGATTGTGTTTATTTCATTCAACATCATACGCCGATAGCGAGCAAAAAAAACGTGACCGCGATAAAGCCATTAGAGTTGTAAAAAACGACGCGGAAATTTACGTACGAGCAACTATAAATAATTTGTTTGCCACAAAAAATTTAAAACACCTTAAACAAGAAATTTTATTTACCCAACGAATTGCCCGCAAAACACCCAAACGGGGCATTATTGCCGCACTTGAAGGCATGAAAACCCGCCCCAGTAGAGATGTAGTTTTACATTTCGCCAATTACCCTATTCTATTCATTGTAGGCAAGTACGATAATTTATTGCCTATGCAATCTTTATTAGACCAAGCCAAGATACCCAAATACAAAGATGTTTTATTGCTTGAAAAGGGAGGACATATGGGTTTTTTAGAAGAACCCGAAGTTTGTGTAAAGCACTTGAAGCGCTTTATAAGAAACTCATTTGCACCTTATAAGCTATGCAGTTAACCTCTGTTGTTCAATAATTTTTGTGAGTTCTACAAACTGCTCCACACTCAGTTGCTCAGGACGTTTATCAAACAGTTTACTGGTGGTATCAAAACCATCGTGCAATAAAGGTTTTACCGAATTACGTATAGTTTTACGGCGCTGATTAAAACTCGTTTTTACTACAATAAAAAATAATTTTTCGTCGCAATTTAATTTTTGAGTGTTATTTCTTTTCAATTTTATAACCGCTGATTTTACTTTTGGCGGTGGAATAAAAGCACTGGGTTCTACCGTAAACAAATAATCGATATCATAAAAAGCCTGTAACAACACACTTAAAATACCGTATGTTTTTGTGCCCGGTTTTTCTGCTATACGCTCTGCTACTTCTTTTTGAAACATACCAACTACCACATCTACTTTGGTTCGCAAATCGAGTACTTTAAACATTATTTGCGAAGAAATGTTGTAAGGGAAGTTACCAATGATGGCAAATTTATCAGCGAATAAATTATCCATGCTCATTCTTAAAAAATCGCCATACAAAATTTTAGCCTGATGCTTTGGATATGTTTTTTTTAAGAATTCGATTGATTCCGTATCAATGTCTACCGCAAAGAATTTTTCTTTTTCAATAAGGTGCTTGGTCAAAACACCTGTACCCGGACCAATTTCAATTAAAGGCAAATCGGTGGATTGCAACAAAGCATCTACAATGTTTTTGGCAGTTTGTTCATCTTTTAAAAAATGCTGCCCTAAATGTTTTTTCGCTCTAACTGGTTGCAATAGTAATGGGTTTAAATAATTTGTAATAAAGTACGGAAAGCTACAAACTTATCTTTAAACTTATCTATAGCTTCTTTTTGTAGCACCGGAGCATGTTTTTGTTTATACTCTTCCATATCGCTCATGTTTAAAAAAGTATATTGCACAGAGTAGGTTGTACCCTCGTCTTCTACATTAAGTACTTTTAGCATACGATAATCAATAAAACAACCTGTTTTCATTACTCCGGGAATATGAAACTCCTGCATCCATTTTAGCCATTCATCGTGCGAAGCATTGTCAACATTTATGGTTACGTTATATATATACATATTATTTTAATTTATGTTTCTTACTACTAATTGTACGGTATATCTACTTTTTTGTTCTAATAACACTTCCTTATTTACACAAACACGCTCGATGGTAGATTGGTCGTAGTAGCGTATAGTAACCAACTCTAAATCATCATTGTATAGGACCTTATACTCGTCTTGTAAAATTTTAATTAAAGGTTGTATTTTTTTATTATCCGTATCAACACACACCGAAAAACTAATGGCTGATAATTGCATTACATTTATTTTTACCTGATGCTGGTGAAACAAAGCAAATATTTTACTCAAATTCTCTTCGGCAATAAATGAAAAATCGCGCGGAGAAATGGTAATCAACATTTGTTGTACTTTAAAAATAAACGATGGAATTGGCAGATGCTTGTTACTATCTTTTATAACGGTTCCTTCGGCAATAGGCTCAACAAAAGATTTTACATACAGCGGGATGTTTTTATTCTGTAAAGGTTTAATTGTTTTAGGGTGTATAACTGTTGCGCCATAATAAGCAAGTTCAATAGCATCCTGATACGTAAGTTCATCTATTTTTTGTGTATTGCTAAACCATTTTGGATCGGCGTTTAACACACCGGGCACATCCTTCCAAATAGTAACACTTTCGGCATTGGTGCTGTATGCAAGTATAGCGGCTGTATAATCAGAACCTTCTCTGCCTAATGTAGTGGTAAAATTTTCGCTTGTACCACCAATAAAGCCTTGGGTTAAAATAACTTTATGCTGTTTAAGCAAGGGCAGTAATTCTCTTTCAGCTAATTGTTGGGTCAATTCAAAATCGACTTTTCCTTCGCGGTATGTGTTATCAGTTTGTATAATGCCTCGTGCATCAAGCCATAGGCAATTACTTCCGGCTTCATTAAAATAGGCAGCTACAATTCTACTGGAAAAAACCTCACCCATGCCCACAATTTGGTCGTAATGATGATTGTATGTTGAACTTGGGTCATCTTCTATTGCCCAAAGTAACTCAACGAAATCATTTTCTAATTGTGCGTAAATAGTACTGGATTTATCTTTAAAAAGAGCTGCTACTATATCAAAATGAAATGCTTTTAACTCATCAAAAATTTGTTGCAGATTTATTTTATCAAAGAAATACGCATTTACCAATCGTTCTAAATTATTGGTGGTTTTACCCATAGCCGATACCACAATAAGCAAATTATCGTTGGTAAATTGTTTTACTATAGCCGCTGCATTTTTAACAGCAGCAGCATCTTTAACCGATGCGCCGCCAAACTTAAATACTTTTAACATGATTGTAAATATACGGTACTTTATAAACTAAGCAGGCTGTAGCCAAAAAAATTACTTATGTGCCGAATTAAATTTTTGCACACAAATAAGTTGGTCGTAATAAGTGCCCTGTTGTTTATGATACACATATATGGTATAATCATTCTCTGTTTCCCAATGGTCGCCCTCTATTTGGTTTGTTTCAGCCGCAGGTTTCCCATCGGGTAAAAAAACATACAGATAATCATAATAACCCTGTTTAAGATACAGCTCGCACTCATACGTTTTTGTAAAGTAATTAAATGTCATTCGGTTTTCTTTGGTGAAATGGTTATCAACCAAATTGCCTAACACATAAAAATCTCCTTCGTTCATGGGGAATTCAAAAGGGAAGTTAAATCGCACATGCGCGTATTCGGCAGATACATCAATAAGAACACTATCGCGCTCTTCAACCGTAATTAAAAACCTTCCATTAATGTCTACTGCTTGATAATAGCGATTAAAGGTTTTTACTTCATCCGGCAATAATTTTACGTGCCAACTGTTAACAGAATCGCGGTACATCCTATCCGTACTTGCGGTAACAAACTTAAAATTTTTAAAAACAGCAGGCCTGTATTCATTCCCCCCATTAAACGTGTTACTGCCATCGTCATAATCATAACTCAATTCGTTTGGTTTAAGGTATAACGGTTGCAGATTATAAATGGCATTATCCCAACGGTTATTTTGTTGTATAATAACTTTTAAATCGGCAAGCTGTGGGATGTTATACCCCGGATAAAAAATACTAAAATCAACTTCTTGTTTATTCATATAATCATCTGAACCGGCAGCCTGATGTATGTTTGCTTTAATGGCTACTTTAGTTGAATAAACCATTAACCTGCGTGTAAGCACCGGCTTATCTTTTGCACCGTTTACATACATTTTAAAAAGATAATTTCCTGTTTTACTAATACGTATGTTGTTATTGGGAAATGACCATGTGTAATGCGTATATCTTTGCGTAGTTCCTCCTGAAAAAGTATAGGTTGTAATTGGTTCTTCAAAAAAATTAGAAAGATACTCCTGTTGCATTAAATCAGATGGTTTCCAGGATGCATCGCAATGTACCAATGTATAATAATAGGGTTTATTATCTGCATCTAAATCATCAAAACTCAAAGTCACTTGCTGCCCGCCATCTACATCAATAACGGGGGATGACAATAGAAAAGAACTTTCGTAAAGCAGCACGCTTTTAATGTTGGGTACATAAACCCAATCTTCGTAACGCAATTGGTTTGTAATTACATATTCTTCAGCAGCAGTATCTGATTTTAATGCTGCAGAGGCAGAGTCTGCTTTTAAATTTTGTGCATCGTTTTGCGAAAAAGCAAAAAAGCTATGCAGTAAAAAAAAAATTGCGACAAAATAATTTACCGATTGCTTCATTAATTTTTTATTATTTGCCCACTTCCTGTACCCACTCTATGTATGATAGTAGCACCACCGCTATAATATAAATTACCCGTATAATCAATTTCGGCATCTAATTGATTTGATACATTTACATGCGCCTCTCCGGTAGATTGATACACTACGTAAGAATAAAAAGTTTGCAAATTTTGCGCATTTATAAAACACTCTCCTGATGCATAAACTAAATGATATTGACCAACACCGTTTAAATAGACATCGCCCGCACCATATAAACGACCACGCACAGTGTACACATTCAAATCTAAATGTATATCGCCTGAATTGTCAACATTGTAACGAACCGAATCTTGCGTAATAGTGGTAGTATATATATTACCTACACCCTCTTGCACAAAAGAATAAATGTGTGGTGCGGTAACATAAACCGTGACATCGTTATTACTCCTTACAAAATTGCATTTATTAAGGTTTTTTATTTGAAGTATCCCGCCAACTACTTCGGTAGAAATATTTGACAACAAGTTTTTACCTGTTGAAACCTTTACCGTACAAGTAGTTACTGTAGTATCCTGTATATAATAAACTTCTATTTTATCGAACGATTCAAGTGTAGTAAATGGCGTGGTTACGGTGCGAATTTCGTTTACAGGCGCGCCACGCGATTTAATACAATCGCAATCGTTTTGCTTTTTACAAGAAATAAAAAAAATTAAGCAAGAAAATAGTACAACCAATATACTATTTTTACGAAGCATTATTTTACGTCCAACAATTCTACGTCAAATATTAGCCATGCATTTGGAGGAATAACCCCACCTGCACCATTAGCCCCATACCCTAATGTAGGAGGAATAATAAATTTAGTTTTGCCACCAACTTTCATTAGTTGCAAACCTTCCGTCCAGCCTTTAATTACTTGGTTTAAAGGGAAAGTAGCCGGCTGACCTCTATCTACCGAGCTATCAAATTTTTTACCATCTAACAATGTGCCGGTATAATGAACCGTTACTTGGCTTGTTGCTAAAGGTGACGCCCCTGTTCCTTCTTTTTCTGTAATGTAACGCAAACCACTTGCTGTAGTTTTTGCATTAGCATATTTTTCATTTAATATTTTATCCATGGCTGCTTGTGCTGCTTTAGCTTTTTCTTCTGCTTTTTTAGATACGTTACCTTTTTCAAATTCAAATACTTTAGCAGCATCAAATTCTTCGGCTTTTTTCCCTTTACGAAGAACAGTTACTGTTTTAAGTGTATCGTTTTGCTGAATGGCGTTAACCACATCTTGTCCCTTTATAACATGACCAAATACGGTGTGTTTGCCATCTAACCAATCTGTTTTAACGTGGGTAATAAAAAACTGACTTCCATTTGTATTACCTGTATTGCTATAAGGCACTTTAGATTGAGGGTCACTGTTAGCCATTGATAATACACCCGGGCCATTATGTTTAAGAGAAGTATCTGTCTCATCCGGAAAATTGTACCCCGGGCCACCTTGACCTGTACCTTGAGGGTCGCCACCTTGTATCATAAAATTAGGGATAACACGGTGAAATTTTAATCCATCATAAAAAGGTACACCTTCAGCTTTTACAGAATTTTTAACTGTTCCTTCGGCTAAACCAACAAAGTTTGCGGTTGTCATAGGCACTTTTTCAAATTCTAATTGCAAATAAATATCGCCACGGTTAGTGTTCATTTTTAAATATAAACCGTCTGCTTGTGTTTTTAAAAATTCTTGATCCATTTTAGAAAGTTTTTGTTTCTGTTTTTTTTGTGCCGATGCAATCAGCGAAGTAAATATTAAAGCGAATGTTATTATTTTTTTCATCTGAAGTTAAACGATAAAAGTTGAGTTTTATTTTTGAGCCTGAGCGGGGCCTTGAGCAGGGTTTATTTTTAACAATTCGATTTCAAAAACTAAAGGTGCATAAGGAGGTATAGGGCCAGAACCATTAGGACCATAAGCTAACGAAGAAGGAGAAACAATTAAGACTTTTGAACCTACCGACATAGTTTGTAAAGCTTCATCCCAAGCAGGAATTACTTGTTGCATGCCTACATTAAAACTAAATGCTTTATCATGTTTTTCAGATGCATCAAACACTTGTCCGTTAGTTAACATGCCTTTATAGTTTACTTCGGCATTATCTCCTTTTTTTACTTTTTCGCCTTTACCTTTTTGTTTTACAACAATGTATAAACCTGTTGCAGTAGGTTTTTCGGTAATTTTATTATCAGCTAAGTATTTTTTTAGTAAGCTATCTTCCGATGTTTTTGCTTTTTCTAAAAAAGCTTCTTGTGCCGCTTTTTGTTTCTTTTCAATTTCGTCTACTTTTTGAGAAGAGTATACGCTATCAATTCTTACATGATAAACGATAAATCCGGTAGAATCTAAAAATTTAGGAATTGGTTGATGGTAGTATCTTTGAAACATAGAATCGATACGCAACATAAATGATGCGCTATCGCCAGGATGCATTTTTAAAATCATTTCAAACATATCGCCTTTGTATTTTGGCAAATCTAAACGCATAGCGTAAGGTTGACCCGGGCGTAGCATCGTTTTATAGTTAAATAACAAAGAATCTTTTTCAGTAGTCATAGTATGTGATATAAAAACTACATCCCCTTTGTTTAAGGTTTTGCTTTCATCGCCTTTTCTATCTGTTTTAAAATATGAACCTGATACTTCGTCATAACCAGGATGTTTACCGCTTTTACAAGCAACTAACGAAAATAGTGCTGCGGCTGTAAGTAAAATTGTTTTTTTCATGTTTATTTTATGTCTGCTATTTCTATTTGATACACTAATGGCGTGTAAGGTGGTACAGCTCCGTTGCTGCTACCTTCACTTCCAAAAGCGAGGTGCGAAGGTAATATAATTTTTGCTTTTTCACCTTTTTTCAGTTTATATAGCGCAAGTTGTAAACCCTCTATTAATTGCCCCTCTTGTCCGTATGTAAACTCAAATGCCCAATTATGCGGGGTATAATCTACCAGGGTGCCATCTAAAAAATAGCCCTTATAGAAAAGCTTTATTTTTTTGCCTTTTTTAACAGAATCTAAACTTGTTGGATGTGTTATTTCTATAAAAGCATTGGTGGCAAACTCGTTTACCTGCTTGCAGTTTTTTGAAACGTAATTTTGAATTTGCAAAGCCTCTTTACTTTGTTGTTTGTTTATATAAGTTTGCAAACTATCATTAAAAGCATTGAATTGATTAGCCGTTAAAGCACGAACTATTTTTACGGTAAATTTTATGCAAGAATCTTTTACGCAAAAAAACGGAATATCGGATTTAAAAAATTCTTTAAAGAATTTATCGGTGGGGAAAAGATACTGTAAGCTATCTCCTACCGAAAAACCATACAGGCTCTTTAAAAAATAAGGAGAATCTTTAGTTACAAAAAAAGTGTGACTGCCTTTATGTTTGGTATCCCAAAAAACAGAATCTGCTAAATTTTTACAAGAAGCCTCTATCCAAAGGCATTGGGTTGAATCTGTTTTTTTTGCTTCATCGCCCAGAGAAATTAGTTTGTAATAAAAATCTTGTTGCTTTGAGTATCCCTGACAGGTTTTAGGTTTTTCTCTGCACGAAAAAATAAAAAGTAAGCCTACTACTAACGCAATTTTGTATATAGCTATCCTCATATACTATAAAACAGCCGTAACTTCGATAACATACACTACAGCGGCTTTTGGCGGAATTTTATCTCTATCGCCAATTAAGCCAAATGCAAGGTGTGCAGGCAAAATAAAAATAGCTTTATCGTGCAGGTGCATAAGCTGAACTCCCTCATGTATGCCGCTTTCTACCATATCAGCGCCAACGGTAAATTCTTTTGGACCTTTTTTATCAGATGAATAACAAAATGTACCATCTAATAAAGAGACTTTATAATTTACTTTTATTCTATCGCCTCTTTCTATTTTTTTTGTTTTTGCATTTTCTTTTATAAACATGTAGCGCAAACCCGTGCCCGTGGTTTTCATGTCGTAATTATGCGCTTTTATATAGGCGTTAATTTCATCATTCTCCATTACAACAGCTGGCTTGTTAACGGCTATTATATCTTCTTTTAGCTTAGAATAATCTACTACAATAGGTTTCTGCTTGGGTTTATCCGTACAAGAAATACAAAACAAACAGAATAGAATATATAGATAGCTAAATCTCACAACAGTTTATTTTTTTAATTCTGTTTTGTACTGAGGTAAAAGGTCGATAAATTTTTTAACCGTATCATCTAACGACAATGTACTTTTTGCACCTGCTGCGTTTATGTGTCCGCCTCCATTAAAATGTGCGCGGGCAAACTTATTTACATCAAATTTCTTACTACGAAAAGATATACGAATGGCGCCTTCCTTATCGGAAAAAAAAGCCGAAAAATCCATACCGCCAACCGATAAAGCATAATTTACAATGCCTTCGGTATCTCCCTTTTTAAAATTAAAACATTTTAATTCATCTTCACTAAGTGCTATATAGGCGGCTTTGTATTCAGGCACAAAAACAAGTTTTTCGTATAAG
>JABDDQ010000054.1 GCA_013287545.1 Bacteroidota bacterium | reverse complement strand
AACATCGGCCTTTGCACAAGACTTAACATCAAAAAAAGGTGAACCTATTTTACCTGAAGCAGGAGATTGGGCAATTTCAGCAGATGCTACTCCATTTTTAAACTACTTAGGTAAAGCTTTCAGTGGTTCAAATAGTGCCCCTACAATGAATTTCTTAGGAAATAATTCAGTTATTATGGGTAAGTACTTTAAAGACGAGAAAACAGCTTATCGCGTGGGTCTTAACATTGGGTTTAACTCACAATCAGCAAGTAACTTAGTTAATCAAGATCAGCAAGTTGTTGCCGCAGGTGCAGCGCCAGTTAAAGTAACAGATAAAACTTCTGTTGGTACAACTGGTATTGGTTTAACTGCAGGTATCGAAAAACGTAAAGGTAAAACTCGTTTACAAGGGTATTATGGTGCAGAAGCTGGTATTTATTTAGGTAGCCAACACCAAAAAAACACTTATGGTAACTCATTTGCAGGTACAGGTACAGCTGCGGGTACTGATGTAACTCCTACTTCTACAACTTGGGGTACAGGTAGCACTAGTGTTTCATCAACTGGTGCAGTATCAAGCCGTACTACTGATTGGAAATCAGGTACAACTTTTCAATTTGGTGTACGTGGTTTTGTAGGTGTTGAGTATTTTATTTTACCAAAAATGTCGTTAGGTGGTGAATTTGGTTGGGGTATCGGTATCTCCACTACTGGCGCTGGTCAAACAACTACTGAAGCAATTTACACAGGTACATCTCCAAGCACTCAAACTGCTAAAACTGGAACATCTTCTACCTTTAACATTGGTACAGATAATAAAAACTCTATGTTTGGCCCAACAGGTTCAATCCGTGCTAATTTTTATTTCTAAACTAAATAATTGTGCTAATAAAAAGCCCTGCAGAAATGGGGGGTAACTACGAAAAAACACCCAAAAGGTGTAAAAAAGCAAAAAGGAGTGTTTAAAAGACACTCCTTTTTTATTTTCATCATTATATAATTGTATCGAAGCTTAGGTTTGTTACAGTATTATTACTTTTCAATATGTGTGATAATTTCTCTAACGACTTTTAATTTAACTACTTTTTTCTCTTTTTTATCCTCGCTTTTTGTTGTCCAAAACTCTTTTCTTTGATTTTCTGGAATTCTATTGTATAACATCTCGATTGTTGAGTTTGTCCTCATTTGGCTTCTGGCGCATAGAACATAGAAATCTATTTTAGTACTAATATTATTTGTGAGCCTTCTAATTAGAGCTTTATCAAATAATTTATCTAAGATTTCTTGAAGCCATTCTGCAACATCTCCTTGGCTTATTATTATTATAACTTTCCCGTTAAGAATTATTACCGCAATAAAATCCATTAAATTTCCTTCATTGTTATATTTCAAACTATCAATTTCCTCAAACTTATAATTATATAATTTCGTAAATTCAGCTTTTTTACTCAATTCTTCGTAAAGAACCCCACAGGTGGTCGTTTTGCCACCATTAACTCCGGCTCTGATTATTATATGATTTTCCATAATTGTTGCTATTTTTTTCTTTTCGCAGATGCTTTTTTATTTTTAGTCTTTTTGTCAACAGGATTACCTCGATTTTTCTTTACTAAAGAAAATAATTTTTCAAGTTGCTGAGGTGTAGGACCTTGTTGTCTTAATTTCTTTGCTTCTTCTGCGCCATTTTTAAACATTTCAAGAAACATCTTTTGCATTGCTTTTCCGTTTTCTTGCTTGCTAAGTGTATTCGTAAGTTGTTCTGATTTTCCTTCAGTCATTGCATGAACGATTTCTTCTTCTGCAATTGCATCAGCAACTCTTTTATCCAACTTCGCGTTCCCCTTGTAATAATTTTGGATGTATAATACAAATTTAGCTAGAGTTTGCTCATCCGATACAATTTCAAAAGTATCTTTGTCTACTTGTTTTAACTCAATAGTTTTAGATTTTTCAGTTAAACGTATTTTTATTTGTTTGGCGACATGTTTGATAGTGTCGTAAACTAGATTGCCAGCTACGCCACTTAAAGCTGCTGCTGCCAGCCATTGAACTTCATTTTGAGGGTCAAGTAAAGAATATTTTTCATTTATTTTCCCTTTACTTTTAACTTGCCTCTCGTAATTTGTTCTATAATTGTATCCGTAGCGTATTGCACGTAGAGAGTAATTTATAAGTAAATCATAAAACGTTTTGTCGAGAGGTGTTTGGCAAGGCTGGCATATTAGCTCAGAGTTGTTTTCGTTTATGTGTCCACATTCCAAGCAAAGAAAGTCCGTATTTTGATTATTTTCTACCGTCATAAATCTTCTCATTAAATAATTTATAACCTCGAAATACTTCGGGTTATCCAAAGATATGCAATTCCAACGAAGTGTTTTTCAATAAAGTTACGCTGCCAGCTTATTTTTCTTCCTGCTTGCTATTTCTATATATGTGATTTTTTTATTATTCACTAAAGGAAAGAAAGAATCAAATTGATACTTTATAGAATCATTTCGTCTGTTCCATCTAAACGAATTTTCATTTAAGTAAGTATCAAAATGTGGGTACGAGAGATGGAAATAAGTTCCAGCTATAACTCTCTTAAAATGGTTCCATGCGTTTTCGATATTATTAATATGTACCCCATATTTTGTAACATAGCTTTTTTTATGGCTTACTGTTAAATGAGGCAGAAAAGTTACACCTGTATAAACATTTAGTTCGTCTGTGATTAAGGCAGATGAATTAATATCGACATGATTATTTATAAGCGGGTATATATTGTTTTTTGTAATAGTTTTCGAGCTAGTGCCCAATGTTTTCATTACAATCCTACCTTTCTTTTCTGCCATCCCAAATACAACGGTACATCTTTCAAAAGTAGTTCGTTCTCCTTTAACCTCTCTTTCCATTTTTTTCTGTTGAAGAACTTTCTTTGTTGAACCTTTTTTTCTGCCGACTTTTCTTGGCCCTAGCCGCTTTCTTTTTTTATTGTCAGATATCCCATGAATAGCTTCTTGTTTTGCTTCATATCTTTTTTTTGCTATTCTTAATCTTAAATCTCTATTAATTTTAGGTCCAACAAATGTTTCATCTGCTTCAATTATTCCTTTCAAAATAATATCATTCTCTTCTTTTATTGCTTCTCGTATTTTATGTAATAAAAACCAAGCAGTCTTTTGAGAAACCCCAATCCATTTTGCCATCTGGTAAGAAGAAAAACCACGCTTTGATGTTGTAAAAAAATAAATGGCCTTGAACCATTTCGTTAAAGGTATTTTGCTACTTTCAAAAATAGTTCCTTTTGTGGGGCTGAATTGCATTCTACATGATGAGCATTTATAAATACTTCTTTTTGCCAAATAGTAATTCATGTTGTCATTGTTACAATAAGGGCATTGAGGTTTTCCCTTCCATCTTGCCTGTACAAGAAAGTCAATACAATTCTGTTTAGAAGAAAACCTTCTATCGTGAATATCTATTGAATATTTTTCTTTTACGTCCAATTATTACTTATGTACTATACAGTTTTTAAAAAAATTAGATTACACATGACAAATTATCCGAAATCATTTTTTGATGATGATTTCCTATATGAACAATACAAGTTTTGCTGAGATTAGATTACACTTTGAAGAATTGAAGTGCGATTTTTAACTAAAAAACCAAAAAAAATTTCTGCAACAATTTTTGTTTGAATTACATTACACCAAAAAGGTTTTTTTCGTTTTATTTTTCAACAAATCGAAATCGTTCATTTCGGATTTTTTGTCAGGTATTTTGAGTTCGAAATTTTTCGATAAGCACAAACCTTTTTGTTATACCGATTAATTCATAGAGTCCTTGGGCAACATCTTTTGGAGCCGAATTCCGATGAAGAGGCGAACCTTTATATCCGTATGGAAGAAAGTATTTGCAAAACTGTTGTGGCGTAATTCCAAAAAACGATATGATAGCATCTTCGGTATTACGAAACAAGCTTGGGTCTGTGTATCGTATTATGCCGCATTCAGGAACCCAATCCCATTCGGCAAATATGGCCAACTCATGGTATATATAAGGAAAACTAATAAAGCCCAATATTCCGTCATTTAGTATATACGGCATACGTTCGTTATCACAATAATATTCCATAGCCGGATAATCCTCCAACCGGCACCTTGAAAGGTGCTCGGCGAAGAGGAATATTCGTAGGAAATGGCACTTTTCAACTTTACGCTTACGCGTCATTACTTGTATCCTTAGGTTGAGCTAATTCCAATAGCGGAACATTGGCAAGATTATTTCCAACAATTGCTTTAATGGAGCTAAACATATGCGTGGCATGCAACAGAGCCTTTCTTATGTTTTGGTCGCGGCGCTTCCACTGAGCTTCATACGACCTTCTTTCGGTTTCTATTTGCATTTGCATCTCAACAAAGCTTTCTACTATACCTTCTGTCTGGCCACGAAATTCCTGGCCGATAATATAATCGAGCAAAAGGTTAGCTTTATCGCTTCGATTGCTTCTCCAACGATTATAATATAGGCTCGAACAACATAACATAAACTTTTAAACTCATCTAATGTACAGACCCAAATATTATCGACCTGAAATAAACGCTCTTTATCCTTTGGAAAAGCATCCGTAACAAGTATACCTGCCGTTGCATTCTTGGCTCGCATATCTTCCTTAAATTTTTCAATCCAACCTTGCTGAAAAACCTTCGTTGATTTTGACTCGTAATAAATGGAGCCGACATTGATGTTTGTCCGCGTATTTATTTGCTGAAGGCAATCTGCACCTTTAGCTGTTCTTTTAGATTTTAGAAAACATAAAACACCAGTTCAATTTACTGTTGATGGTCATATTAAAAATACTTCACAATTAAGTTGGAAATCCATTGACAACAATACAGGTTATGAAGATTTAGAAGATACTGCTGGATTTGCAGGATATGGAATGGGTTTATTAATTGTAACTACTCTTGCTGATTTAAAACCTGTAAGTAGGAGAGCAAAAGGTGATGGCGTTGATATTGTTTGTTCTAAAGAAATTAAAGACGATGATAACTTCTTAAATTCAACAAATGAAGATTTTTATATTGAATGTAAAGGTTCAAGAAGTAATGCTTATGTAAAAAGATATTTAACAGCAGGAATTAAACAAAGTGAAAATGCACCTGGAAATGTATACGTTGTGTCAACAGAATTTGAAACACCTTCTGCATTAACACATTTTAGAAAATGAAGACGGCAAAAGAATTACACGAAAGTGCTATGTCTCTTTATGAGGAGTCTTTGGCTGCTAAATATATTGGAGCAGAAGAAAAAAGAATAACTCTTTTAAAAGAAGCATTTAAGTTTGAAAAAGAGGCAGCTTGTCTTTTAAAAGATAAATATGATTTAGAACCAACTCGAAGTAAATTATTTGCAAGTTCTGCTACTATGGCCTACCAACTTTCCGACTTTAGAGAAAGTGAAAAAATGGTAGCATGGGGATTAGCTGGTAATCCTCCATTAGATGTATTGGAAGAATTAAGGGATTTATTTGATAAAGTAAATTTTTATAGACACCTTACTACTAAAGGAATTGAGTTATCAGAAGATGAATTCAGATTTACTTTAGGAAGTGGTAATGATATGATGAAAGGGATTGCGAGAGGTGATGAAGTTATGGCAAGAATTATAGGAATTGAAGCTTTATATTCTCGTACAGTACAAAGGATGAATAAAAAACCATATCAATCAGCCGGCAGAGTATCAGAAGAAGAAAATAATATTATTCAATTATATTATAAAGTTCCAGAAGCTGCAAGTTTTGCTCTTACTTTTAAAATTCCTCAACCAAAACAACAACCTTTGTTTCCAGAACTTACGGCAATGGGTCCGTATGTTGATGAAATGCTACAATGTATTGATTTAATTAATGAAGGTAAAATGGCAGAATTAAAAGCCAAAATTCCAGATGAGTCATATTTTCAAAGTTTTATTATCAATGCAAGAAAAATTGCTCCTGATGGAAACAACATCAAACAAGTTGGATTTACGATTTACCGAAACAATGAAGAGAAAGTCCACTCCTTTAGTAAAATACAAGCAGAGATTGTGTTAGATAGTATTACTATTAATACTAAACCAGAAGAAGAAAAAGAAAAAGAGGCAAAAAGAAAAAAAGAAACTGTATCGGGAAAATTATTGGCTTCAGACTCTCCTAAAAAATTTATTACTGTTGTAGAAGAAATAAAGCTGTATAAATTAAATGGGACACCCAAAAAATCTAAATTTAAAAGGCATAAGATTAAATTTATTACTGAAGCTCAAAAAGAACTGGTAAGGGACCATTATGAAGGAGACGTTTCTGTCGAAGTTTGGCAATACCATGATAATAGTTTAGAATTTATTGACTTGAAACGCAGTTAATTTATTTACCTGAAAATCAATAAATTAAAAGGGTCAGAATGTTTCTGACCCTTTTTTTACCCTTTGGGTGTTTTTTCGTAGTTACACCCCAGAAATGCGGGGCTTTTTGCTTTAAAACCTTTACCTTTGCACGATGTTTAAATATTTTATAAACGGCTTATTTATTGTGCTTTTGTGCAATGTGAATGCACAAACTAAAAACCAAACCGATGCTGCCGGTTTAAAGCAAGGTTATTGGGAGAAATTAGATACTAAAACAGGTAAAAAAACGTATAAGGGTACTTTTAAAAATAACAAACCTCAGGGTGTTTTTTATTACTATTATTCAAACTCAGATAGTGTACGTTCTAAATCAGATTTTAGACAGGATGGCAAAATTGCTTATGTAACCATGTATCATATAAGCGGGCAAATGTTGGCAAAAGGAAAATATGTTAATGAGCAAAAAGACTCCGTATGGAATTTTTATGATACTATTATGGGCACTTTACTTTCAACAGATATTTATGTGAATGGAAAGAAAAACGGCATATCTAAAGTATACTTCCCCAATGGAGCTGTTTCAGAAGAAAGAAATTACAAAAATGATTTATTAGAGGGACCTTTTAAGCAACTTTTTGATGATAAAAAAGGTATAAGAGCTGAAGGAACTTATTTGGCAAACGAATACAATGGTAAATGTAGCTGGTACTATCCTAATGGTGTAGCTGCGGCTCAGGGCTTTTACGAAAAAGGAGTTAAAAAAGGTGTTTGGTTATATAAAACAGAAAAAGGTACTATAAAAGAAAAAGAAGTGTGGCAAAATGGTAAACAGCTTAATCAAAAAGAAATGGATGCCTATTTTAAGAGCAAGAATATAACCTTTCCGGAAGACAAAAAAACTACCGCCCAACCAAAAACAAGTAATAACAATACATCGCCCCAAAAATAAAATGAGTAAAAAAGGAAAAGTGCTGGTAGCTATGAGTGGTGGTATAGATAGTTCGGTTACAGCCATGATGCTGCACGAGCAAGGCTACGAAGTTATTGGCATTACTATGAAAACCTGGGATTACCAATCATCAGGCAGTAGCACAAAAGAAACAGGCTGCTGTAGTTTAGATTCTATTAATGACGCACGTCAAGTTGCGGTAAACTTAGGTTTTCCGCATTATATATTAGATATACGTAGTGAATTTGGTACTACTATTATAGACAATTTTGTAGAAGAGTACTTATCCGGTAGAACCCCAAACCCTTGTGTGCTTTGTAATACCCATATTAAGTGGGACGCACTTTTAAAACGTGCCAATATGTTAGATTGTGAGTTTATTGCTACAGGGCATTATGCACAAGTGCGTAAAGAAAACGGACGTTATGTGGTTTCTCGTGGGTTAGACTCTAATAAAGACCAATCGTATGTATTATGGGGCTTAACACAAGAAAGTTTAGCGCGTACAATATTTCCGTTAGGCAAATTTACTAAACCCGAAATTCGTAAAATGGCTGAGGGTTATGGTTTTGCTGAATTAGCTAATAAACCTGAGAGTTATGACATTTGCTTTATACCTGATAATGATTACCGTGCTTTTTTAAAACATAAAATGCCTGAACTGGAAGCTAAAGTAGAAGGCGGCGATTTTATTTTTAAAGGAGAAAAAGTGGGGACACATCGTGGTTATCCATTCTATACCATTGGTCAGCGTAAAGGCTTAGATATTGCTTTAGGCGAACCTGTATTTGTAAAAAACATTATACCTGAAACTAATACAGTAGAATTAGGCACTAAAGAAGATTTACAGGAACAACAATTATACGTACGCGATTTCAACATGATTAAATTTGAAAGCATGCCGCATGATTTTGTTGGTCGTACCAAAATACGTTATAAAGACCCCGGTACTATGGCAACTATTAATGCAGAAGATAATAAACTGCATGTGGTGTTTCATGAACAAGTAAGTGGTGTTGCACCCGGACAATCGTGCGTAATGTATGATGGTGATGATTTAGTTGGTGGGGGATTTATTGCCAGAAAACAGGTAGCAATTGCTGTTTAACTTGCCGTTTAAACAAGTCGTCGATTAGAGGGCATAAAATTTATATCTCTCTAATAATTAATTAACTTTACATTTCAATTTTTCAAATACTAAAATGGCAAAAACTATTATAACCTGTTCTTTCTGCGGTAGAGATAAACGCAGTGCAAAAATGCTAATTGCAGGGCAGAGTGCTCATATTTGTGAGGTTTGTGTATCGGAGGCATATAAAATTGTTTCTGCTGAAAGCGAGCAATCACAAAAAGAAACTGCCAAGCAAACGCTTACTATGCTAAAACCAGATGCTATTAAAAAGTATTTGGATGAATATATTATTGGACAAGATCAAGCTAAAAAGGTAATGAGTGTGGCTGTTTATAACCACTTTAAACGCATCTCAAACCCTAATCATGTAATTGAAAAAGAAGAAATTGAAATAGAAAAATCGAACATTATTTTAGTGGGCGAAACCGGTACAGGTAAAACCTTAATGGCACGTACTATTGCTAAATTATTAAACGTACCTTTTTGCATTGCAGATGCTACTGTATTAACTGAAGCAGGTTATGTGGGTGAAGATGTTGAGAGTGTGTTAAGCCGTTTATTGCAAGCAGCCAATTTTGACGTACCATCAACCGAGCGCGGTATTGTGTTTATTGATGAAATGGATAAAATTGCCCGTAAAGGAGATAATGCTTCTATTACACGTGATGTATCTGGTGAAGGTGTACAACAAGGGTTATTAAAATTACTGGAAGGCTCAATTGTTAATGTACCACCACAAGGAGGTAGAAAACATCCAGAGCAAAAAATGATACAGGTTAACACCAAAAACATATTATTTATTTGCGGTGGTGCTTTTGATGGGATAGAAAAAATTATTGCACGTCGTTTAAATACACAAGCTATTGGTTTTAGTGCTTCTGCAAATGCAGGTGAGGTAGATAGAGGCAATATGTTACAATACATTTTACCACAAGATTTAAAAACTTTTGGCTTAATACCGGAGCTTATTGGTCGTTTACCTATAACAACCTACATGAGTTCGTTAGATGCTGCAACTTTGCGTCGTATTTTAACTGAGCCTAAAAATGCTTTGGTAAAACAATATCAAAGTCTGTTTAGAATGGATGAGATTGATTTGCAATTTGATGAGGCTGTATATGATTTAATTGTAGGTAAAGCACTTGAGTATAAACTTGGGGCACGTGGTTTACGTGGTATTTGTGAGGCTATTATGTTGGATTTGATGTACGAAGTTCCATCACAAAAAAATCCACCAAAAACATTTACCGTAACGTATGATTATGCTATGCAAAAACTATCTAAGGTAAACTTAGGTTCTTTAATGGCGGCTTAATTTTTTATGGCAGCAGGTAAAACCAAAACTACTGAAAGCGATTCTAAGTACAATCATCTGGAAAAGATGAATGTAGCAGACCTTCTTAAAAACATTAATAAAGAAGATAAAACAGTTCCTTTAGCGGTAGAAAAAGCCATTCCACAAATAGAAAAACTGGTAAAGGTTATTGTTACCCAAATGAAAAAAGGCGGACGCTTATTTTATATGGGAGCGGGCACCAGTGGCCGATTAGGAATTGTTGATGCTTCAGAATGTCCTCCAACCTATGGTATAGCACAAGGTGTAGTGGTTGGCATTATTGCCGGAGGAGACACTGCTATACGCAAAGCGGTTGAGTTTGCTGAAGATGATGAAAACCAAGGTTGGAAAGATTTACAGAGCTATAAAATTACCCCTAAAGATGTAGTGGTTGGCATTGCTGCATCGGGCAGAACACCTTATGTTATAGGTGCTTTAAAAGCCTGTAATGCAAAAAAAATAACCACAGGCTGTATTGTGTGTAATGCCGGTAGCGAACTGGCTAAAACAGCTAAGTACCCAATTGAGGTAATAAGTGGTGCTGAATTTGTAACAGGCAGCACCCGCATGAAAGCAGGCACGGCACAAAAACTAACCCTTAACATGATTTCTACTTCGGTAATGATTAAACTGGGTAGGGTTAAGGGTAATAAAATGGTTGATATGCAGCTTAGCAATAACAAGCTGGTTAATCGTGGTACCAATATGTTAATGAAAGAATTAAATATTGATTACAAAAGTGCTGAAGCTTTATTGCTTAAGCATGGCAGCGTACGTAGGGCAACTAACGCCTACAAAAAATAAAACTTTTTTATTTAAAAGCACTAATCTTTTCTTTCCATTCAGCAGGAATATCTATGGTTTGCTTTTTAGTGTAATCCATACAAACTAAAATAGAGTTTGCAATGGCGCATACAGTTTGTTGTTTGTTGTGGGTTCTTACCAAAATATGTTCTACATCAAAACTTTTGGTACCCACTTTAGCTATACGTACAAGGGCTTTAACATCATCACGTAAATAAACAGGTTGTAAATAATCTATGTCAGTATGAGCAATAATTAAACCACGTTCAAACCAGTTATCTTGCAAGCCAAGTACATCATCAAAAAAATTGGTACGTGCAATTTCAAAGTATGATAAAATAGTAGCGTTGTTTACATGCCCCATTTTATCAATGTCTACAAAGCGTATTTGTATAGGCGTGCTGTGTTTGTAGTTAGTTATGTTTATTTGCGAAAAATCTCGTTTTGTCATTTTATGAAAGTAAAAAGCCACTCCGAAACGAAGTGGCTTTTGTTATTAGTTTAAAAAAATTAAGCAGGTACTTTAGCTGCTAATTTCTTTTTTAAGTTAGTATCTAAAGCACTTAAAAAATCTTCAGTGTTTAAATAATGTTCACCCAATTTTACATTGTTACCATGTACGCAAACAGCTAAGTCTTTAGTCATTTTACCGCTTTCAACAGTTTCAACACAAACTTGCTCAAGTGCATGACAGAAATTTATAAGTTCCTGATTTTTATCTAATTTGCCACGAAACTCTAAACCTCTGGTCCAAGCAAAAATAGATGCAATTGGATTTGTTGAAGTAGCTTTACCGGCTTGGTAATCGCGATAGTGACGAGTTACTGTACCGTGCGCTGCTTCTGCTTCCATCGTTTTCCCATCCGGAGTAACTAATACAGAAGTCATTAAACCTAATGAACCAAAACCTTGTGCAACAGTATCTGACTGAACGTCGCCATCGTAGTTTTTACAAGCCCAAACAAAATTACCATGCCATTTAAGTGCAGATGCAACCATATCATCAATTAAACGATGCTCGTAAACAATGCCTTTTGCATCAAATTTAGCTTTGAACTCAGCGTTAAATATTTCTTCAAAAATATCTTTAAAACGACCGTCGTATTTTTTAAGGATAGTATTTTTAGTTGAAAGATATAATGGCCAGCCTTTTTGTAAAGCAGTGTTAAAGCAAGAGTGTGCAAACCCACGAATTGACTCGTCTGTATTATACATAGCTAATGCAACGCCATCACCTTTAAAGTTATACACTTCGTGTGAAGTAGGGGCAGAGCCATCTTCCGGAGTATAAGTAATGGTTAATTTACCTTTTCCTTTAGTAACGAAATCAGTAGCGCGGTACTGGTCACCAAAAGCATGACGACCAACCATAATTGGGGCAGTCCAGTTTGGAACTAAACGCGGTACATTATTACAAACAATCGGCTCACGAAAAACAGTACCATCTAAAATGTTACGGATGGTTCCGTTTGGTGATTTCCACATTTGTTTTAAATTGAATTCTTTTACACGAGCTTCATCAGGCGTAATGGTAGCACATTTTATACCTACGTTGTATTTTTTAATGGCTTCAGCAGAATCTACTGTTACCTGATCGTTAGTAGCATCGCGATGCTCAATGCCTAAATCGTAGTATTTAATATCTACATCCAAATAAGGAAGGACTAATTTGTCTTTAATAAATTTCCAGATGATACGAGTCATTTCATCGCCATCTAATTCAACTACCGGGTTTGCTACTTTAATTTTGCTCATGGTTGATGTGATTTTACTGTATGTTTTTATTATTAATTATTGTATTTATTATTTAACGCCGTGCATCATTTTCTTTAAAAAGGGAGTTAATAGTAATAAAATTACAGAGGCTACTCCGCAAAGTACTACAAACACCATAAAGAACTCAAATAAATTATGTAATTCAAAACCTACAAATACTGGGTTAGTAGCGCTTATCTGATTTTTATCTAACAAGGCTAATTGATCTGCTGTTGGAGTTATTTTTTTATCTAAAACAGCTTGTAGGTCTATTCCTAATTTTTGTGCTTTAGTAAATTTATCTCCGGTGGCGGGTAAAATAGAACCTAAGGTTCCTGCTAATGCGTATCCGGCAGCATTTGATAGAAAGAACACCCCGTATAATAAAGATGCAAATCTTTTAGGAGATAATTTACCAACCAATGATAAGCCTATTGGAGATAAACAAAGCTCGCCTGCTGTTTGTATTAAATATAACAAGATAAGCCATTTGATGGCTAAAAGACCATTGTTACCTAAATCTTTTACGTTATAAGCTATGATGAAATAACTTAAAGCAATTAAAGCCAAACCAAAAGCTTGTTTCATAGGAGAGATAGGCTCCATATTTTTTGCACGAAGTTTATCCCATAGCATACTGAAAGGAATTGCAAAAGCGACAACAAATAAGCCGTTAAAAATTTGAACCATTGATGGTGGCATATTCCAACCAAAGAAATTTCGGTCGGTTTGGTTATCAGCTATAAACGTTAATGATGACCCAGCCTGCTCAAACGCCGCCCAAAAAAAGATAACAAAGAAGGAAACTATATAAATAACAATAATGCGTTGCCTTTACTATTTTTTACATGGGCATAAACCTTGGTGCATTTTTAGGGCAGTTTATTTGCCCAATAATAGGTGACGTAAAAGATTCGGCCGGAGTTAGAGATATACATGCTTTTAAATGGGGTTTTTTGGCTGCCAGTATAGCTATGGTACTTGGTACAGTTGTATTCTACTTCTTAAAAAATAAATATGTAGTTACACCAGAAGGAAAGCCTCTTGGCGATTTACCTTCAAAAAATGATGCTTCGCACTACGAAGAAGGTGAAGCTCAAAAGGCAGTTTTTTCTACCAAAGCATTACTTCTTTCAGTAGTTTCTTTTATCGCATTATTCTTTGTGTTT
>JABDDQ010000053.1 GCA_013287545.1 Bacteroidota bacterium | reverse complement strand
ACCCCTCAAAAAACTCCATCGCTTCTTTATATTTACCAGCATTGTATTTTCCTACAGCTAAATTATTTACATCGTTTAGCATTTGCATGCCTAACATGCCACAATCAGCTTGGTAAGCTTTATCTTTATCTAATGGAATAGCTTTTTCAAGTGCTTTGCTTGCTTCTTCATAATCAGTAGTAGATACAGCGCCGTAAGCTTTTGTAAGTCTTTCGTTTTTATTAGTAACGGTAGCAGGTACTTTTTTTTCTTCTTGATCTAAACTATTTTTAAATAAATCGTAATAAACCTTAGCACGATAAACCCATGTTTTAGCTTTATCTTTAGTATCCTCATGGTTAGAAGCTAAATCAATACATTCTTTAGCTTTCATTAAAGAAGAAACATCCTTACTGGTTTCATAATCTTGCAAACTGCGCCATGCAGTTTGTACTTTTGCGCTTTGAGAAAAGGCTACAGCTGGGATGCTTAATGCAATAAAGAGTTTACTTACTTTTTTCATATTTTTTATGATGCTTTTGGGTTAATCTAAATATTTTGCCAAATATAATTACTTATCAATAACTTTTGGTGCTTTAAAATAATCGCTGTCTTTTTTAGGAGCGTTTAACAAAGCTTCTTTTTGAGATATAGTTTCTTTTACTACATCTTCGCGCAACACATTACTTTCATCTGTCATGTATATTAAAGGCTCTACACCTTTAGTATCAAGTTCATTTAGTTTCTCTATAAATGCAAGCATATTATTCATATCTTTTATCATTTCATTTTTTGCGGCAGTATCAGCAAATTCAAGGCGGGCTAAATGAGCTACTTCATCAACCGTTTTATGATCTATTTTACCCATGTTGTTTTAATGTATTGTTTATTAAAGTAAAAACTTGTGCGCGTAAATTTACAATATTTTCTTCGCCCAAGCCTTTGGTTTGTATAGGTGGGTGTATAATAGCACGCGAAATGCCAGGACGGCCATAACTCTTAAAAAAGCCACCGTTTTGCAAAAGTTTCCAATTATTTACAAAGGTTATAGGTAATATAGGTACTTGTTTTTCTACGGCTAATTTAAAGGGGCCATTTTTAAAAGGTTTTAAAACTCCGTTAGATGAAATGGTGCCTTCGGGAAAAATATAAATGCTGTGCCCCATATCAAGTTCGTGTCCGGCACGTATAAAAGCTTTGTGACTATTTGAGCGGCTTTCACGGTTAACTGATATCTGCATATCCTTAAAAAACACATTAAATAAAGGAGCTTTGTTAAGTTCAAACTTGGCCATAAATACAAAGTACTTTTTAATAATAAAGTAACTTAAAATTATATCGAGGTAAGATGCATGGTTAGATACAATAACGCAAGGGGTAGGAATTTCTTCCGGTTTAATTTGATAAACTCTTTTTAAGTAAATGCCCGAAAAAAAGCAAATCCAGCTTGCCATAATTTTTTGACAGTAAAAAGCGTACTTGTATCTTTTTTTGTTGGATAGAAAAAAAACTAAAAAAGGGTATAGTAAAATCAATATACTTAAAAATGCTAAAAGAAACAAGCATTTCCAAAGGGTGTAAAAAAATCGTTGTACAAAAATCACGGATGCAAAGGTAGTTTTTTTGCCTTTATATAGCGTTAAAGTTAATTTGCCTAAAATATTTGTAGTTAACAAAAAAATATAGTTACTTGGCACGAATAAATACAGAGGTTATGATTAGTACAGCGCAGTTGCATTTAGATAAAGTAACGCTAACCAAAAAAAGTAGGTTAGCTGATCAAGACGTAAACAAAGTTCCGTTTGGAAAAGTTTTTACTGATCATATTTTTGTTGCTGAATATGAAGATGGTAAATGGACTAAGACCTCTATAGAGCCCTATGGGCATGCACCTATGAGTTATGCCGTTAGTGCGTTACACTATGGGCAAACTATTTTTGAAGGAATGAAAGCCTTTAGAACAGTTAAAAACGAAACAGTTTTATTTCGCCCTTACGAAAATTTTAATCGTTTAAATAAATCAGCCATACGTATGGCTATGCCCGAAGTACCCGAAGAAATTTTTATGGGCGGGTTAATTGAATTATTAAAAATTGATAAAGAATGGATACCAACTGATGAATTTGGGTCTTTATACATTCGTCCGTTTATTATAGCAACTGACGAAGCCATTGGTGTTCGCCCATCAGAAACATACAAGTTTGTTATTTTAATGGCGCCTGCCGGAAAATATTACTCAGAACCGTTAAAAGTGTTAATAGAAAGTTCTTATTTCCGTTCGGTAGAAGGTGGAGTAGGTTTCGTTAAAAATGGTGGAAACTATGGTCGTTCGTTATATCCAACTATTTTAGCACAGAAAAAAGGTTACCAGCAAGTAATTTGGACAGATTCTAAAACGCACCAATATGTAGAAGAATCAGGTACTATGAATCTGATGTTTGTAATTGGCAACAAAGTAATTACACCAGGTTTAGAAGATACTATTTTAGCCGGAATTACCAGAGATACTGTATTAAAACTTGCCCGCCTTTGGGGTTATGATGTTGAAGAACGTAAAGTAAGCATTGCCGAAGTTATAGAAGCGCATGGCAATGGCACTTTAAAAGAAGCTTTTGGTACAGGTACTGCGGCAACTATTGCTCATATACAAACCATTGGATATAAAGATAAAGATTACCAATTACCTGCGATAGAAGAACGTAAATTCTCTCCTAAAGTAGATGAAACACTACGCAGCATACGCAAAGGTAAAATAGAAGACACCTTTGGTTGGATGGAGAAAGTTTGTTAGGTTAGCTGAAAAATAAATGAAGCGGTTAATAATTTCATTGTTTGTGTTTGCAGTTGTTTTGTCTTCATGCACCCATTATAAAATGCAGTTTGTATCGCTTGAGTGCGATAAATTAAAGAAAGACTCCACTTGGGTTTATAGAGATTCTATTATAGAAATAACTTATTTTTATTATAACCGAGATGGTAAAATGACTTTTATCATCAATAACATATCTGATAAACCTATTTTTTTTGATGGTAAAAACTCTTTTATACTGGTAGGAAGTAATAAATATCCTTACTGGAGCGATGTTGCTGTTATTAATGGAAATAATACACCGGGATATGGAAGTGCTTATAACAGAGCTCACGTGGCAATAAATGCTGTTGAAGTAAGGCAGCAGGAGCGTATGAATTTAATTCCACCAAACTCTAATATCGTAGTTAGTAAATATTTTGTACATGATAATTCATTGTATGATTTAAAACAATATGGAGCTAAAAATGATACGGTTGCCGTTAACTGGAAAACAAACAGTTCGAAAAAGACAGTTATAAAAAAAGCAAATTTTGAAAAAACAGGCAGCCCCCTTGCCTTTAGAAACTTTATTACTTTATCAAGAACAGAGGATGTTAAAGTGCCACTTTATTATGATTTTTCTTTTTGGGCATCGGGTGTATGGGAAATGGACGCAAGACAAGCAACCAAATCAAAATTTCCCGAAACGTATGCTGAGGGTGCTTACAAAGAGGGTAACTATCCGTATGCCGAATATCACCCCTATAAAAAACCGTGGATATTTTATTTAAGCAACATTTATGTGGGGCCCGCCCAATAAATAGTTTTTAGCGCTTATTTGCCTGGCTTTTTAATAAAACCTTTAATAAAACCTAAACCATACGATATGTGCAGTATTGGGTAAACAAGCATAATGGCAAGCATTTCGTTTATAGGTTTATTTGAACGAAAGGTGAAAAACAAATCGCCTAACAAATAAAGAAGCAAAGGTAAAAGCCCTATATAAAAGGGAAGGATAAAATAAAACGGCAGGCTAATTAAATACAAAACAAACCCGGCAGGAATTAAATGCCGAATGCTTAAAGCTGACTTAATTTTTTGCAACACCAAAGGTTTGTATAAACCATACTGGTAGTACTGCTTAAACAGTAAAGAAAAATTACTGCGTGGATGGTAGTACAATTTTATATCAGGGTGTTGGTATATTTTAAAACCTAAGCTTTTTGCGCGGTAATGAAACTCATCATCCTGATTGCGCTTAAAAGCCACATCAAACAAACCGGTAGTTTTAAAAACACTTTTTTTCCAGGCACCTAAATAAACGCTATCGGTATAACCTTCATAGTCAGGGAAATGAAAAGAGCTGTTACCAACCCCAAAGGCTGTACAGGTTGCATAACCAATGGCATTTTGTATTGTATTACCCTTTGCAATGCGCATAGGACCGCCAACAATATCGGCATCAGTATTTTTAAAAGTTTCTAAAATTTTCTCAAAATAATTGGGTGCGTAATCGGTATGGGCATCTAAACGAATAATGATATCTCCTTTTGCAACTTCTATGGCTTTGTTTAAGGAATAAGGTACAATACGTTTTGGGTTATCTAATAAACGTATATCATCACGCTTTTGCATATATTGTTTAATGGTAACACAAGTATCGTCGGTAGAGTTGCCATCAACTAATATTAGTTCTTTATCGGCGGGTAGGGCATGGGTATAAAACTCAAGTAGTTTTTTGATGTAGGCACTTTCATTATATACAGGACAAATAATGCTTATCATAATTTTAGCAAGGCAAAGTAATAAAGATTTAGATTAACTGCCCTTAAAAAATAATAACTTCATCTATATTTGTTACATTAAGCCATAAATCACTCTTACAGAATGACGCTATATACATTACAATTACTAAGATTTATAGCTTCTTTATTGGTACTGTTTTTCCATTTAAATATTATTGATTCAGGGTATAAAGGGGTCGATATTTTTTTTGTAATAAGCGGTTTTGTTATGTATTTCACTCTTTTTATCCAAAGCAGCCCTAAAGCTTTTAAATTTATTATTCACAGGCTGTCTAAAATATTTTTTCTGTATTGGGTTGCATTGATTTTATTATACATCATAACGCCATATAAGATTGATGTTTCTTGCTTAAAAACTTTTCTATTAATTCCGGGCCATTATCCTGTACTTGGCGTTAGCTGGAGTCTCTCGTATGAGTTGTATTTTTATTGTCTTATTAGTATAACGGCTTATATAGTACCACGTAAATTTCATTATTTATTGTTTTTTGTGCTACTATCTGTATCTTCATTAATAACGTTGGTTGATTCAATTTCCCCTGTTTTAAAAGGAACCTTGATAAATTTTTTAGTAGGAACTCATCTTTGGGAATTTTTATTGGGGGTTTTAAGTGCTTTTTTATCGGTAAAATATTACAAAACATTTAGCGCAACCTTTACCTTAACAATTACTTTGTTTAGTAGCTTATTGTTTTTTTTAATTGGTGTACCTTATAACAATTCAGTATCCTATATTATTTATGGGCTTTTATCGTTTTTTATTATTTGCTCGGTTACTGCGTATGAAATTAAAGCACCTTTAAACAAAAAAGTATCAGGCCTATTTAAAGTTTTAGGAGATGCATCTTATGCTATATACTTATTTGGCCCTTTAGTGGCTATTATTATAACACCCGGTAGCAATTTATTAAAAATGGGTATAATTATAACTACAATTGTTTTTTCTGTGCTATTTAATAAAATTGTAGAGAGTAACTTTCTCATATGGAGCAGAAAAACAATATTAGCCTTATATGACAAAAAAACGATGAGCTAATCTGTCTTTTTTATAGCTTTGCGCTTTAATTTAAAAAAATGACAATACACAAAGAAGGTTACCCTACCATTGCATTGGCACTTGTTTTTTCGGCTATTTTAATTGGCATTGCACGCTACTTTTTTCCGGAAAGCGATGTAGCAAAATGTACTGCTTACACTATTAGTTTAGCAGTAATGGTAATTGTTTTACAGTTTTTTAGAAGCCCAAGTCGTAATTGGACAAAAAATGAAAATCAAATAATTTGTCCGGCAGATGGTAAAGTCGTGGTTATTGAAGAAGTAGAAGAGCCTGAGTTTTTTAAAGGTAAACGCCTACAGGTTTCTATATTTATGTCGCCTACCAATGTGCATGTCAACCGTTACCCTATAAGCGGCACTGTAAAATATGCTAAACACCACCATGGTAAATATTTAGTGGCATGGCATCCAAAATCGTCTACTGAAAATGAGCGCACAACGGTTGTGGTAGAAAGAAAAGATGGCGTTCAAGTTTTATTCCGTCAAATTGCCGGAGCTTTAGCTCGTCGTATAGTTATGTATAGCAAAGAAGGCGATGTAGCAGCACAAACCGAGCAGTTTGGTTTTATTAAATTTGGGTCGAGGGTAGATGTTTTTTTACCTGTTGGTACCAAAGTTAACGTACAGTTAAATGAAGTAGTTAAAGGCGGCATTACTGTGCTTGCTTAGTGTTTAGTGCCATAAAAAGCACTACATTTGCGCTCCAATTTTTTAGAAAATGATTACAGTAAGTAACGTTACCCTACAGTACGGCAAACGTGTTTTATTTGATGAAGTAAACCTAAAGTTTACTCCCGGTAATTGCTATGGCATTATTGGTGCTAATGGCGCAGGTAAATCTACCTTTATGAAAATTTTATCGGGTGAAATTGAAGCTAACCGTGGGCAAATAGACATTACACCCGGACAACGTATGAGTGTGCTTAAGCAAAATCACTTTGAGTTTGATGAGTTTAGCGTGATGGATGCTGTTATAATGGGCAACAAAAAATTACACACCATTATTAAAGAGAAAGAAATTATATATGCAAAGCCCGATTTTAGTGAAGCTGATGGTATACGCGCATCTGAGTTAGAAGCTGAGTTTGGCGAAATGAATGGCTGGAATGCAGAAAGTGATGCTGCACAATTATTAGGTAGTTTGGGCATTGGCGAAGGATTGCACCAACGTTTAATGAAAGATTTAACGGGTAAAGAAAAAGTACGTGTGTTATTAGCGCAGGCACTTTTTGGTAACCCCGATATACTTTTAATGGATGAGCCTACCAACGATTTGGATGCTGAAACCATTAACTGGCTGGAAGATTTTTTAGCTGATTTTGAAAACACAGTAATTGTAATTAGCCACGACAGGCACTTTTTAGATGCCGTTTGTACTAACATTTGCGATATAGATTTCGGTAAAATTTCTACTTACAGTGGTAACTATAGTTTTTGGTATGAGATGAGCCAACTTAAATTAAAGCAACGTTCAGATGCTAATAAAAAAGTAGAAGATAAACGCGGTGAATTACAAGAGTTTATTACGCGCTTTAGCGCTAACGCATCAAAATCAAGACAAGCAACATCGCGTAAAAAATTATTAGAAAAATTAACAGTTGATGATATACCGGCTTCAACCAGAAAATATCCGGCTATTATTTTTAAGCAAGAACGTGAGGCGGGCGACCAAATTTTGCATGTAGAAAATATTTGCAAATCAAACGAAGAAGGGGTGTTATTAAAGGGTATCAACATTAACGTTCGTAAAGGCGATAAAATTGCTTTTATAAGCCGCAATCAATTATCGATAACCACGCTTTTTCAAATTTTAAACGAAGAAGAAAAAGCAGATAAAGGCACTTATTTATTTGGTACCACCATTACCAAAGCATACATGCCTAACGAAAATCATAAATATTTTACCGGAGATAATAATTTAATAGATTGGCTAAGACAATATTCGGTAAATAAAGATGAAACCTTTATTCGTGGTTTTTTAGGTAAAATGCTGTTTACCGGTGAGGAAACTTTGAAAAGTTCTACCGTTTTATCGGGAGGAGAAAAAGTGCGTTGTATGCTATCTAAAACTATGCTGCTTAGTGCCAACTTACTAATGTTAGATGAGCCAACTAACCACTTAGATTTGGAAGCCATTATATCTTTAAACAATGAAATGAAAGACTTTAAAGGCACTATTTTATTTACTTCGCATGACCATCAGTTAGTACAAACTATTGCCAACCGAATTATTGAAATTACCCCAAAAGGAATGATAGATAAGGTTTGTACGTACGATGAGTACTTGGAAAGCGAAGATGTAAAACGTACAAGAGCCGAGCATTACGGAGAAAAAGTAAAGGCTGCTTAAACAATTAAAGTACTACGTTTGATTTTAAAAATCGGATGGCTTGGTTTTGTAAGTATTAAAAATTTTACTCACAGTATATTCTCCATTTTTGTACTCTAAAATATTTTTTAGAGCAAAAAGTGAAACCACATACTCTTTATTTTGCAGCTCATGTTTCAAGTATTCTTTATCTAAAGGTTTAATGGGCGATGTCAAATCTCTGCTGTAATAATAATCATAGGTTACATCTTGCTGATTACTATTTTCTGTTTGACGGTAAATTATCAAACCCTTATTTCCTATAATTTCAAAATATCCGTAGGGAGAACCCGCTTTCTCCGAATCAAAATATCTATAATCTTTTCCATTCAAACTGTATCCATAAATTTCGCCTTCTGTATATTTACGTTTGTGTTTGCCTTCTTTTAACACAACTGCATCAAAATCGTTGTTTTTTTCGGAGGCTTTTGGCTTTGATATATCAACGCTATCCGTGTAATGTCGAGCTACGAACTCTTTATAGTCTCTGTAAACACCATTTGGTGAATGTTTACTTAATTTTGAATCGTCAGACTGCGCATTTAATGATGTGGTAGCCACTATCATTATAAATACTATTGTTTTTATTGTTTTCATATTGTGTTGTTTTACGATACAAAAGAACATGTCTTAAAAGCAATCTGTATTTTTGAGGATAAACGATTTAGAGCATTGTAGTAATTTTACTTTAAAATTAATTATTATTTTTTGATATGGAAAGGTAAATGTTAAAATTAATTTAAAGATTTTATAATTATGGCATGATTTTGGTATATTTGAGCGCATAACATTAAACACAAAAATTAAAATGAAAAAAATATTATTAACGTTCGGAGTTTTATCGCTTATGGCTATGAAAGGTTTTTCGCAAGAACCAGCAAAAGCGGCGGCACCTGCTGCGGCAGTAGCACCTGCATCTCAGGCAGATATTAAATTTGAAAAAACAGTACATGATTACGGTACTATGAAACAAGGTGCTGATGGTGGATGCGAGTTTAAATTTACCAATAGTGGTAAAGAACCATTGATTATTACTAATTGCCAAGGTAGCTGCGGATGTACCGTACCAAGTTGCCCAAAAGAACCAATTTTACCGGGTAAAACAGGCGTTATTAAAGTTCATTACGATACAAAACGTGTTGGACCAATATCTAAAACAGTAACTGTACAATCTAACGCATTATCTGGTACACAAACTATACAAATTAAAGGTACAATCGAAGCTGCTCCGGTAGAAGAACAATTTCCGGCAGGTGGTAATGCACCAAAAACAGGTTCTCCGGTTGAAAAAGGAAACAATTAATTAATTTATAAAAAAACAAAAAAATGAAAAAAATATTAGCAGCAGCCATCTTATTTTTGGGATTAACCTTTACCGGTAAAGCACAAGAGTCAACAACACCAAACATTGATCCTAATGCACCTGAGCTTAAGTTTGATAATGAAATTATTGATTATGGTACTATTGATTATGATGCAAACACGGTACGTGAATTTAAATTTAAGAACACGGGTAAATCTCCATTAATCTTATCAAATGTACAGGTTTCTTGTGGTTGTACTAATGTTGATGGATGGCCTAAAGAGCCAATTGCTCCGGGTAAATCAGCTACTTTTAAAGTGAAATACGATAGTAAACGTGTAGGTAAATTCGATAAAAAAATTACTGTTACATCAAATTCAAAAACACCAAGTACTGTTTTAACTATTAAAGGTGAAGTTAAACCTGCGCCTGCTGCTCCGGCAACACCTGCTGCACCTGCAACTGATAAAAAATAGTTTAAATTAGTAGTAAGCATTTTTATAAAACTAAGTCGGACTTCGGTCCGATTTTTTTATTTTATACATGGTTAAAAATATATTTGTTTTAATATTAGTTAGTTTATCTTTTAAGTTAACGGCACAGGCACAATTAAAGTTTACAGATGCTAAGCAAAGTTTTGGGCTTGTAAAAAAAGGGGAACAAGTAAAACTTACTTATCAATTTACTAATGTTGGCAACCAGCCTTTATTTATTACAGATGCTAAGGCTGAGTGCAGTTGCACCAAAGTTACTTGGCCTAAAGAACCAATTTTACCGGGTAAATCGAGTAATATTGATGTTTTATTTGATACATCACCCACGTATGATAGGCAGGATAGAATAGTAGAAGTATTTAGTAACGATACTAAATCACCACAAAAAATAAGGTTTAAAGGCGTTATACTAAAATAACAAACTATTTTTTTGTAGTAAGTGTAGTATACCAAACCCGTAGTTTTATAGGATACTCTTTGTTAGCTGTTCCACCCAGTACAAGTCGCTCGGGAAATAAAGCACCATTATAAACTGTAAGGTAAAACTTAGTGTTGAACGTTCTATGGTTTACTATTAGTCCGGTGGTGTGAGGTATTTCAATTAAATACTGATTGTTGTATAAATCGTAATAACCACCAAACGTATATAAGTTTTCTATCAGTCCCGCAGGCCCACCAAGCGTATCACCTTCTAAATATATTCTTCCCGGTAATGGGAACCTACTTAAGTCATAAAAATCGGTATTAGAACGATCTGTACTTAAAACAAGCTCTGCTTTGTTAATGGTTATATTGTAATTACTATTGGTATTTGCCCACTGCTGAAAGCTGGGAAACTTTAAAATAGTACTGACACCACCGGCACCTTGCAGGTAAACATTTTGATTATGGTTATTTGTAGCAAGGGTATCAGGGCTATTTAATTGATTTTTTAAATCAGGTGAGGCAATGCTATAATCGTGCTTAAAATAGCTGAATCGGTTGCAGGTAGCACCGTTAGAATAACATGAAAGTGGCGGTTGTTGTGCAGCAACTCCATTAGCATGGTAATAAAAGGTAATGCTGGTGTTGTCATCCATATAAACAAAAAATAAACTTCCGTAATAAGGTTGTGGTAATATAGAGTGTTTAGTTGTTATAAACATACCCTTTAAATATTGTTGAAATAAGGTGTTGTTATTTATACAACCAAAAAGACCTTCGGCAAAATTAGTACGTAACCTAACACGTAATTGAGGTGGATTATAGTTACCAGGAGCAACAACAGTATCTTTTTTTATTGGTGTGGTCCATAAAAGATGCGGAGTAAAAACTTTGCTTTGCCCGCCATAAATTAAACTTTGGTTTTCATTATAGGGTATAGGGCCGCGCACATGTGTATTTGTACCCGTATAATAATAATTGTTACCTGTTGAATAATAGTTACTATCAGGATTTAAATTGGTATTAAGTGGAAATATATCTAAGGATAATTGATCGGTGGTGTCTCCAACGAAAACGGTAGATGAACCAGGTACATAATTATATCCTAAAATTAAAACTGCCGAATCAAGCGTAGCGGTACTAAAACCTAGGGTTCCACTTAAACTTCCGGGTGAATATTGGGTTTCAAAACTACAGTATACCGAAGCATCAGTTCTTCCAAAAATTGGATCATTTAAAGAGCCTAATAAACATGAATTTGACAAGCGGGTAGTTAAAAGAACAGAATCATTTTGACCAAAATGACTATAAGAAATATCAGGATAAAATTCGGCATATTGGGCTCCAATTATATCGCTTGTAGGAAGAATGCTTATACCAACCGGACTATCATCTTTACGGCACGAGGTAACTAATAATGCAACTAAAAATATAGATAGAATTTTTTTAAGCATAAAGCGTGCAAATGTAGTAATTACTTGTTAAACTGTGGCTTCTATACTTTGCCATAATAGACGGGCTGTTTTATCCCAACTGAATTTATTTTTTTGTTCGAGGCCTTTACGTATTAAGTTGTTTCTTACATCACTATCCTCGTATAACGTTATCATGGCATGTTTTATTTCATTTTCGTCAAACGGATTTGCATAAATAGCTGCATCGCCTGCAATTTCGGGTAAACAACTGGTGTTAGCAGCTAATATGGGTGTACCACATTGCATAGCTTCTACCAAAGGAATGCCAAAACCTTCAAAATAAGGCACGTATGTTAATGCAAACGCTGAGGCAATTAAATCCTTTAACTCGTTATTAGCAATTCGTCCGGTAAAAATTAACTCATCTTCTATTTTCAGTTCCTTCATTAATTCGTACATCTCATTTTCTCCCCAAAAAATAGCACCTGCCAGCACTAATTTTAAGTTTGATTTTGTTTCGGTTTTAAAAAGATGAAATGCTTTTATTAAACGTAAAATATTTTTACGAGGATGTAATGAGCCTACAAAAATGAAGTAATCTAAACCTTTTGTATATTTTTTTTTGGTGGCGGTTTTTACATCATCACTAACAATATCAAAATAATTGTGTATGCCATTATATACTACATCTATTTTAGCGGTATCAATTGCATAATGTTTTGCAATATCTTTTTTACTAAACTCCGACACGGTTGCTATGCGAGTGGCTTGTGCAGCAAACTTAGGAAAGAAGTAGTTGTAATAATGGCGCGTAAAAAAAGGTAAATCTTTAGGGTAATGAACAAAATTAATATCGTGTATAACGGGTAACTGCTTGCATTTGGCTCCCAAAGCCAGCAAACCATCGGGCGATAAAAACAAATCAGGCTTTAACTTGTTTAATAAAGGTTTAACCGAAAACTGCATCCAGTAATAATATAAGAATGGATGCCTTGCCTGTGGTGATAGTACAAGAGGAGTAATATTATCAGCAAAAATAAATTTTTCGTTAAAGGGGCGGTCAAACAAAAAAATAAAATGAACATCGGGATGTAGGCGTGTTATTCTTTTTAGCGATTGATAAGCAAACCAACCGATGCCATCTAATCTGCCATCAAGCAATAAGCGTGTGTTTACTACAATTTGCATGCGGCGCCAAAAGTAAAATATAAAACTGTTTTTTTATGGATTTTCTTATAAAAGGACTTTTAATAGTAATAATTAACGTTTTTTACAGTTTTTTATTTTAGGTGCAAAACCCAGCGAAATAAGGTAATTTGGCGTAAGTAAACAATGCACGTTGGTAAATAAAACCAAAAAAGGCAAAAGAAAGTTTGGTTATTAACTTTAAAAAAATATTTTTGCAAATCTCATTTTGATAATTTATTTTGAAAAAGACAATTTTACATACAACAATTCTGGCGGCATTAATAGTGCCAATGTTGTCTTTTGCATCAATAGGAGATAAAAACAAAAAAATTAGCGACGATAAAAAGCGTAAAAAAGATGATACTACACAAACTGTAAGCACTACTATTGCTTATGATGATGTAGATTCTTTATTAATGTTTCCGTCGCATGATTTGTACGGCACTTGGGATACAGCATCTTGCCACCCGAATTTATTTGAACAACAATTTCCGGGAGATTCGGCTACTGTTTATTTATTAGACGATTGGAATTGCGGATTTACCATGCCTTATACAGGTACAATAACATCTGAATTTGGATGGCGTCGTCGTCGTCCGCATTATGGTACTGATATTGGGTTACATACAGGTGACACTGTTGTAGCTGCATTTGATGGTAAAGTGCGTATAGCACGTTTTATTGGCGGATATGGCAATGTAGTAATCATTCGTCATAATAACGGGTTAGAAACAGTATATGCGCATCTTTCAAAAATATTAGTACAACCTGAAGAAGAAGTTGTTAGTGGCATGCAAATTGGCTTAGGTGGTAACACAGGGCACTCTTACGGCAGCCATTTACATTTTGAAATCCGTTACTTAGGTAAAGCCATTGATACAGAAGATTTAGTTGACTATCAAAAAAATGAACTTAAAAATAATTCATTCGTTATTTATAAATCAGACTTTAATGCTAAATACGATTTAAGAAGCATACATGCGCATCAGGTTGTATCGAAAACAAGAAGCCATGCTGCACCTGCAAATTATAAAACCTCAACTGGCGGGGGTGTTGTATATGTAAAAAAAGGAGATACATTAGATAAAATTGCTCCACCCGAAAGTATTTCTATTATTGGCAGCAACAGTATTGATACTGCCGGAGATGACTTATATGTAATTGATTTTAACTCGGTGTCAAAACCACACAACAAAC